>JAMOQF010000028.1 GCA_027064125.1 Acidobacteriota bacterium
CTCCCCCATGGGGGACACAATCCACTTGAACCAATTATCTGGGGGAAACCTGTCATCACCGGCCCTCATATGGAAAACTTTAGAGAAATTGTAGAAATATTGGAAATGGGAAAGGGAATCATTATTACAAAGGGAATCCCCCAATTAAAAGAATCAATTTTAGAATTGATAAAAAACGAAAAATTTGCAAAAGAAATAGGAGAAAGAGGCTTTTTAATCCTAAAGAAAAATAGAGGCTGGAGTGAAAAAATTTACAAATGGATAGTCAAAAGTTAAAAAAATATAAATGCATACCCATAAATGTACTGTGTAAATTAAATAACTTAAAGAGAAGTCTTTACTTACAAAACATACTAAAACAGAAAAGATATTCCCAAAAAGTAATCTCCATAGGAAATTTTACAATGGGAGGAAGTGGAAAGACCCCATTTACTATATATCTGGCAAATCTTTTAAAAAGAGAAAATCTGTCTGTTGCAATTCTAACCCGAGGATATAAAAAAAGTGGAAGTGGACTTAAGATCCTGAAAAATCCTGATTATAAAACCAATTATTGGGAATATGGCGATGAACCACTTTTGATGGGCTACAATCTTCCCAACATTCCCATATTGATTTCAAAAAACAGGATCAATGGAATAAAATTCCTGGAAAATCTGCCCGAATCTCCACAAGTAGCAATTTTAGATGACGGTTTTCAATACCTAAAACTTTTCAGAGATGTGGATATTGTTTTGATAGATAGTAAAAACCCATTTTATTTCGATAAAAAAATTGGTTGCAATCTTTTAAGGGAATCTATTAAATCGGTTAAGTATTCCCACTGTGTCATATTTACCAAAAGTAGCGGGGAATTTAAAGGGGAAAAGATAAAAGAAATACTTAAATTTCTTGGTAAAGAACACCCCATATTTTTCTCATACATGAAAAGGGATGGAATTTACAATTTTTTAAATGAAAAAATAAAGGGATTGAACACAAAGGGGAAATTCCTTGCAATTTCAGGTATAGCTAACAATGACCAGTTTTTCAAGTTATTAAGAGATGAAAATATCCTGCCAGAAAAAGAAATTTCACTGAAAGACCATCATAAATACAACTCTGGAGATATAAAAAGTATCACAGGCTTCCTGGAAAAAGGTGGATATGTGATAACAACTGAAAAGGATTTCGTAAAATTAAAGGACATGATTCCAGACAAATTTAAAGAAAAATCCCTTTATTTGAAAATTAAAGTGGTGTTGGAAGAGGAAAAAAAATTCCTGAATTTCCTCAAGGAAAAATTAAGTTAAAAAAGTTTTGAGTTTTTTCACATTTAATTTAAAATGAGATATTAATTTTAATGAATCATGTGGGAGGCCTTTTATGAATTTTAAATCGGTGGATGACATCCTCGATTTTGCAATTAAGAATGAAGAAGAAGCATACGAATTCTACATAGCCCTTTCAAAAAAGACGAAACCTTCCATAAAAAAGACCTTTGAAGATTTTGCTCAGGAAGAATTGAAGCATAAGGAAATGCTGTTGAAAATAAAAGAAGATGGAGAGTTAAAACCCTTTAAAGGGAAAATTATGGACTTAAAAATTCTTGAATCCCTTAAAGAAGATGAAAAAATAGGAAATTACGATGCAATTGAATATGCAGATGCACTAAAAATAGCAATGAAAAAAGAGAAGGAAACCTTTCTATTTTATACAAAACTTGCAGAAAAGATGGATGATGAAAATTTAAAAAATACTTTCTTGAAACTTGCACAGGAAGAAGCAAAACACAAATTGAGATTTGAAATAGCCTATGATGAACATATTTATGGAGAGAATTAGTAAATCTTAACTCTATTGTAGAAAAATGGGGAAAAAATTATACAATTTTAAAATATTTCTTTCCTATTTAATAGGGACTGGTTTTGGACTTGGTTATTCTCCTTTTGCCCCTGGAACTGCTGGAAGTTTGGGCGGAGTAGCAATCTATTTACTCCTCCATAAAATATTTGAGTCCCACGGGTATCTCTTCCCAATCTTAATTTTCCTAACCGCGTGCGCGGGAACCATATCCGCTTCAATAATTTCTCAAAATGAAGGTGAAGAAGATCCATCAAAGGTAGTAATAGACGAAATCTTAGGCCAATTCCTCGCCCTCATTATGCTACCATTTTCATATAAAATAATAGCCGCATCTTTTTTCATATTTAGAATACTTGATATCTTAAAACCTTTTCCGGCAAGAAGAAGTGAAAAATTGAAAAATGGTGTGGGAATAATGATAGACGATGCCATCGTGGGTATTTACACCAATTTAATTTTAAGAATTTTCATATATATTTTTCCGGGTATACTATGAGGTGTTCTCTCGGTATAGTAGGCTCAGAACTGATGCTTCCCGGTTTTTCTGACACCCATTTTTCATATATCAAAGAGAAATTGTGGATATACAATATCAAGGTAAATTCCGCCACATACATTGAAGATGACATAAATTCAATAAAAAACTTTCTGAACTTCTCCTTTAAAAATTCTGAATTTGTTATACTCACGGGGGGACTTGGTCCCACAGAGGATGATGTAACAAAGGACGCCGTTGCCCTATTCTTAAAAACCAACCTGACCTACAATTCCAAAATAGAAAAAAAAATACTGGAAAAATTCAGTAAAATGGGAAAGAAACCCCCTGAAAATAGTTTTAAGCAAGCCCTTATAATTAAGGGAGCACAGCTGATTCAAAACCAGGTTGGAATTGCTCCCGGTCAATTTATTGAAATTGATGAAAGAAAAATACTGCTATTACCTGGACCTCCAGACGAATTAAAGAATGTTTTTGAAAACTTTTTAAAAAAATTTGGAAACAACTTCAAAAGCAAAATCATTACAAGTAGATACAAACTGGCCGAAGTAGTTGAACCTGAAGTTGATGAATTTCTATGCAGAATAAAGGAAAAAATAAAGAATGTAAACTATACTATACTTTCAAAAAGTGGGGACATTGAAGTTATTGCATCTGCAGATGATATAGATGCTTTAAAAGAATTTGAAGATAAACTAAGAGAAAAATTTAAAAGGGAATTCTACTCCACAAAGGGCGAGAAATTAGAAGATGTTGTTTCAAACATATTAAAGAAAAGAAACTTAACCATAAGTTGTGCAGAAAGTTGCACAGGAGGATATTTATCTAAAACCCTGACAGATATCCCGGGAAGTTCCGCCTATTTTTTGGGAAGTATCGTAGCATACAACAATAGAATTAAGATAGAAAATCTCGGTATAGACAAAAATGCCATTGAAAAATATGGGGCTGTGAGTTCACAGGTGGCAATTTTAATGGCTATAAAAATTAAAGAGAGATTTAAAAGCGATATTGGAGTTGGAATAACCGGGATAGCAGGTCCTTCAGGAGGGACAAAGGAAAAACCTGTGGGCACAGTTTACATTGCCGTTTCAAGAAATAAAAAGGTAAAGGTTAAAAAATTTTTAATCTCAGGAAATAGAAACAGGATAAGATTTGGGACAGTGATGAGGGCTTTAAATATGGTAAGAAAATCTTTAATAGAGGAAAAAAATTGAGACTATTTACAGGGATAAAATTACCAACTGAAATCAAAAAAAAAATTTACAGCATAACTCAGGATTTTAGAAAAATAAAATCCATAAAATGGGTTGAAATGGAAAATCTCCACATAACTTTAAAATTTATCGGTGAAGTTGAAGAGAAAAAATACTTTGAAATTGCCAATTTACTTGAGAAAGTGAATTTCTCTGAATTTGAAATTATCTTACAAAATGGTGGTGTCTTCCCAAATTACCACAACCCCAAAGTAATATGGATAGGTGTTTCATTTAAAGAAGGAACCCTTGACAAATTATTTTATGAAATAGAGGAAAAACTTGAAGTAATAGGCGTAAAAAAGGAAAACAGGAAATTTAAGCCCCACCTCACCCTTGGAAGGGTTAAGAAAAGATCTGGAATAGAAGAGGTCTTAAGGGAAATCAGAGGAGATAAATTTAAGAATTTCAGGGAAAACTTTTTGGTTAAGGAATTTACACTTTTTGAAAGTATCCTGAAAAGAGAAGGTCCAATTTATAGTGAAAAAAATATCTATAGGAGTTTAAGGTAAAGATGAATGCTAAAATTTTAATAATTTCATCTCTAATAGCATATTTTTTAGGGAGCATCCCCTGGGGTTATCTTCTGGTAAAAATTTTCGTTAAAAAAGATGTGAGGGAAATTGGAAGTGGAAATATTGGAGCAACAAATGTTACAAGGACGGGAAATAAATTCCTGGGCATATTAACCTTAATATTGGATGCACTCAAGGGATTTTTTGCAGTGTACATAGCCTTTATACTTTCAAATGGTGATTATAGAATAACAATTTTAGGCGGAATTTTTGCAATTTTAGGACATTGCTATACCATTTTTCTAAAATTTAAAGGTGGAAAAGGAGTGGCAACCTCTGCTGGAGTATTTCTTGCCATAAAACCCATTTGCGTACTCTTTTCTTTCTTCCTTTTTATTGTGGTGGTTGCCATTAAAAGATATGTATCCTTAGGATCAATTTTAGGAGCACTCTCTTTCCCCCTATTTCTCTTCCTTATGGGAGAAAAAGACATCTTTTTAATACTGGGAAGCCTCATAGTAGCAATAATAATAGTCATCAGACACAGGGAAAACATCCAAAGACTTTTAAAAGGGAAGGAAAATAAACTAAAATTTTAGGAGAAATTAATATGGAAGAAAAAAAACCCATAAGTGATTTTTTATTAAATATTCTTGCATGTCCAATATGTCACGGAGATTTAAAACTGACAGATGATGAAAAATATTTAAAATGTGAAAACTGCAAAAAATTATATCCCATAAGGGATGGAATACCAATAATGCTTGTGGAAGAAGCAATTGACGAAAAAGAGGGATAGAACATGAAGGTACTATTCATAAAGATGCGGTCTCTTGGAGATATTATACTTTTAACCCCAACAATTAAACTATTAAAAAAAAAATCCCTCAAGTAGAAATAGATGTACTTGTAGAAAGGAGATTTGAAGAGGCACTCTCATTAAATCCAAATATAAGAAACATTCTGACTTTTGAAAACAATCTTATAAATAAGATAAGTACCATTTTGAAAATAAGAAGGGAAAAATATGATGTGGTCTTTAACTTCCATGGAAATTCAACCTCCTATCTTTTTACCATTTTTTCAGGGAGTCCTGAAAAAATTGGTTTAGAAACTCACAGATTTAAAAAAAATTACACCCATGTTATTAGGCCTGTAAAAAACATCCATTCAGTATTATTACAACTCTCCTATCTCAAATATTTCAACATAGATCTTTCAAAGGAGGATATCTCTTCTGATTTTTTTATACCCTCTGAAGCAGAAAGTAAAGTGGAAAAAAAATTGGAAAGAATGGAAGTAAAAAATTTCATACTTATTCATCCAAATGCAACTTTAGAGAGCAAAAAATGGCCTGAAGAAAAATTTGCAAAACTAAATGATCTGCTAATTGAAAATAATTTTTCACCCCTCTTTGTGGGAGCCCCTTTTGAACTGGATGTTCTGGAAAAAATTGAAAGAAATTCCAAAAATGGAATAAAAAAAATTATCGCAGATAATATAAAAGAACTTGGAGCAGTTATTAAAAAATCAGAAATTTTTATCTGCTGCGATAGTGGTCCCATGCACATGGGGGCAGCCCTTAAAAAGAAGATTTTGGTTATTTGGGGATCTTCAAATTACAATGTATGGCACCCATGGATGACAAAATTTGTAGTTGTGAAGAAAGACCTGGACTGTATGCCCTGCCCCGGTTACAAATGCAGCAGGTATAAATATCCCAGATGCATAAAAGACATTGATGTTGAAGAAGTACTCAGAAGTTTTAAAGAATTGATTGAAAAAAATTAAAACTTAAATTATCATTTTCTAAATATAGAAAGGAGAAAAATGGAGATAAGTGCCAGTTTAAAAAATAAATTAATAAAGGTAATCAAAAACTTTAAAGATAAAAAAATACTCGTCATGGGTGATGTAATCCTTGATAGATATATTTTTGGTGATGTGGAAAGAATTTCCCCTGAGGCTCCTGTACCTGTAGTTAAGGTTAAAGAAGAAATTTTTAAAATTGGTGGTGCAGGGAATGTGGCTGCAAACATTAAAACACTTGGTGGAATTCCCATCTTTTTATCAATTATTGGAAATGACAAAGCGGGAATTAAACTTAAAGAATTATTTCATGAAAATGATATTGATACCTCTGGACTTTTAATTGAGGTCAGTAAAAAAACAATTGAAAAAATTAGAATAATAGCAAAAAACCAGCAAATTTGCAGAGTTGACAGAGAAAAGGAATTTGAAATTACCATGGAACTCATGGAAAAACTATTTACATTTATAAATAAACATATAGAAGAATTTGAACTTGTAATAATATCAGATTATGGAAAGGGGCTTTTCAATGAAATAATTCTCAAAAAACTTCTCTCCTACTTTAAGAAAAAAGGCAAAGATGTTGTTATTGATCCATTCCCACAAAACTTCAAATTTTATTCTCCGATTAACACAATAACCCCCAATAAAAAAGAAAGTGAAGAAATGACCCATGTGAGGATAACCTCAAATGAAGATCTCAATGAATGTGCCAATAAAATCTTTGAAATATTAGATGTGGAAAATGTACTCATAACTCTTGGAGAAAGGGGAATGAAACTTTTCAGGCCCTCCGGGCTCAATATAGAAATTCCAACTGTCGCAAAGGAAGTATTTGATGTAACAGGAGCAGGAGATACTGTAATTGCAGCATATTCACTTTCACTTGTAGCCGGTGCAAATCCAGAAGAAGCAGCCATAATCTCAAATTTTGCAGCGGGAATTGTGGTTGGTAAGGTGGGCACAAGTACTCTATTTCCCTCAGAACTAATAAATGAAATAAGGAGTAGGTAAAATGAATATAAAAAAGGTCAGAGTTAAGCCAAAACTTCCAGATAAGTTGAAACCCCTCCAAAAAATTGCATCAAATCTCTGGTATAGCTGGAATCACGATGCAATAAATTTATTCCACAGGATTGACCCTGAACTATGGCAGATATGCAACCATAATCCTGTTCTAATGCTTGGATTAATTTCTCAGGAAACCCTCAATGAGATTTCCAAAGATGATGCATTTATTTCCCAGATGAAAGAAGTCGAAAAGAAATTAGATGAATATATGCAGATATGCTCCTACTACGATTTCAAACTCGATGAACCAGCAAGTTTTCAGGTTGCATATTTTTCTGCAGAATATGGGATAACAGAATCCCTTCCAATATATTCGGGAGGTCTTGGAATTTTAGCAGGGGAACATTTAAAAAGTGCAAGTGACCTCTGTTTGCCCGTAGTTGGAATAGGTCTTTTGTATCAACAGGGATATTTTAGACAATATCTAAATTTAGACGGCTGGCAACAGGAATTTTATCCAGACAACGACTTTTACAACATGCCAATATCCTTAGAAAAAGATGAAGATGGAAGGGAAATCCATATAGAAGTTGACATAGGTGGAGAAACCCTTAAAGCGCGAATATGGAGGGCTCAGATTGGCAAAGTTCCCCTTTTTCTTCTTGACGCAAATATTCCCGAAAATCCTCAACACCTTAGAGAAATAACCTATCAACTTTATGGTGGCGATTGGGAAATGAGAATCAGACAGGAAATTTTACTCGGTATTGGTGGAGTAAGAGCACTCGATGCCCTAAATTTGAAACCAACAGTTTTCCACATAAATGAAGGGCACTCAGCCTTTGCCTCCCTTGAAAGAATAAGGGTACTGATGAAAAAATTTAACCTCACATTTCATGAAGCAAAGGAAGCAGTCTTTGCAAGTAATATTTTCACCACACACACTCCTGTTCCAGCAGGAAATGACAGATTTGAAAGATATCTCATAGAAAAATATTTTTCAGAATATGTAAAGGAACTTGGAATTTCAATTGAAGAACTGATAAACTTAGGAAAGGAAAATCCCGAAAACCCAAATGAATCTTTTTGTATGACGGTCCTTGCCCTGCGGATGTCAGCATATTGTAATGGTGTGAGTAAATTACATGAAAAAGTTTCCAGAAATATGTGGAAAAATGTCTGGAATAATTTAAAAGTTGAGGATATCCCCATCACCCACATAACAAATGGGATACATGTTTCTTCATGGGTTTCAAAGGAGATGGCAGGACTCTACTCGAGATATCTAAACCCAAGTTGGGCAATAGAACCTGATAACTCAAAAGTCTGGGGAAGAATAGATAAAATCCCCGACTCCGAACTCTGGAGAACACATGAAAGAAGGAGAGAAAGACTTGTGGCATTTGTCAGAAGGAAATTAAAGGAACAACTTGAACAAAAGGGAGCATCCAGAAAAGACATTGAAAGATCTCAAGAGGTGCTCAATCCTGAGGCACTAACCATAGGATTTGCAAGAAGATTTGCAACATATAAAAGAGCATATTTACTCTTTAAAGATCCCGATAGACTCTTAAAAATTTTAAAGGACCCTGAAAGGCCTGTCCAGATCATAATAGCCGGGAAAGCACATCCCAAGGATCATCCTGGAAAGGAAATAATAAAAAATATAATTCACCTCATAAAACAGGAAGAATTCAGGAATAACGTTGTCTTTTTAGAAGATTATGACATGAATGTGGCAAGATACATGGTACAGGGAGTGGATTTGTGGCTTAATACCCCAAGAAGGCCCCTTGAAGCCTGTGGAACAAGTGGAATGAAGGTCACTCCAAATGGAGGATTAAATTTAAGTATCTTAGATGGTTGGTGGGATGAAGGCTATAATGGAGAAAATGGATGGGCAATAGGAAACGGAGAAGAATATTCAGATTTAGAATATCAAGACAATGTGGAGAGTAAATCCATCTATTATCTTCTTGAAAATGAAATAGTACCTCTTTTCTACAAAAGGGGATTAGATGGGCTTCCAAGGGGCTGGATAAAAAAGATGAAAAGTGCCATGAAAACATTAACTCCATTTTTCAATACACACAGAATGCTTGAAAACTATATAGAAAAATTTTATCTAAATGCCGCAAATACATGGGATAAACTCGCCGAAAGTGGCTTTCAAAATGCAAAGGAACTAAATAAATGGAAAAGCAATATCCTATCCAGATGGGACTCCATTGAAATTTTGGAAACAGATATAAGTAGCAGTGAGGAAATATTTTCCGGGGATAAAATAAAGGTATCAGCCATCATCAAACTGCCGGCACTTGATCCAGAAGATGTAAATGTAAATATCTACTATGGAACTGTAACACCCGAAGGGGAAATAATTAATAGAAAAATTAGAAAATTGAATTTTTACACAAAGTTAGGAGAAAACCTTTGGAAATTTTACGATGAAATAATCTGTACCAAAACAGGTTTAATTGGAATTACCTTTATGATACATCCATACCATCCCCTTATTGAAAATCCTCTATCCATGAACCTGGTCAAGTGGGGATAAAATATGGAAAATTTTTTAACTTCCTTAAGGGAATTATCTCCTTTATGGATATATATAATTTTGTTTTTGAGCGCTTTTTTTGAAAATATATTTCCGCCAATTCCCGGAGATAGTGTGGTGGTAATTGGTGCATATCTCGTGGGAATAGGAAAATTAAACATTTACATGGCCTTTATTTTAACCACAATGGGGAGTATTTCAGGATTTTTCTTTTTATTTCTAATTTCCTACAGATATGGAGAAAGCATCCTTGAAAAAAAATTTTTAAAGGGCTATAAAAAAACCATTTTTAAAGTTGAAAAATGGTTTAAAAAATATGGATATGGCGTAATTCTTGTAAATAGATTTCTATCAGGTGCAAGAAGCGTCATCTCAATTTTTGCAGGGATTTCAAAATTAAACCCCATAAAAGTTTTTTTTTATGCTACAATTGGTTGTGGAGTTTGGAACTTTTTTTTAATTTATACAGGTTACAAATTGGGAAGTAACTGGAAATCTTTGATTGAATTTATGAAAAAGTACAATAAATATACCTTTTTTGCTATTATATTGGTTCTTTCTATTTTTATCACTATAAAACTTTTAAGAAAAAAAATTAATAGATAGAGGAGATTTATGTCGGAAAAATCCCAAAAAACGGAAAGATTAGACATTTTTCAGAAATGCTATGCCTTTACAAAGCCATCTGAATTTAAAAAGATGGGCCTTTATCCTTATTTTAAGGAATTTATGGGTGTAGAAACCGAAAATTCTCCATATGTAATCATGGATGGGGAAAAGGTGCTGATGTTTGGATCAAATAATTATCTTGGGCTGACAGTTGATCCCAGAGTTAAGGAAGCAGCCATAGATGCAATTAAAAGATATGGCACCGGCAACAGCGGCTCAAGAATGTTAAATGGGACCCTTGACATACATCTGGCACTGGAAGAAGAATTGGCCGAATTTGTGGAAAAAGAATCCACACTTATATTCAGCACTGGTTTTATGACAAATGGAAGTTTATCTGCTCTCATCACAAGAAAAGAATTTGGAATTTTGGATAAAAATGTACATGCAAGTATTGTAAATGGAACTTATTCTTCCTTTGGTGAAATAAAAAGATTTAGGCACAACAATATGAGTGATCTGGAATCCCTTTTAAAAAAACTGGTAGATGAACCTAAAATTGTTGTGGTGGATGGGGTCTTCAGTATGGAAGGAGACATTGCCCCCGTCGATAAACTGGCTGAACTCTGTGAAAAATATAACTCAAGACTCTATGTTGACGAAGCCCACGGTCTTGGTGTCTTAGGGGAAAAGGGTGTGGGGGCCTCTGAATATTGTGGGGTACTGGACAAGGTGGACATCATAATGGGGACATTTAGCAAATCTTTTGCATCCACCGGTGGCTTTGTAGCAGGCAAAAAAGATGTAATTGAATACATAAAACACAATTCCATGCCCTTTATCTACTCTGCAAGCATGCCAGCCCCATCTGTGGCAGCAGCAAGAAAGGCACTGGAAATAATCAAGAATGAACCTGAAAGAAGAAAAAATTTACTCAAAGTAAGTAATATAATAAGGGATGAACTTAAAAGGGCAAATTTTAAAGTCTATGAAGGAATCACGCCAATCATTCCTGTGGTTATTGAAGATGAGGTTATTCTTTGCAAATTTTTCCAGGATTTACTTGTAGAAGAAAAAATTTACACAAATCCAATTTTTATGCCTGCAGCTGAAAACAACATGATAAGAATCAGTTGTATGGCAATACACAATGAAGAACATGCTGAAATATTAGTTAACTCCATGATTAAAATTGGCAAAAAATACAACTTAATATGATGGAAAAAGTTGCGTTTCTAACCGGGGGGACGGGGTTTATTGGCACACATCTTGTTTCTGAACTTCTAAGAAGAAATTTCCACCTTTATCTTCTAATTAGAAATGAAGAAAAGGCAAGAAGCCGATTTTCAAACATTGAAAAGGGAGAGAAAATCACTTTTCTCAAAGGTACAATATTTGACATTGAAGAATATAGTAAAGAAATTGAAAAATCCTCTTATTTTTTTCACCTTGCAGCACTTACAAAGGCCCTTAGAAAAGAAGATTTTTTTGAGGTTAATGTAAAAGGTACGCAAAAAGTTTTAGAAGTTCTGAAAAATATTGAAACTAAAAATTTAAGATTCATCCACATAAGTTCCCTGGCCGCACTTGGGCCTTCAAAAACCTATGGATATCCTGAATTCATGGGACCTGTTTCAACCTATGGAATAAGTAAACTTGAATCTGAAAAGGTTATAAAAGATCATCTACCAACTAAAATGTATACCATAATCAGGCCTCCTGCGGTATTTGGTCCCTTTGACACAGACGTTTACAAATTTTTTAAGAGCGTTAAAAATGGCATTGTCCCCCTAATCGGTTTTAAAGAAAAATTAGTTTCAATTGTATATGTGAAGGATCTTGTGAGGGGAATCGTGGATTCTGCAATAAGTGAAAACACAGGTGGAAAGGAATATTGCCTTGCCTATGAAAAATTTTTCACATGGAAGGAACTTGGAAAAATTGCCTCATCTATTTTAAATAAAAGGGTATTATATCTGAGGATTCCCCACTTTATGGTGCTAACATCAGGGGCTTTGAATGGATTTTTCACAAGGTTATCAGGAAAAATCGATATTTTTGACCTGGAAAAGGCAAAAGAAATAACAAAAAACTACTGGATATGTGATGTAAAAAACGCTAAAAAGGATTTTAACTTTTCCTGTAGATACAGTATTGAAAAGGCATTTGAAGAAACAATAAAGTGGTACCAGGATGAAAACCTTCTTTAAAAATTTTACCCCTGCAGATAAATTAAACTTTTATTTCATCCTTTTTCTGCAGTTAATCCTCTTAATTTGGAACAAAAATATTGAAAACTCATCCCTCTTCTTAGGGATAAACACATTCTTCCTCACATATCTCATCTTAATATGCAACAAAGAAAGAAGTGGTAAGAACAAAATTCTAACCTTTCTCCAGTTGTGGTATCCTGTACTATTTATCCCCATAATTTTCACTCAATTTAGGTTTATAATACCCGGTGTGAGAAATCATGACATGGATCTATTCCTTTTAAAACTTGATAGAATAATATTCGGGGAAGATCCATCGATTTTAGTTGAAAAGTTTTTGAATCCCTTTTTTGTGGATATTTTACAACTTTCTTACTCATTTTTTTATTTTATCCCCCTCATAACCGGTATCTATATCGTGTATAAAAGGAAATTTGAAGAATATGACTTCTTCTACTTTTATATCTGCTATGGATTCTTCCTTTCTTATCTGGGATATTTAATGATACCAGCCATAGGCCCGAGATTTATCCTTAAAGATTTCTATACTGTTCCCATTCAGGGGCATTTTATCTATAAATTTCTCATCACACTGCAGAACTCCATTGAAAAAATTCACAGAGATTGTTTCCCTTCAGGCCATACAATGGTTGTTTTAATGGTGCTTTACTATAATTTCAAAAGATATAAAAAACTCTTCTATATTTTTTTGGTACCATCAATTTTTCTACTTATGGCTACAATATTTTTAAGGTACCACTACTTTGTGGATCTAATAGGAGGAATACTGTTCTTTTTATTCGTTCTCATAACGGCAAGGCCCCTCTGGAGATTTTTTAGAGAGAATTTGTAAATTTTTTCTTACATTAAAACCCTTTGAATCTTTTATAAATACAAAAAAAATAAACATATACTAAAGTTAAATATTTTAAACTAATGGTTGATTTTTTACACCATTTATTAGATGATTATGATTAAAAAATTTTAATTAATCTTTATCTTTGGAGGAATAAGTATGTCAAAATTAAAAGAAAAACTGGCTAAAAAAATTGAGGAACATCGTCCAAGAACCACACGTCTTGTCAAAGAATATGGAGATGTTGTGGTTGGTGATGTAAAGATCTCTCAGGTAATTGGAGGAATGAGAGGAGTAAAATGTCTTGTAACCGATATTTCCTATCTTGATCCCTATGAAGGAATAAGATTCAGAGGATACACAATACCAGAAATAATGGAAAAGTTACCAAAGCCGGAAGGCGCAGAAATGCCCTATGTTGAAGGTCATTTATATCTCCTTCTCACAGGTGATATCCCAACTGAAGAAGATGTAATGGAAGTTGTAGAAGAATTCAAAAGCAGAAAAAAAGTCCCTCAGTATGTTTATGATGTACTTAGAACCATGCCAAGGGATACACATCCCATGACCATGTTTTCCGCTGCAATTCTTGCAATGCAGAGAGAATCTGTATTTGCAAAGGCATACAAAGAAGGAACTGCAAACAAGATGAACTATTGGGAGTTCATGTATGAAGATGTAATGAATTTACTTGCAAAACTTCCAGAAATTGGGGCCTATATCTATAGAATGAAATATAAAGGAGATACTCCCATTCCATCAAATCCAGATCTTGACTTTGGCGCTGATTTTGCCCATATGATGGGAATCGATAAACCCTATGATGACGTAATGAGAATGTATTTTATTCTTCACTCAGATCATGAAAGTGGAAATGTTTCAGCCCACACAACACACTTGGTGGCATCTGCACTTTCTGATGCATATTACTCCCTTTCTGCTGGATTAAATGGACTTGCTGGTCCACTTCACGGCCTTGCAAATCAGGAAGTTCTAAGATGGATACAGAATCTCATGAAATCAATGGGAGACAGGGTTCCAACTAAAGAAGAACTTGAGAAATACTGCTGGGATACATTAAATAGTGGACATGTAATCCCCGGTTATGGACATGCCGTTTTGAGAAAAACTGATCCAAGATATACTGCCCAGAGAGAATTTGCCCTCAAGCATCTACCAGATGATCCTCTATTTAAAACTGTAAGTCTCCTCTATGAAGTTGTTCCACCAATCCTTGAGAAACATGGTAAGGCAAAGAATCCATGGCCAAATGTTGACGCACATTCAGGAGTAATCCAGTGGTACTATGGTGTCAGGGAGTATGACTTCTATACAGTGTTGTTTGGTATTGGTAGAGCACTTGGTGTTCTTTCAAATATCACCTGGGATAGAGCCCTTGGTTATCCAATTGAAAGACCAAAATCCTTAACCACAGATATGCTTGAAGAAATTGCAGGAATAAAATAATTACTATCTTCAAGGTGTCCCATCAACGGGACACCTCATCTCTTTTAAATTTACATTTCCCATAAAATAAAGTATAAAAGCCTTTATGAGTTTTAATTCCTTTAGCTATTTAACCCTATTAATCTTAGTTGTTCCACTTTACTACATCTTACCACATAGATTCAGGATATATTTAATAATACTTGCAAGTTACTACTTTTACTGCGCCTGGAAACCCATCTATGGAGTTCTCATTTTATTCTCAACACTTCTTGACTACTTCATGGCAATTTTTATATATAAACACAGAAAAAATAAAAAAAGAAAAAAACTCTTTTTACTTGCCTCAATATTTGGAAATCTGGGAATTTTATTTTATTTTAAATACACAAACTTTGCAATTGATGTGTTTAATTCATTGCTTGGAGTAATGGGAAGGAAACCATTAAATTTTTCCCTGCACGTGATACTACCCATTGGAATTTCATTTTACACTTTTCAAACATTGGGATATACGATTGATGTTTATCGCAATAAGATAAAACCCTGTAAAGATATAAGAACAATGCTTGCCTTCGTCTCCTTTTTCCCCCAATTGGTTGCTGGTCCAATAGAAAAGGCAAGTGATTTAATGCCTCAACTTGAAGCAAGACACAATTTATCATTTAAAAACATAAATGATGGAATATTTAGAATATTATGGGGACTTTTTAAAAAAATGGTTATTGCTGATAGACTTTATGCAATAGCATATCCAACACTTTTTTTAAAATGTGATTTACCCCCCACAAAATTGGTTTTATCCACTCTTTTTTTAACAGTAGTGATCTATGCAGATTTTTCTGCATATACGGACATAGCAATAGGCTCAGCAAAACTTCTTGGAATAAAGTTATCTGAGAACTTCAATTTTCCTTACCTTGCCACAAATATTTCAGAATTCTGGAACAAATGGCACATGACACTTACAAGATGGATAAAGGAATATGTTTTTACTCCACTTGGTGGTATTAGCAAAAAGACATGGAAAACATCCATAAATCTCATTTTCACAATGTTTTTGATAGGTTTATGGCACGGAGCAAATTATAATTTTGTTTTATGGGGGATTTTACAGGGAATTGCCCTGGTAATATACTTTTTCTGGAGAACTAAAATTTTTAGAAGAGTGAGAAAGTTTTCCTTTTTTAAATCCTTTATATGGAACATGATATCCTACTTCTTAACCCAATTTTTATGGATATCTATTGGAGTATTTTTCTTTGCAAGAGATTTATTATCAGTAAAAAATTTCTGGAGGAATATCCTGTGGGGAAAATGGGAAGGATTAAACAAACCTCTATTTATATATGGATTAATTTTAGTTATTACAACCTACCTAATCCACTTTATACATAAAAAAATAAATGAGAGAAATCTGCTAAATAAAATACCCTACTATTTAAAACCCCTTATCATGTTCCTATTAACTTATATAATAATAGTATTTTCAATATCTCCCACACAATTTATATACTATCAATTTTAGATCTTAAAGAAGTATAACCACATAATAAATCCAATAACCAAGTAAACAAGAATGGGCCATATTAAATCGCCATTTTTAAATTCTTCATCAAGTTCTTCAGTCTTTTTCTTTCCCTTTTTATCATAAACCGTATCTAAATCTTCAATTTGCTCCAATTTTTTAGTTTTATTATCAAACGGAGCTGTATCTCCAAGTATGGCCCCATTTAAAGCATCATTTATCTTTATTATTTCAACGGTTATATTATCCCGACCACCTCTACTGTTTGCTATATCAATAAGTTTTTCACATGCCTCTTCTGGAGAATGTTTCCTAACTATCTTTTTAATTTCCTCATCACTTAAATATACAGTGAGTCCATCTGAACAAATTAAAATTACATCTCCATTTTCAAGTTTTATGGGTGGATCCAGAATGTCTATTTCAACTTCGCTATGAATACCAAGAGATCGGGTTAAAATATGGCTATCCGGATGATTTTTAGCATCTTTTTTATTTATTATTCCACTATTTACCATTTCTTCAACAAGGGTATGGTCTGTGGAAATTTGTTTTATAATATTATCTCTTATAATGTATGCCCTGCTATCTCCAACATGTGCAAGATACAAATAGGGCTGCCTGATTACAACTGTGGTACAGGTGGTTCCCATCCTCTCAAGTGCCTCATCGCTTTTACCTTTCTCATATATTTCCCTATTTGCCTTTTCTATGGCAGAGATTAAGGACTTGTATATATCATCATATTCACAGGCGTAATATTCTCTCCCAACAATATCCACAGCCATACTGCTTGCCACCTTTCCACCACGATGTCCACCAAGTCCGTCCGCAACAATAAACAAGCGTCCCTTTTTTAAAAATTTCTCTTCATCACCCGGTTCAAAGAAGCCATAACTGTCCTGATTATCCTTTCTCTGCATACCAATATGGGTTTTCCCTGCGATGGTAATATCTTTTTTATCCATCTTCATCAAACTCCTTTTAAGGCCTCTATATAAATTTAGCACATAAAAACTAAAAAGTCACTTAAAAATCCCAAAATCCGTGACTACTCTACAAAAGCCCCGTATGCGTGCTAAAATAAAGCAATTTAAAAAAAATTGCCCTTCACCTAAAAGGTGAAAGAACACCCACAAAGCACTCATGGAAATAAGAACAATGGCAAAACAAAAAAGATTTAAAATAAAGCAAACTGTCTTTAAAGCAAATGTCATATTTTTTAGCATAGGGCTGTCTGGCCTGTAATCAAAAATTAAATTCAGGCAAAAATAAAATCTTTTAGCAGTAATCAAATGATTAAAGGAAAATTTTCTTTTTCTTCTATAAACATTCTGTGGGCTTTTTGGGCGGAAATGGGGACAGACCTGAATTTAAAATTAAACAGGTAAGAAAAAGTGATGAATGGGAGTTGGCATCAGGCAAAATTGAAAAGCCACTTTTTCCTTAGTTTACTTTGAATAAATCTTATCTGCTAATCAGAGAATTTTTTTAATTTCCATTTTCTCTCATTTCTTCCTTAAAATTACCCTTTCCAAAAAATCAATCGCGGATTTCGGAAAAGTCAATATCTTTTAAAAGGGAAACCATTTTTCTTCTTTTTTCCCTGACAATTTTTAAATATTCAGAAACTATCCTATTTGTATCTCCAATATCTTTTATTTTGCCAGCCTCAAGCCATATCACCCTATCGCAAAGTGCCTCTATAAAATTCATGTTGTGAGATATGAATATAATTGTGGTACCCCTTTTCTTTAACTCTTTTATCTTATTTACACATTTTAGTTTAAAGTCCTCATCTCCAACAGCAAAAACTTCATCTATCAATAATATTTCTGGATTAACGGAAATGGAAATTGAAAATCCTAATCTTGCGACCATCCCTGAAGAATAGTACTTGACAGGTATATTTATAAATTCTTCTAAATTTGAAAATGAAAGGATCTCAGGGATCATGTCCCTTATCTCCTTCTTCCTATAACCATACAAAGAACATAAAAGAAAAATATTTTCAAGCCCGGTGAGTTCATTTTGAAAGCCTGCGGCAATATCCGCAAGGAAGAAAATCGATCCCCTCACTTTAATTTTTCCACTTGTGGGGATATAAATACCCATTATCAGTTTTGCAAGGGTACTTTTTCCGGAACCATTTCTTCCTATTATTCCAAGAACCTCCCCCTTCCTTACTGAGAAGTTAATATTTTCAAGGGCATAGTGCCTTTTAAAAAAACTCGGTTTCTTCCCAAATCTACTAAAAGATTCTATTAAAAAATTTTTTAAGGATAACCTGCCATATTTATAAAAATAAAATTGTTTATAGACATTCTCTACCTTAATTATTTCATCCATATCAAATAATTTCCGCAAAATACACCTTAAGTTTTTTAAAAATAAGATATGAAATTAAAAGTGAAACAATGGAAATAAAAAACATTATAGTAAAATCATTCAGAGAAATAACCTTTCCCTTATATAAAATATCCCTATAATTTTCAATAAAAGGATTTAAAGGATTTAGATTATAGACCTTCATATATTTTGCAGGAACACTGTGTTTCCCATAAAAAATTGGACACATGAAAAAAAGAAGTTTTAATCCAATTTGAGTACCATAACTAAAATCAGGCACATATACACTCAATGCAGATACAAATAAGGATATAGAAAGAACAAAAAGAAAAGAAAATAAAAGTACCAGCACAATTGAAATAAAATTTACTAAGGAATAACTTCTGCCAAAAATTGAAAAAAGGGTAATGGCCACAATGCTTTCAAGAAAAAATTCAAAAAGTCTTGATAAAACTAAAGAAATAACGAAAAATTCATGATTTATAACCATTTTTTTTATTATACTCTTATTGGATTGGATACATCCAGTTGAAGAATTTATTGATGAGGAAATGAATTGCCATATTAAAAGGCCTGACAGTAAAAATACCCAATAATCTTCCATTCTTATCTTTACAATCCTGGCAAAAACAAAATAGTAAATGACAAAAGTGGCAAGGGGATTTATCACAGTCCACAAAAACCCCAGAAGGGATTTTTCATATCTTATTTTAAGGTTTCTTAAGGTAAGCGTAAAAATAATTTCAAAACTTTGAAAAAACATCAAAAATACCCAAGATCTTTTAACTCTTTTGCCACTTTATCGTGAAACACTTTTTTATTTCCCTTACCACCTATTTTACTCTCCCTTAACATATAGGATTTTCTATACATTTCATCAATAATCGATCTAAATTTTTCAAGTTTCTTTCCATCTATTTTTTTAATAACATCTCTTTCTCTTACTTCTTTCTGCCTCAGATCATAAAATTCCTCTCTCAACACCTCAAGTTCCGGTACATCACTTAACATCCACACCCTATAACATTTTATCCTTTTCCCATTTAAATTTATAACAAATTCATAGCCACCACTCTTAAGACCCTCTGGAACTTCCATTGAAAATGGAAATGTTTTTATTACATATCCATAATAGGGAACATCCTCAACTAAAAGGTTAAAGGAATATTCGCCATTTAATACAACATCCCCTTTTTCATCTAACATCAAACACTT
>JAMOQF010000029.1 GCA_027064125.1 Acidobacteriota bacterium
TAACCATAAACACAGTTGAGAACAACCTGAGATTCCCAGGGCAGTATTATGACTCAGAGACAGGATTTTATTATAATTTTCATAGATATTACAGTCCAGAGATTGGAAGGTATTTGAGGGAGGATGAGGTAAGGGATAAATGGGATTTTAATTTGTATGTGTATGTGGGGGGTAATCCGGTGATGGGGATTGATAATGAGGGTAATTTTCCTTGGGGAAAATTGCCTCTTATCGGGGATATTTATAGATGTATAAAATGGGCTAAAAAGAGGGCTCAAGTGACTAAAGAGTGTCAAGAAGAACTTTATAAATGTAAAAGTAAGAAGTCAAGTTTTGCCGGTGAATGGCTTACTGATTGCTTTAGAAGATTTGCGAAGAAATACAACTGTAAATGTGGATGGGATAAACCAAATGGAGAAGAAAATGTTCTGTCGGCAGACCTTCTTATAAGATGTTGCATCAGGAGAAAAATGGGGGCAGGTAGTGAATACGAAGCAGGGCTTTGTGCAAAAATAATGAATTATTTTTCTACTTATTTGGGATGGTTTAAATAGAGATATGGATAGAGTAGTAAGATTTTTATCATTTTACGTTTTTTTAGGTATTTTTTTCTATTTTTCTATTGGGCTTTATCATAAATATGAAAGTATAAGATACTATGAATCTCCACCTAAGTATGGTTTTTTCAGGGATGGGATAACGCATCTTCTTTTTTTTGGGTTGAAATTTGATGAGTTGGTGAAAGAGTATTTCAATGAGCCAGATTGTGTAAAGGAATATGAAGTAATAAAATTGGAATTATCTCCTTATGGTTATTTTGGAGGTATGCAGTTTTCCTGGGATACTTTTCCACTTGTTTTAAGTTCATATTTGAAGGAGGGGCTTTATTTTTTAGCACTTGATGAACTTGAGAGGGCTGAGAAAGAGACCTGGGGGGAGGTAGAAAGGAGAGGAAGTTGGTTATATGGAAGTGAATCAAATAGGGGAAAAGTGAAGGAAGTCTGGGGTGATGTTGAGCAGTTCAGAAGTTTTAATTATCTTTTTTTTAATATTTATTATAAATATCTTTTTTATAGACTTTATATTCTTAAACGGATTAACTACAGTGGGTATAGGGATCTTGCTGGAGATTTGAGAATAATTTCAGAAGAAGAGGTAGAAAAACTCTGGAGGGGGGATGTGGCAGAAAGGGGGAAAGATGTAAAGGTTAATTTGAGCAGGGAGTGTAGATTTAAAGAGCCTTTTTATGATTATTTATACAAAGTAGTTAGAGAAAGCATACGGGATTTTAAGGAATTCAAGGTGAAAAAGGGAGGGAAGAGGTGAAGGGGAAAAGGATTTTAAAGCATCTATCAGGTCTTTTTATAAGTTTTTTTGTTTTTATTTTTTTGTTTTCCTTTGATTGGTTGGGGGGATATCAACAGATTGCTTATAATGTTAAGGGTTTTATGAAATATTTTACATATAAGAAAGAGAAATTTTCTGGGGATTATTATGGGAAAAGATTTAGCAATAGAAAGAGTTGCGAGTATATTTTTTACGACTTGATGCTCATAAATTCAGGGATGGATGAGGAAAATAAATATTTTAAAGTAGTTGGCAGAGAAGAGGTAAAAAAAGACCTTGTGGATGTTATGATTTTGCTTAAAAAGTATAAAATGGCTGGGTATGTGATTGAGAGTGAGATAAAAGAGGTGGTGGATAAAGACAGATATTTAGAGAAATACACCCCACTTCTTTCATATATTTATTACAAAGTTGGGGATAAGGATAAATCAGATAAATACTTGTCAGAGTTTATTTCTCATTTAAAGGGCATCAGAAATATAGAGGAGGAGAGAGAGGAGATAGAAAAAAAGAGAAATGAAGTTTTAAAAAAGAAAGGGAGATATTTTAAGTATAAAAAAGATTACTACGACTTTTTACTTAAAAGATTAAAGGGGAAAGAAATTTTTTCTTGAGAATTTTTTGGAATTTTTTAAGATATCAGATAAAATGTAAAAAGAATTAGTGCCAGCCACGTTTTTCATACCTTTTTTAAATTTTTCATCACTACTTTTTCCCTTCGTTGAAATGTGTGTGATGTTTGTGATATATTTTCTTTTATAAATTTGATGGGTGAATTTTAATAACCTATCTAACTTTTATATTCCACTGTTTGTTTAAAAAGGGAGTAAAAAATGAAAGTTAGAATGGAATGTATTCCATGTTTTTTTAAGCAGATTTTGAGGGTTTGTAATGAGTGTGATTTCCAGGATCTTTTTTGTATGGATATCATGAAAAGTGTATCAAATATTGTCTTAAAAGATGAAAATTTAAAAAAGACGCCTCCAGAGGTTTCCTGGAAAATGTATGAGAAGATGAGAGAAATTACAGGTGTAAAAGATCCTTATGAAAATATTAAAAGAAGATTAAATGAAGATTTACTTAATTTGGAAGGTGAGTTGAGGAAAAGGATTTTAGAAAGTGATAATCCTATTTTAATGGGGTTAAAATTTGCCATTGCAGGGAATGTAATTGATTTTGGGGCAAAAGATGGGGTAAGGAAGAAAGATGTAATTTCAAATTTGGAGCGTGTTCTTCATTTTAACCCGGATGGAGATACTTTTTTAAAGTTTTTGAAGGATCTTAAAAAGTCTAATAAGATAATGTATATTGGAGATAACGCGGGTGAAATTGTTTTTGACAAACTTTTCATTGAACAACTTCCATTTGAAAAAATAACTTATGTTGTTAGGGGAGAACCTATTATAAATGATATTACCATGGAAGATGCCAATTATGTAGGTATTACAAATCTGGTAAATGTTATAGATACAGGAAATGGAATACCGGGGGTTGTTCCCCATCTTTCCTCAGATATATTTTTAAAGGCGTATAAGGAAAGTGATTTGATAATTTCAAAGGGTCAGGGGAATTTTGAAACCTTAGAGAGTGAAAATAAAAATATATATTTTCTATTTCAGGCAAAGTGTCCTGTGATTGCCAATTACATTGGTTTACCCCTGAATGAGTTTGTTTTTTTTAATACTCTGTAAAGGAAAAGTGTTTCAAAGGTGGTTTTTATTTTAAGTGGCTCTTCATTGCTTAAAGTTAAATTATATGGATTTAGAAAACTTTCGAAAAATAGTCTTAACGAATCATATCTTTTGTTTAGATCAGATTCCCGCGTGATTAAATATATCTCTTTTGCTTTTGTGTTTTTTAATATTTCTTTTACCTTTTTTTCCAGAAGAGATTTTGATTTTGGGGATAAAAAATTGTTCTTTGTGCATATAAATCTGTAATTTTCAGGAAAGAATGGGATTACATAGGATGTGGGTTCCCAGGTTGTAAGGATTATTCCCCTTTTTTTGCTTTTTATTATTTCTGGTAAATTGACACTCAGGTATTTTTTATCCCATTTGCATCTTGGCGAATTCATGGGATAAATTGTAAAAATCAGAAGGGTAAAGAGAAATACACTTGAAAAAAATACTTTACTATTGTCTCTTATTATTTTACCTATTGCGATGAGGATGAAGACAGAGGATAACAACTCAAGTGGAATTGTATACCTATAAACTGAAAACATTTGTTGCCAGATTATATAAGAAAGTGGAAAAAAAGTTAGAAAAAAGATTTCTTCCTTTCTGATTTTCCATTCTCCCCGGATTGTGATTTTTATAACGGAAATTATAAAGAGGATATAGCAAATTCCCAATCTCAGATCTCTGAAAGGTGTTTCATTTACTAACTTTTGCTTTTTCATAAAGTAAAGAGGGTAAAATAACTTTTGAAGCAGGTTTTTTGGGAAAAAGCCACTGTGGGGAATATTTGTGATGTCGTAGTAAGGGGATTT
>JAMOQF010000030.1 GCA_027064125.1 Acidobacteriota bacterium
CCTGATATTGGAGCCCTTGAATTTTATCCCATTTACGTTGATATTAGAAGTGATGAGATTGATTTTAAGAAATTTTTTTAAACAAATGGTGTCAGGCACGATTTGCCCTAAAAGGAAATATCAATCATGCATGACACAATTAAGTTGAGGTTACCAGAAATCTCCTTTTAAAAGATAAGTTTAAGGTTTTCCAGCTTTTATATCCTGAAAAAGATTAAAAAAAACTTTCCACAACTATGTTGATATTCCCGAAAATTTTTAAATAACCCTATGGTAAATTTGATAAAAAATTATCTGCTGAGATTACATACTGAATTAAATTATTTTTTTTCATTCTTTTTAATACATTTCTTTTGTTTACAACCTGAATTGCAAAGGGAATAGATAACTTACTTTGAAATAACAATAAATTTTTTGAAATAGTTTCATCATTAAATTTTGCTTCCACCATAAAAAGGGGTTTATTGTCTTTTGTAATTAAAAAATCCACTTCCCTTTTTTCCTTATCCCTCACAAAAAATAGATCAAAATTTCCCTCTCCCATCTGTGTCCACAAATTAACCGCTTTAAATAGATGAAAAGCAATTAGATTTTCAAATTTTACTGAATCATCTTCTATTTCTACCCAATCGTAAAGATAGATTTTATTTTCTTTCTTTATGGTTCTTGCTAAATTTTTTGAATATGGTTTTATTTTGAAAAAGTAATAAAATTGTTCTAAAATTAGCAGCCATTTTTTTATTGAATCAAAAGATGCCTTTATATCTTCTCTTAGTGAATTCATTGACAGGGGTGAGCCTATTCTATCAGGTAAAAGTGCGGATAAAATTTCCATGTTTGAAATATCTTTTATAAAATACACATTTCTTATATCTTCTCTTATTATTGTCTTTTTCCTTTCATTGTGCCAGATATTGTAGAAAGTCTTGCTCGATTTTAAAAAAGGTTCAGGAAATCCTGATAAATTAAACAATTGATCAAATGTCTCATAACAACTTTTATTTTCAAATCCCTCCTTTAAAGTATTGTAAAAATCATTCCACGAGGTAAATCTAATGTTTACAATTTCTCCAAGGCTAAAAGGAAAGAGATTTACTGCAAAATATCTTCCAAATAAACTATCACCACCTTTTTTAAATATGTCAAGTCTTCCACTACCGGTAACAATAAACTTAAATTCATTTTTGTATCCGTCATAACAGCCCTTTAAGTAATTTTTCCAGTTGTTGTATTTGTGAATTTCATCAAATATCACGAGAAAATCTTTTTTTAAATCTCTGTTTTCCTCTTCGAAAAAATATGGATTTTTAGCGATGATTTTCTGATGATTAATAATATCCCAATTTAAATATGTTCCCTGAAAATAATTTTGCAATAACATCTGGGCAAAAGTGGTTTTGCCACTCTGCCTTGGACCACTAATAAATAAGATTTTATTAAATTCCCTTAAAACCCTTAATGAAAATTTTTCTATGTTTCGTTTAAGCACGTTGACTATTTTCTATATTATTGGGAAAAAGTCAAGACTTTTTTCAAGTAAAGTGGGAAAAAGTCAGGAATTAATGAAAAGGGATTCAGTTTATTCACTTAAGGACACAAACTCAGTTGAGAGATAATAAAGGTTTTACAAAAATCTTCCAGTGATAATTTTGCTAAAGTTTCATATCCTATAAAAATCGATGAAATTAGCCAATATAACTGGAATGAAATAGACATTTTCCTTTTTATCAAGATAATCCATTGTAAAAATAATTGCAGATTTTGAATTTTGAAAAATAGGATTGTCAAACTCCTGATCTGCTGAAAACATAATAACCTTTTTGTGTTGTTTTTTAAGATAATCTTTAATTTGATTCAGAAGCGTTGTTTTACCTGTTCTTCTTGCCCCTTTTATGATGATAATCCTTTTATCATCAAGCCATTTTAATATTTCGGGAGACAGTTCCCTTTTGACTATATCTATCATATGAGAAAAATGGCATTGTGGTGTAAAAAAATCAAGGTATTTTTTACACAGTTGTGTGTAATTTTGTGGATAGGAAAATGAGAAGGTGCAAAGGCGGTGGACCATGGGAAGAAATTTTAAATTAATATAGATGAATTGTTTTGCTGAAATTGTAAAAATTAATTGTAAGTCTCCTTTTTCAGTGGAAGGCAAAAAAATGATTCAAGAATAGGGAGAAATATATTGTAAAATTGTAAGTTTAATTGACAATTTTTATAATTTGATGTAATTTATTGATATGATTGAAAGAAAAATTAGTGAAAAAGTTTTAGAATATGCAAATAAATTCCCGGTAGTTACCATTACCGGTCCAAGACAATCCGGGAAAACAACATTGTGCAAGATGCTTTTTAAAAATAAAAAATACACAAATTTAGAAAATATTGATGAAAGGCAATTTGCCATAGAAGATCCGAAAGGTTTTCTTGCAAGATTTGAAGATGGTGCAATTATAGACGAAATTCAATATGTGCCTCACCTTTTTTCATATATCCAGACAATTGTGGATTCTAAAAATAAAGAAGGAATGTTTATTTTAACAGGAAGTCAGCAGTTTGAAGTAATGGAAAGTATAACACAATCTCTTGCTGGCAGAACAGCTATTGTAAAACTTTTGCCTTTTTCGTTAAATGAGGCTTATAAAAATCTGGAAAATGTTTCTTTGAATAAAGTGTTATTCACCGGTTTTTTCCCGAGAATTTTTGATAAAAATATTAACCCATCTGATATGGCTTCATTTTATATTTCAACTTATATTGAAAGAGATGTGAGAAAAATAGTAAATGTAAAAGATTTAACTAAATTTCAAATTTTTATAAAACTCCTTGCTGGAAGAACATCTCAATTATTGAATTTAACCAGCCTTGCAGATGAATGTGATGTTTCCCATAATACAATTAAATCCTGGTTAAGTGTACTTGAAGCAAGTTATGTTATAAAAATTCAAAGACCTTTTTATAAAAACCTTAATAAACGCCTTGTTAAAACACCTAAAATATATTTTCTTGATACAGGGTTGGTTTGTTATCTACTTGGCATTAGAAATATAGAACAACTTGAAGTTCATCCTTTAAAAGGTGAAATATTTGAAACATTTGTTGTTGGAGAATTATTGAAAAATAGATTTAACAATGGTAAAGATGACAATTTATATTTCTACAGGGAGCACAATGGAAGAGAGATAGATATAATTGTTGATAGCGGAATCAATGTGGACCTAATTGAAGTTAAACTGTCTCAAACAATTTCAGAAAAATTTTTTAAGAATTTGAAAAAATTTCCTGAAAAAGGATTTGCTTCTGTAAATAAAAAAGTTATTTATGCAGGAAAAGAATCTTTTAATTTTAAAAATTTTGAAATATATTCATGGAAGGATGTAGGGTTATTATAGAATTTAGCAATACCTTTATTTTTTAGTTCTCCGGAGAAAGGAGAAATTGCTTCTGGATTTTTTTATGCAGAACTCAACTAAGGCAGTAAAAAAATAATCACATCAAAAAAATCTCTTCTTGAGAGGGAGTTTAGTAAAAATTTCCGGAAAAGTGTAGTGGAGTAAATAGTGGTGGAGTCTTTTAATGCCTTGATAATACAACTGTTTTTAAAAATAGGGTGTCAAAGTCGGGATAAAAATTACCTGCCAATAAAAGTTCAATACAATAATTCAATAATTCAATAATTGGTGCCAGGCACAATTTTCCAGAATTCAATTATTGGTGTCAGGCACGATTTTTCCAGTATTTTTTGTAAAATAAATCACCTTTATCTTAAATTCTTTCTCTAAAGAAGGTTTTATTGAATTGTAATTTTTATAAAGGAGTGTAAAATAATAATTCTA
>JAMOQF010000031.1 GCA_027064125.1 Acidobacteriota bacterium
TCTATTTTGAATGGTTGATACAATAGTAGCATATGTACTTGGTCTACCTATTCCCTTCTCCTCAAGAGTCCTTATGAGCGATGCCTCCGTATATCTTGAAGGAGGCTGGGTAAATTTTTGTTCAACATCAAGTTTATTGAGATTTAAGATTTCTCCAACTTCAAGTAGAGGAAGTAACCTGGAATCTTCATCACTCTTTATTTGATTTCTGTATACCTTTAGATATCCATCAAATAAAAGCACGCTTCCCCTTGCAAGAAATATGACACCATCGGATTTTATTTCATACTCTGTAATTTCAAACTCAGCAGATTTCATCTGAGAGGCAACAAATCTCTTCCATATAAGGTTATACAACTTATATTCATCTTCACTTAAATATTTCCTCAAATTTTCCGGTTTCAATTCAACATTTGTGGGTCTTATGGCCTCATGGGCATCCTGTGCAGATTTTGACTTTTTAAAAACATTTGGCTTTTGAGGGAGGTAATTCTCTCCCATTTCCTTTTTTATCAATTCTCTAACTGAATTAATTGCCTCCTCTGAAACCCTGGTTGAATCGGTTCTCATATAAGTTATAAGCCCAACCCTTCCAAATTCTCCTAAATCCAACCCTTCATAAAGTCTCTGGGCAATCATCATGGTTTTTTTAGCAGTAAATTTAAACCTATTATAGGCTTCCTGCTGCAATTTACTTGTTATAAATGGTGGAAGAGGTTTTTCCCTTCTTTTTTTAGAATTTTTTGAAATAACTTCAAAGGGTGAATTTTTAATCCTACTTTCTATTTCCCTTGCTACTTTTTCATTTTCCACCTTAAATTTTTTTCCATCCTCAAATTTATGGGCCTTTGCAGCAAAGGTTTCACCACTTTTTCCACTCAAAGTAGCAGTAAAAGTCCAGTACTCTTCCGGTTTGAAATTTTTTATTTCCCTTTCCCTATCAACAATTAACCTTAAGGCAACTGTTTGAACTCTACCAGCAGAAAGCCCCCTTCTCACCTTTTCCCAGAGTAGTGGACTTATTTTATATCCCACAATTCTATCTAAAATTCTTCTTGCAAACTGGGCATGTACCAGATTTTCATTTATTTCGCCGGGCTTTTTAACGGCTTCAACTATGGTTTTCCTGGTTATCTCGTTAAACATTACCCTATAAATATTTTTATTCCCATTCCCTATTTCACTTGCTACATGAAAACAGATGGCCTCTCCTTCTCTATCGGGGTCAGCGGCAAGATAAATCTCAGAGGCTTTCTTAGCAGCTTTTTTCAATTCCCTTATTACTTTTTCCTTACCAGGAATTATTTTAAACTCAGGGGCAAAATTTTTATCAATGTCAACACCCAGTCTATTCTTTGGTAAATCTTTTATATGTCCAACAGAGGCCTTAACCTCAAACTCATTTCCCAGATATCTGGATATGGTTCTTGCTTTAGCGGGGGATTCAACAATTATCAATTTTTTACTCATATTTTTTATTATACTCCTTCAATCTATAAAAATTTCCTATACTTTCAACAACTCCCTTTAACTCAAGAGAAAAAAGAATTTCAGAAATAGAAGGGATTGAAAGGGAACTATTTTCAACAAGATAGTCAAGGGTAATCCCTTCCATATCGTAAAACAACTTTAAAATTCCCTTTTCCTCTTCAGTAAGTTCCACATTATCTTCCTCATATCTTCCTTTCACTTTAAAGTTATCTATTTTAACAAAATTTAAAATATCCTCAATGGAAATTAAAGGATATGCCCCATCAAGTATCATTTTATTAGTACCCTTTGAGGGTCTTGAAAAAATTGAACCGGGAACGGCAAGGACATCCTTCCCCTGCTCAAGTGCATAATTTGCCGTTATTATGGCACCACTTCTTAAATCTGCTTCCACAACAACCACAACAGTGGAAAGTCCACTTAAAATTCTATTTCTGATGGGGAAATTGTAAAAGTAGGGTTTTTCACCGGGTGGAAATTCACTCAAGACAAGTCCTTTTTCAAAAATTCTCAATTGAAGATTTTTATTTTCAGGAGGATAGAAATTTTTAATCCCATTTCCAAGTACAGCAATTGTACTTCCTTCTCCATTAAGGGCACCTATATGGGCATATTTATCTATCCCCCTTGCAAGTCCACTTACAACACAAATCCCATTTGTGGATAAAAACTCTGAAAGATCCTCAGCAACTTTTTTCCCATATTTACTTGCTCTTCTGGTTCCAACAACTGCCACTTTTTCCCTTTTTAAAAGAGAAGAATTTCCTTTATAAAACAAAAGTATTGGAGGAATATAAACATCAAGCAATGAGTGGGGATAATTTTCATCCAGAAAAGTTATAACTCCATATTTTCCAAGAGATATTTCTCCCATTATCTTCTCAACTTTTATCCTGTAAAAATTTACCTTCTTCTCATCTATTTTTTTTCTCGTACAGGATTCCAAAAAATTTTTTGTATCTTTTAAATCCCTTAATTTTAAAAGTTTTTCCTTCCTATTAAATAGGGTGCTGAAAATTTTTTTACTCTTAATTCCCGTAAAAAGACAAATAAAAAGCAAATTTTCAAGGTATTTTTTCATTTTTTTACTCCAAAAAAGATTCCTAAGTTATAATAACGTTTAAATTGGAAAATATTTCGCAAAAAAATGAAAAAAATTAAAATTTGTTTGAGTCCTTACCTGAATGCCTCAATTCTTCAGTATGATTTTCTATATGGAAAATTGAAAGATAAATTCGAAACCATAGTGGATTTTCCCTGTAATTGCGCAGAAAAAATGGAAAGGGGGAAAATTGATCTGGCACTTATCCCTTCAATTGAATTTCAAAACCTCAGTTCTGTGAAATTTATAAAAAAATATGGAATAATATCCCAGAAAAACGTTGAAAGTGTGATTTTAATATCAAAATCAAAAAAATTAAGTGAAATAAAGAAAATAGGACTTACAAATCAATCAAGGACCTCCGTTGCGCTTTTAAAAATTCTCTGTTTTGAAAAATATGGAATAAATCCACATTTTGAGGTATTTGACAATCTAAAAAATGCATTAAAAACCTTTGATTCAATTCTAATAATTGGTGATGACGCTCTCACTCAAGATTTTAACGGTTATAAAATTTATGACCTCGGAAGAGAATGGTATAACTGGCAAAATCTTCCCTTTGTATTTGCCTTTTGGGGTGTAAGGAATAATATTTCAAAAGAGGAAGACAATTTTAAAGAAATTGAAGAGATATTAAGTGAAAGTTATAAAAATGGCATGGAGAACATGGAAAAGATTGTGGAAATCTATTCGGAAAAGTTAAATTTAAAAAGGGAAAGGATAAAAAGGTATTTAACTGATTCTCTTACTTTTGAACTGGGCAAAATGGAATTGGAGGGTCTTAAATTATTTTATCAGCTCTGTTATAAAAATAAAATTATTGGAGAAATAAAATCCATTACATGAAGAAAAACTTTTCAAAAGGCGTAATTTTAGCAATTCTTTCTTCATTAAGTGGATCATATCTATTTATTTTTAGTAAAAAAGCACTTTTTACAACATCTACATTTCTATTTTGTGCCTATTACTATCTTTTTTCTTCAATTTTATTTTCTCTATATTTTTTACTCACTGGAAATATAAAGACATTTCTAAAAGAAAGCAAAAACAATTTAAAAATTTTTCTTACAATTGGAATTATAGAATTTTTAAGTATATTCACCCTTTTTTGGGCTGTTAAACTCACAGACCCAACGGTTGTTTCCTTTTTCAATAATACTCAGACACTTTTTATTATCTTTTGGGGATGTCTTTTTTTAAAAGAAAAATTT
>JAMOQF010000032.1 GCA_027064125.1 Acidobacteriota bacterium
AATTTTTAGATTGGTTTTGTGGGGTGATTGAATAAATCACCCTGTAATTTTTTGTTTTTAAAAATTAAAACTTCCAGTAATTAAAAATCCTTCCAAACATAAGGAAATAAGGTGCCAGGCAGAATTCCAGGCAGAATTTTTAGATCTGAATTTTTAGATCTGAATCTAAATTTTAATATTTAGAAGATGCCTCAACAAAGGGTGTCAGGCAGTACAAAATGAGACATACCCAGAATTTTGTGTCTGGTAAATCATAATAGAAAAAATTTTCATTTATCAACACTATGATCAAATTTTTTATAGCAAACATCTGATTTATCCATATCTTTTAGATTTAATTAAGGGGTATTTTATATGTCATATGTGGTTTTGAGGATGCCATTTAAGAAGACATGCAAGGAAAAAATTTGCAAAATCCAAATTAATCAACAACCTAAGTAAACCTTCCTTTCCTTCTATTATTCTTTATTGGTATCTTTTAGTTGTATCTGAAACTTATGAAAAAGTGTCAGGCAGAATTGAAACAAAATTGAATAACCCCTTTTTTAGATTATCTTAATAAATCTTATTTACTAAACAGAAAATTTTTTTAACTCACAGGAAGCCTAAGGTTTTTTGCTACTTACCTTTTTTTCTCTCCTGAAAGGAGATATTAAAAAGCCCCGCACAATTAACTTGACATTGTCTTTTTTAAATTTCCTACAATGTCCTTTAAAAAATATTTTTAACTTTGAAGAATCAGATTTTTAAATATAATTTAATGTTTAAAATTTTAAGGAGGTCTTTTTATGGATATTCTCATAATCATGGGGAGCAAATCAGATATTGATTATGGACGTGAGGTTGTAAAAATTTTGAAAGAGTTTGGCGTCGATTACAAAATTGAGGTTTCTTCTGCACACAGAACACCCAAAAGAACCATTGAGTTAGTGAGGGATGCTGAAGAGAAGGGTTGTAAGGTCATAATTTCAATAGCAGGTGCAGCTGCACACCTGGGAGGGATAATAGCGGCCCACACTCTTTTGCCAGTTATAGCAATTCCAGTGGATTCTTCTCCTTTAAATGGGATTGATGCCTTGCTGTCATCTGTGATGATGCCGCCGGGAGTACCAGTTGGCTGTATGGCTATAGGAAAAATGGGTGCTAAAAATGGAGCCATCTTTGCCATTGAAATACTTTCAATATATAACGAATCATTGAAGGAAAAACTTAAAAATTATAGAAAAGAGATGGCTGAAGGTGTTTTAAATAGTTCAAAGGTGGTTAAAGAGGAACTTGAATGAAATTTTTTATAAAAACTTTTGGGTGTAGGGCAAACCAGGCGGAAAGTGGAGAAATTGCAAGGGAACTTATTAAAAATGGTTGGGAGTTATCTAAAAGTATTTCTGAATGTGAATATTTGATAATTAATACCTGTACTGTCACCCACAGGGCTGATAAGGATTGTAGAAAACTTATTTCCCATGTTAAAAGGAATTTCCCAAAAATTAAAATAGCAGTAAGTGGATGTTATGTTGAAAGAGATAGGGAAGTTTTTGAAAAAAAGGGAGTTGATATAATTTTTAATAACGGGGAAAAAAATAAATTGGTAGAAGTTCTTGTGGGAAGTAAAGTGAATCTTTTGCCTTCGGATTCAAGTTTATTTAATGTAAGACCTTTTTTGAAAATTGAAGATGGATGCAATTTTAGATGTTCTTATTGTATCATCCCCAAAGTTAGGGGAAGAGTTAAAAGTGCTTCTATTGAAAATATAATTGAAAAGATAGAAAAACTTTTTTTAGAAGGACATAAAGAGGTTGTTTTAACCGGTATAAATCTTGGAAGTTATGGAAAAGATTTTGGGAGTTCCCTTTTTGAGTTGCTAATGAATATAAATAAAAGTGGTATAAGAATAAAAATTAGATTAAGTTCATTGGAACCCATGGAGTTTGATTTCAGGATTTTAAGATTTTTGGAAGATGGAATGTTGCAACCACACTTTCATATTCCCATTCAAAGTGGTTCTGATAAGATTTTAAAATTGATGGGAAGACCTTATACAAAGCAGGAGTTTTTTGAGATGGTTGATAGAATAAAGAGTTATTCCAAATATATTTCAATTGGAACAGATGTAATATGTGGATTTCCGGGAGAAGGTAGGGCTGAATTTTTAGAAGGTTTTTATTTTTTGAAGAGATTGCCTCTTTCGTATATGCATATTTTTTCCTATTCTGATAGGGAGGGAACAGGGGCAGCCTTGATGAAGGAAAAGGTAAGTCCAGAGGAGATAAAATTGAGAAGTAAAATTTTGCATAAACTTGATAATTTGAAGAGGGAAAAATTTTTGAGATTGTGTAAGGGGAAAAATTTTTGGGCAATTGTGGTTGGGAAAGAGGATAAAAAATTGAAATTACTTACAGAAAACTACTTAAATCTCACGAAAAATGATATTTCCGGTAGAGTTGGTGAGGTGATTTTTGTTGAAATTTAATTATTGCCTGACACCATTTATAAATAAGTTGGAATATCATAAAATATGGTTTTTATCTTAAATCTTTTTTCCACTAAATTTTTTACCGACAAAATCCCCCACTTTTCCGAATTATAGTGTCCAAGGTAGAATACATTCAATTTGCTGTACTTTAGAAAATGGTAGTAACTGTGAGATGTCTCACCTGTTATGAATAAATCCACTTCCCTACTTAAAACGTCATCAACGTATGAAATTCCGCTACCTGTTATTATGGCTACTTTTCTTATTTTTTTCTTTCCAAATTCATGTGTTTTTAATGTGTCAGACACGTTTTTTAATATGTAATCCTTTATTTCTTCAATGTCCTTTTCCATTTTAAATTCTCCATATACAATGTATTTAAATCCACCTATATTTCCATAGAATTCCATATTTTCAAGTCCAAGCATCTCACCTATTTTTATGCCATGGGAGTGTTTTTCATTTAAATCAAGGGGAAGGTGCATTCCATATAGATTTATATCATTTTTTATTAAATCCTTTATGAGGTGGTAAAAGTATCCTTTTATGGAGTTTATTTCCTTTTTAAATATTCCGTGGTGAACAAATAGAAAATCCACATTATCTCTTATTGCAAAACTCACAAGATCTAAAGAATAGTCAACGGCAAATCCAACTTTTTTTACTTCTTCTTTACCTTCTACCTGAAGTCCATTTGCTCCTCCTTCGATTCCAAGATGGGTGGAAAAAATACCGTTTAAAAAATTTACCAGTTCATCTCTTTTCATATTTGTTTACTCCTTAAAATATTTCTTTAACTTAGAAATAATATAGAAAATTAGTTATTCTTGCAATTTAAAGTTTAAGTACATTTTTTTAAGTTGTAAAAAAGTTTTTATGGTAAACTTTTAATTAAAGTCAAAATTTGAGATAAGGAGGTGATTTTTGAAAGTATTACTTTCAGGCAATGAGGCAATTGCAAGGGGCGCTTATGAATATGGCTGTGTGTTTGCTGCAGCATATCCCGGTACTCCCAGCACTGAAATCCTCGAAAATATCTCTCAATATAAGGAGATAAAGTGTCAGTGGTCTCCCAATGAAAAGGTCGCTACTGAAGTAGCAATAGGTGCCTCTTTTGCTGGTGGAAGGGCGCTTTGTGCAATGAAACATGTAGGTGTAAATGTGGCTGCCGATCCCCTTATGACGCTTTCTTATATAGGGGTTAAAGGTGGTTTTATAATTGTTTCTGCTGATGATCCCGGAATGCATTCATCCCAGAATGAACAGGACAATAGAAATTATGCTAAATTTGCTAAAATTCCCCTTCTTGAACCATCTGATTCTCAGGAAGCCAAAGATTTTGTGGGATATGGCTTTGAAATTTCTGAGAAATTTGATACTCCTGTTTTAATAAGGTTAACCACGAGAACCTCTCATGGTAAGGGAATTGTGGAATTGGGTGATAGAAAGGAAGTAAAAGTAAAGGGATTTGAAAGGGATTTTACAAAATATGTGGCACTTCCCATGAATGCGAGAAAGAGAAGATTTGTGGTTGAGGAAAGGGAAAAAAGATTAAAGGAGTACGTGGAAAAATGTGAGTTAAATAGAATTGAGGAAGGGAAGGGAAATATTGGATTTATTACAAGTGGGATCTCCTATGTGCACTTAAAGGAGGTATTGCCTGATGCCCCAATCTTAAAACTTGGTATGCCCTATCCACTTCCCATTGAGAAGATAAAAAATTTTGTGAAAAGATTTGATAAAGTAATTGTTGTTGAAGAACTTGACCCATTTCTTGAAGAGCAGATAAAGGCACATGGGATAGAAGTTTATGGAAAGGAATTTTTCCCGGAAATTGGGGAATTTTCTCCTGAGGTTGTGAGAAATGGACTTTATAAAGCGGGTGTTTTAAAAGAAGAAAATAAAGTTGAAGTTAAAGAGAAGGCAATTCCCAGGCCACCTGTTTTTTGTCCTGGATGCCCACATCTTGGTATTTTTTATGCCCTTAAAAGGGCAAGAGCAAAAATTGTTACCGGGGATATAGGTTGTTATACCCTTGCTGCAATAAAACCCTTTGAGATAATGGATACCTGTGTTTGTATGGGTGCCTCCATTGGAAATGCTATAGGGATGGAGAAGGTTTTAGGTAGTGGTAAAGGTATAGCCGCCGTTATTGGAGATTCTACTTTTGTCCACTCTGGAATTACTGGACTCATTGAAGCAGTTTACAATAAAAGCACAATAACCATTGTAATTTCTGATAATTCAATAACTGCAATGACAGGCGGTCAGCCTGACGTAAGAACTGGTTTTAATTGTGAGGGGGAAGAGACTAAGAGAATGGATTTTAAAGAACTTGCAGAGGCAATAGGAGTTGAACATGTGTATGTTGTAAATCCCATAAATATGGATGATACATTCAAAATTGTTAAAAGGGAACTTGAGGCAGATCACCTATCACTTATTATAAGTCAGGCTCCATGTGTGTTATATCCTCAGAAAGTAAAGAGGGAAAAGTTTTATGTTGAACTTGAGAATTGTACTGGATGTGCTCTCTGCTCTAAAATTGGGTGCCAGGCAATATACAGAACAGAGGAAAAGACGGAAAAGGGACACTACAAGTGGGACATTGATGTGGCACTCTGTACCGGATGTGGACTCTGCATTCAGTTGTGTAAATTTGATGCAATAAGACCAATCAGCAGAAAGGGAGAGTGATATGAATGGAAAAAATATTTTACTTGTGGGAGTAGGAGGACAGGGAATAGTCCTTGCCTCAGAAATTATGAGTGAGTTTTTTAGAAGAGTTGGTTACGATGTTAAAAAAAGTGAAGTGCATGGAATGGCACAGAGGGGAGGGATTGTTTCTTCCCATGTTAAAATAGGAGAAAAAGTTTATTCTCCAATGATAGAGAAGGGAAAGGCTGATATTATGCTTTCCTTTGAAAAAATGGAAACACTCAGGTGGTTGTATTATGTGAAGCCAGATGGTGTGATTGTTTCTTCAAATGTGAAAATTGTTCCCCCCATTGTAAGTACCGGTGAGTTTGTGTATCCTGAAGATGTTGAAGAATCTATATTGAAAGAAAGACCAGATGCCAAAATACTTGATATTCAGTCAGCTTTAAAAGAATTGGGAAATGATAAAGTGACCAATGTAATAATGATTGGAGCCCTTTCCACCATGTTTGGCTTTTCTCCTGAAAAATGGCTTGAGGTGATAAAGGAAGCGGTTCCCAAAAAGGTCGTTGATGTAAATGTAGAGGCTTTTAAAAAGGGAAGGAGTTTAATGGGAAGTTAATAGGGGCTTTTTTAAGCCCCCTTTATTTTTTTCAGGGATAGAAAATTTTTTTCTAAAAATTTTTCTATTTCCCACTCTCCATGTTCCATACTTAGAAACATTGCCTCAAACTGGCTTGGGGGAAGGTAGATCCCTTCTTCGAGCATGTTGTGAAAATATTTTGAAAAAAGTTTGGTGTCTGATTTTGAGGCACTTTTAAAGTCAACCACATCTTCTTCAGTAAAAAATAGAGTACCCATTGAACCAATGTGGTTAAATTTAAATTTAAGTCCAAGTTTTTTAAAATTTTCCTCTATTCCCATTGCCACTTTTTCCATGTTTTTTGAAAGTTTTTCATAGATTTTTTCTTCTTTTTCTAACTTTTCAAGTATTTCAATTGTTTTTAATCCTGCACTGACAGCAAGGGGATTTCCCGAAAGGGTTCCAGCCTGATATACATCACCAACCGGAGAGATGTGGTCCATTATTTCTCTTTTCCCACCATAGGCAGCAAGTGGTAATCCGCCGCCAATTATTTTTCCTAAGGTGGTTAAATCTGGGATAATTCCGAAATGTTTCTGGGCTCCACCAAGACCAATCCTAAATCCTGTTATTACTTCGTCAAAAATTAAGATTATTCCTCTCTTTTGAGTTTCTTCTCTTAACATTTTGAGGAACTCAATTTTTGGGGGAATAACACCCATATTTCCCGCTACAGGTTCCACAATTACCGCAGCAAGATCTTTCTCATTCTCTTCAATTATTTTTTTTGTGGTTTTTATATCATTATATGGGGCAAGAAGAGTTAATTTTGCAAAATCTTCAGGTACACCTGGGGTGCCAGGTATTGAAAATGTCATTACTCCGGAACCTGCTTTAATTAAAAAGGAGTCAAAGTGGCCGTGATAACATCCTTCAAATTTAAGTACCTTGTTTCTCTTTGTGTAGCCTCTTGCAAGCCTAATTGCAGACATTGTGGCTTCTGTCCCCGAGTTTACAAGTCTCACCTTTTCAACTGAAGGAACGTGTTTTACAATTTTTTCAGCTAATTTTATTTCAAGTTGGGTTGGGGCGCCAAAGGAGGTTCCCCTTTTTGCTGTCTCTTCTATACTTTTTACAATTTCATCATTTGCATGTCCCAGGATGAGTGGTCCCCATGAGGAGACAAAGTCAATGTATCTATTTCCATCTTCATCGTATATATATGCACCTTTGCCCTTAACAATAAAGGGTGGAGTACCACCTACGGATTTAAAAGCCCTTACCGGTGAGTTGACCCCACCAGGTATGTATTTTTTTGCCTCTTCAAAAAGTTTTTTGCTTTTTTCCAATTTCATTTCCTACTCCTTGTAATCCTGTTATTAAAGGATTATTTCCTTTTTCACAAGTTCTTTGGCAAAATAGGTTAAAATTAAATCAGCGCCAGCCCTTTTTATTGAAATTAATATTTCAGTTGCCACCCTATCTCCATCTATCCATCCCATTTTTGAGGCTGCCTTTACCATGGAATATTCGCCACTTACGTTGTATGCTGCCACCGGATGATTGAACTTTTCCCTCACTGTTTTAATTACATCTAAATATGAAAGGGCAGGTTTTACCATTACTATGTCGGCGCCTTCTTTTATATCTTCTTCAACTTCTCTTATTGCCTCCCTTAAGTTTGGGGGATCCATCTGATATGTCCTTCTGTCTCCAAATTGTGGAGCGGACTGAGCGGCATCTCTAAAAGGTCCATAAAAAGAAGATGCATATTTTGCAGAGTATGCCATGATTGGAATGTGGGTGAAGCCGTTTTCATCAAGTACCTCTCTTATCATTTTAACCCTTCCATCCATCATATCTGAAGGGGCAACCATATCTGCGCCCGCTTTAACATGTGAAAGAGCCTCTTTTGCCAGATTTTCAATAGTTGCGTCATTATCCACATCCCCATTTCTCACTATTCCACAGTGTCCATGAGAGGTGTATTCGCAGAAACATACATCGGTTATTACTGTTAAGTCTTTGACCTCTTTCTTAATTTCTCTGATGCATCTTTGCACAATTCCATCATCACTCATAGCATCACTTCCTATTTCATCTTTCTCTTCGGGGATCCCAAATAAAATTATTGCAGGAATTCCAAGTTCTTCAATTTCTTTACATTCCTTTACAATGTTGTCAATTGACATTTGAAATACCCCTGGCATGGATGGAACTTCTTTTTTTACCTTTTTGCCTGGCACCACAAATAGGGGATAGATGAGATCCTCTTTTCTTATGAAGTTTTCCCTCACCATTTTTCTCAAGTTTTCAGTTTTTCTAAGTCTTCTAAATCTAAAAAATTCAATGTTTTTGTGCATTTTGATTTTCCCTATAGAAAAATTTAGCCCAAATTATAGCATAGAATAAAATGTGCCTGGCACCATTTTTTCTTTTTAATTTTTGCCTGACACCTTTAGATATTGTGAATTGATTTTTTCAAATTCCTTTTATATACTTAATTTTAGCGCGTGTAATTAAGGAGATTTTAAATTGAAAAAGAAACTTTTTTTTCTTGTTTTTTTTATTCTAATTGTCCTTCTCTTTTCCTTTTTATACATTACCAAACCACCCATACTTAATTGCCCTCATTTTAAGGGAAATGTTAATGGAGTTTTGAAAAAAGTTCCCCCTTTAAAGATTGTGTATTTATACGGAAATGGTTATGAAAGGGGATTTCAACATGGTAAGTTGTTGAAAAAGGATATAAAATACGTTGTTTCTGTTCTTAAAAGAGTAGTTGGTCCCTTTGCCTATTATGTTGCAATTCTTGAGGCAAAAAAACTTGATGAAAACATTCCAAAAGAGTATAGATGTGAAATGGAGGGGGTTGCTGAAGGTGCTGGTGTCAGTTATTATGACATTTTGTTAATAAATACCTTCGATGATCTTAAACATCTTGTTGGATGTTCTTCTCTTATTGTTGTTAAAAGCAATTTTTCAAAGGAGTTTATATTTGCAAGAAATTTAGACTACCCCCACAGTGAACTTGCCAGAAAAAATATAATATTTGTATACAAAAACATGGAAAAGCACTCTTATATTTCAGTTGCTTTCCCTGGATATATAGGTGTGCTTACAGGTTTTAACGATGCTGGTATTTGTATTTCTATTCACACTTCTGCCACGAGAGAAAATCAGTGGGGAATTCCAACTGGATTTTTATTAAGAGAATGTATGGAAAATAGCAATTCTTTAAATGACTTATTTAAAATAGTTTCCACTTCTAAGAGATGTCAAGGAAATAATTTAATGGTGGGAAGTTTTAAGGAAAATTTAGCTGCAGTTATAGAATATACTGCAAAACATATGGGGATAAGATATTTTCCAAAGGATAGAGGATTCATAGAATGTACAAATCATTTTCAAATTGAAAAAATGAAGCAGTATAATAAATCGAGATGGAAAAATAGCCTTAAAAGAGCATCCTTTATGGAAAATAGTTTAAGAAAGGGGAACATTACTTTTGATAGTGTAAGGTCAATTTTTACCTATTACGATGGTAATAAAATTGAATGGACTTCAGTTGCCAATAAGGGCACAGTGCAATCGGTTATTTTTCTTCCAGATAGGGATCTTATGCTCGTTGGAAAGGGAATTTCTCCACCTGTTAATAAAGATGGATTTTTGAGGTTTAAAATGAGTGAGTTTATCCAGATAAAGTAAAATGAAAAAAAAAGACCTTTTATATCTCTCTCTTTTAATCCTGGTCTGGCTGTTGTTTTTCCATAAAGAGATATTTGGGGGATACTTCATCTTTTTGAGGGATGTGAAATCTCTTTATTTACCATATAAAATGGTGATTACCAATTTAATTTCACGGGGTGAGTTCCCTTTCTGGAATCCATATATAAATTGTGGAGAACCAATTCTTTCAAATCCTCAATATATGCTTTTTTACCCGACCTATTTTCTGCTTTATTTTTTAAAAGATATATGGTTTTTCCAGTTTCACTTTCTTATCCACATTTTGATTGGGACTTTGGGCTTTTATTTTTTTATAAAGAGGCATGTGAATAAAAATTTATATGCTTTTGTGGGTTCTCTGATCTACGGTTTCAACGGTTTTACCTTATCTCATCTCCTATTCCAAAATATGGTGGTTTATATAGGGCTTTTTCCATTTCTGTTGATTGCCGTAAGAAAATTTCATCAGAAAAAGGGATTTAAAGAGATCTTTTTTATTTCGTTTCTTCTGGTGCTTTTAATTTTTTCCATAGAACCTTTTTATTTGTTGTTTTCTCTGTCAATTTCATTTTTTTATTATTTATTTTTAGAGAATTTTAAAATTTCATTTCCAAAAGAAGTTGTAAAGGGACTTTTTCTAATATTTATTTTTGCCTTTCTCTTTGCCTCAATACAGATACTTCCCACACTTAGTTTGATGAAGATTTCACCAAGGGGCAAATCTGAATTTTCAAATAAGTATAGGCTTGAAACTACTGATTTATTTAGTGTATTGATTGGTAATTACTATGGAAATTACTTGAAGTGTGAGGTTGAAAAAGTTAGGGGAAAGAAATTTTTGCCATTTTTTCTCTCCTTTTATTTTGGAGCACCTGTATTCTTTTTCTTTCTGTATGGTGCTTTCTCTATCAGAAGGAGGTATTCCTATCTTTTACTTTTTTCATCCCTATTTTTCCTTTATCTTTCCCTGGGGCCACGGCTGTATTACTATTTAAACATGATTCCCCCTTTCTCCTTTGGTAGATACTCTGTTAAATTTTTCTTTTTTATTTTTCTTTTTATTTCCATTTTTGCAACCCTTGGGATTGAAAATTTTTTTAGAGAAAAAAATTTAAAAAAATCCATTTTTATAATCATTCTTATAATTTCCATTTTGATTTCAATATTTTATTTAAATAACTATTTTTTTGGATTTGATAAAAATTCATTGAGCAGAATAAATAGAGAAATTTTAATTCAATTGTTTTTTATCCTCGGAATTTTTTTCGTCTCTTTTTTTAGGAGTAAAAGGGAGATTTATGAATTTGTTATATCAATAATTTTAATAGCATCTCTTTTTGAAGGTAATAAAATTGTGTATTCAATAAAAAGGGATGTCTTTTTGAAAACACCTTACTATGTAAAAATTTTCAACTCAAAGGAAGACCTTTTTAGAATTTCACCTGATTTTTCTAAAAAGTATCTTTTTTTATGCGGGACAAAGAGAATTAATCCCTATTTCTATTCCATTGAGGGATGTGATGACTTTTTCCCGTCAATATTTTCCATGAGACAGGGGCTTCTTGCCACTGTTGGCGCTATTTCAGATAAAAGGCAGGTGTATTTATCTACAATATTGTTTAAAAATGAGGTACCTCTACCACTTTTATTAAATTTTTTACCTCATACCTCAGTTAAATATCTCGTATCTCAAAATCCTATAGATTCTGATGAACTTGAAACTGCCTCAATAAAAAATTTTTCAAAGGGAATTTCTCTTTTTTACTATAAGTTTAAATATGTAAAACCCATTTTTCATTTTTCATGCAATTTAAAAAAGATTGAAGAGAATAAAAATTTTTCCTATTTATTTAGGGAATTTGACGATGAAGAGTTTTTCTATTTGCCGCTTAATGAATATAAGAGTATAAAGGAGAGAAAATTCTTTAAAGGAAGTTTTCAAATAGTTGAAGAGAAAAACAATTTTTATAAATTGATGATTTTTTCAAGGAATAGAAGTTTTCTCGTGTTTAATGAGTTTCACTATCCTGGCTGGAAGGCTTTCTTGGATGGTAAGGAAGTTAAAAATTTTAATGTAAATGGGATTTTTCAGGGAGTTATTATTCCACCTGGAAAACATTTACTTGTATTTAGGTATGTCCCTTCCGGTTGGAGGGAGGGGGAAACCTTTTTTGGAATTGGTGTTTTTCTTTTGATCTTTTTCTTTTTTTTCAGAAGGAGATTTAACTTATCGTAAAAGAAAAATTTGGAGTACTTATCTGTGAATAAGGAAAGGGACTATTTCTGGATATTTTTGCTTTTTGCAGTTTGGATTTTCTTTTTTAGGGATGTTATTTCAGGGGGAAAAATTATATTTTTAAAAGATGTTGGGTTTTTATACTATCCTTACAAGGTTTTAATTGCGAAATTAATTCACAAAGGAATTTTCCCCTTTTGGAATCCATATATAAATTGTGGAGAACCAATTCTTTCAAATCCTCAATACATGCTTTTTTACCCGACCTATTTTCTTTATTATTTATTTCCCCTAATGTGGTTTTTCCAGTTTCACTTTATTTTTCACATTTTAGTTGCCTCAGTTGGATTTTATTTCTTTATAAAACATCACATTAAAGATAATTTTTCTTCTTTTTTGTCATCTCTTTTTTATTCATATTCAGGGTTTTCAGCATCTCATCTTCTCTTTCAGAACTTAATTGTTTATTTTGCCTTTCTTCCATGGATTTTAATTCTTTTAAGAAAAATTTTTAACTCTAAATTTAAATTTATTCCCACTATTTTTCTTGCTTTTTTATTTTCACTGTTAGTTTTTTCCATGGAGCCATTTTATTTTCTCTCTGTGATTTTGATTGCTTTTCTTTATTTTGTTTTTGAAGGGTATACTTTTAATTTGAGGAAATTGGTCTTATTTTTTTTAATTTTTTTCTCCATTTCATCAATTCAAATTTTGCCTTCTCTTGGAGTGATAAGGGAATTTAAGATTGAAAGATCCATAAGAAATGTTGGATATAGTTTTGATGTGGATTGCTTTTATGATTTTATTTCTGGAAAGGGGGTAAAAGGAGAGTTTTTTTACGTATCTTTTTATGTGGGAACCATATTTTTTCTAATTTTTTTAAAGGGGATCTTAGGTATTGATAGAAAAAGGATGTTGTTTTCACTTTTGGTTATTTTTCTTTTGGTGTTTCTATCAGGTGGAGGAAATCTATATCAGATATTTAGGAAAGTACCATATATGAGTTTTGGAAGATTCCCCATAAAATTTTTCTTTCCCATTTTTTTTATTTTTTGTTTTTATTTTTCTATGGGGCTCAAATCTTTAATTGATTCAAAGGAGAAGCCTATTTTAATTTTTTGTCTGGCATCTTTTATAATTTTTCTCTCACTTTTTTTCTCCTTTTTTTATGAAGCCTTGTATCTTGCTTTATTTCTTCTAATTTTTTTATTTTTAAAAGAAAGGAAAAAATATCTTTTTAAAATTTCTCTCTTTTTCCTTTTTTTAGGGATTTTATATTTCAACTTTCCAGAAATATTTTCAAATAAAGATTTTGAATTTGAGGCTCCCATGAGATTTGTGTTACATTTGGGAAAGAAGGATAATAATTTTAGGGTAACCCCTGATTTTAATCTTAATATCTTTTCTTCATTCAGAACAAAAAACTACAATGAGGCTTTTTATAGGAGGGAGTTTTGTAGAGATTTTTCCCCTGCAATTTATGAAGTAAAGGAGGGGTTTTTAATCAAAGTTGGGAGTTTTGGAAATAAAGATTCAATTGTGGTGTCAAATACGCTTGTGGCTGGAAGGTTAAAGATGAAAGAGTATATTAATTTTTACTCCCATACGGGTGTGAGGTTTTTGATTTCTCCGGAAAAATATTCTGGAATGGATTTGTATAAATCCTATAGGGTGGGGGATAATGTGAATGTTTTTGTTTATGACCTTAAAACACCACCAATCTTTCATTTTTCTAATAGGGTTTTTGTTGTAGAAAATCTTCTTCAAAAACTTTTTCTTTGGCATTTTGACGATAGGAAAATAATATTATTGAGAGAAGATAAAATTTCAAAGGTGTTAAAAAATATATCCTTTGGCAATGGAAAAATTTTAAGTGTTGAAAATAAAATTAATAAAATAAAGTTTTATGTAAAGGCGCCAAAAGTTTCCCTTTTTACCTTTAAGGAAGTTTATTACCCTGGATGGAGGGTTTTTGTTGATGATAGAGAGGTAAGAAATTTAAGAATAAATGGATTATTTCAAGGATGTATTGTACCTAAGGGTTATCACACTTTACTCTTTAAGTATGAGCCCGTTGGTTGGCATTTAGCAAGAATTTTGTTTGTGATGGGTGTTTTATTATCGGTTTTCTTTTTTCTTCTTGACCTTAAAAAGGTGCCAGGCACAAATTTGAAAAATAGGGATTGAAAATAAAAAGGTGTCAGGCACCACTTTACTCTTTTTCACAGGTTTTCAGACCCAGATCTGTTACAAATGCCATCCTAAAGGCCTGTAGGATAAAAAAGGATTTACTTTAATCATCTGGATTTTCCAGAAGATTATTAACTCTGCCAGAATTTAATTTCTTCTCTTACTTGCCTTCACCAAAAGCCCCTCTGAGGTTTGTAGAAAGATAGGAAGTTTTGCTTAATTGTTTAACTTTTGCCAGAATATTTTAAGTTTTGCAAGATTGTAATTTATTTTTTACTTACCTACCTAAGATAAATCTATATTTTGCCTGGCACCATAAAACGAAACTTTTGTCTGGCACCAGATCCAGATTCTTTTTTTGTTTTTATCATTGTTTTTACTACGTGAGTGTGTTTTTATCTTTTAGGTAAAGGGTAATTTTTTTAAATTGCTTTATTTTAATGCACTTATGGGAATTTTTGTGGGACAAGGATCTGGGGACTTATTTTAATTATGTATGAATGACTGATGTATTGGAGGATAGAGAATAAAAAAAGTGAAGGGGAGGATGGGACCCTCCCCGGATTTCATATCACTACAAATTGTTTTCTCTTACATATCTCATCCCTGCTTCAACTGCCTTTTCATTTAGAGGAATTAAATTTTTCCTTGAGATGAAATATTCAAATCCTTTTTTGACTGTTTCAAAGGGTAAAAGTTTTGTTTTTTCTATTATAGCGCCCAGCATTACCATATTTCCCACCCTTATATTTCCAAGATCAGATGCTATTTTTGTAGCAGGTACAGGAACTTTTGTGATGTCATCCCTTTTGGGCTCCTCATCGATCATTGCTGTGTTATAAAAAAGTATTCCACCTGGAACCATGTCTTTTTCAAATTTTTCCATGGAAGGTTTGTTCATTGCAACTAAAATGGTTGGTTTTTCAACAACTGGGGAACCTATGAGACCATCCGAAATGTTTACACTACAATTTGCAGTTCCACCTCTCATTTCAGGACCATAGGATGGGATCCAGGTTACATTGTATCCTTCCATCATTCCCACTTGAGCGAGAGCAACTCCCAGCAGGAGAACTCCCTGTCCACCAAATCCAGCTATTTTTATTTTTGGGTTTCTGTATTCTTTGGGTATTTCATATTTTTTTAAGTCTTTTTCTTCTTCTGATTTAATGCCTAAAATTTCCAGAAGTTCATTTCCAGAAACAATTTTTTTAGGTTCAGGATATGGCTCTGCTTCATTTGAAATATCTTTAAAAACCTTAACCGGATAATATGGTATCATTTTTTCTTCAATCCATTTTAGAGAATCTGGTGGATCTACCTTCCATCCTGTAGGACACTGCGATAAAACTTCAACGAATGTAAAACCCTTTCTTTCTGCCTGAAGTTTTAAGGCCTTTTTTATGGCCCTTTTTGCCTTTGCTCTGTTGGCAGCATTGTTTAAAGCCACCCTTTCAACATAAATTGGTGCATTTAACTGGGAAATGAGTTCACACATTTTGACGGGATACCCTTCATTATAAGGGTTCCTTCCCCTTGGAGATGTGGTGGTTTTCTGGCCAACAAGTGTAGTCGGAGCCATCTGTCCACCTGTCATACCATAAATGGCGTTATTTATGAAAATAACTGTCATTAACTCTCCACGGTTTGCTGCATGGATGATTTCTGCTGTACCTATTGCTGCAAGGTCTCCATCTCCCTGATAACTTATTACTATGCTGTCGGGATTTACCCTTTTTGTTCCAGTTGCAACTGCTGGTGCCCTTCCATGGGCGGCCTGATAGTTTCCAGTGTTAAAATAGTAGTATCCAAAAACTGAGCATCCCACCGGGCTTACAAAGATAGCTTTATCAGTTAAATTTAATTCATCAAGGGCAGAGGCCACATACTTGTGAACTATTCCATGTCCACATCCGGGACAGTAGTGGGTTATTGTCTGGTCACCACTTTTTTCCTTGTATATATCGAAAAAACTTTTTGGCTTTTCAAGTATTGGTTCGTACATTTTTTCACCTCTTAAGATAGTTTTTTGGTTATTTCTAAAACTTCGTCAACGGTTGGAACATTGCCACCCATTCTTCCGTAGAACTCAACTGGGATTTTTCCTTCAACAATTAATCTTATATCATCTACCAACTGTCCATTTGACATTTCGACAACCAGGAATTTTTTAGCGGAACCAACAAGTCTGTTTATCTCATCTTTTGCAAGGGGCCATAGTGTCTTGGGTCTAAAGAGACCAACTTTAAGTCCTGAGTTCCTTGCCTCATCAACTACACTTCTCAAAATTCTTGAAGTGATTCCATAACCAATTAAGATTAAATCTGCATCGTCAACTTTGTAATTTTCAAAAATTGCTTCATTTTCTTCAATCTTCTTGTATTTTTCTTGAAGTTTTCTATTGTGGGCTTCAAGTACATCGGGATCTAAATATATGGAATTTATTAAATTTTTACTGTCAGGGGTTCCATGTACTCCCCACTCAAGTTTTTTGGGTTCAATGGGTTTTAAATGACTGAAATCCACCTGTTCCATCATCTGACCTATGAATCCATCAGCGAGAACATATACGGGATTTCTGTATTTGTCAGCAGTATCGAAGGCTTTATAGGTCAAATCGCACATTTCCTGTGCAGAATTTGGTGCATATACCACACATTTATAGTTTCCATGTCCTCCACCTTTTACCACCTGGTGATAATCACCCTGCTCAGGTGCAATGTTTCCAAGTCCAGGTCCACCTCTCATTATATCAACTATTACACATGGAAGTTCTGCACCTGCAATATATGAAACTCCTTCCTGTTTTAAACTTATTCCAGGGCCAGATGACGCTGTCATGCATCTTACCCCGGCACCTGCTGCTCCATATACCATATTTATTGAAGCAATTTCACTTTCAGCCTGTACAAAAGTCCTTCCTGCAGGTGGAAAGTAATAGGCTGCTGCCTCTGCTATTTCACTTGCAGGTGTTATGGGATATCCAAAGTATGCCACACATCCCGCAAGAAGTGCTCCTTTAATAACGGCATAGTTTCCTTTTAAAAGTTCCTTTGACATTTTTTCCTCCTAATCAGGCTTTAACTAATTTGTAAACTGTTATTGCCCCTGGTTCTGGGCATACATTAAAGCAAATACCGCATGCTGTGCAACCTGAACCTGTGTATTTTGCTGGATGATATCCCTGCTTATTTATCGTTTCATTGTCAAATTCTATACATCCCACGGGGCATTGGGAAATGCAAAGTCCACATCCCTTACACTCATCACTATTTACAACCATTTTTCCTCTGTCCATAGGTTTACCTCCTTAAAAAATAAAACCCCATTTTGAGGGGTTTTTATTTGTTAAATTTTATTTACGAAATCGGATAAAATATCTTTAAGGTCTGGTTTTCCAATTTCCTGGAGTTCATATGTGACCCTCACAGTATCATGTTTGATGTTGCATACCCTGTTTAAATCAATTGGAGTACCTATTACCACGAGATCGCATGGAGTGTTATTTATTGTTGTTTCAAGGTCTTTAACCTGTTGTCCGCTATAACCCATTGCAGGAAGTAAATTTTCAACATATGGATATTTTTCAAAGGTTTCAACTATTTTACCAACTGCATAGGGTTTTGGATCCACAATTTCTTCAGCTCCAAATTTCATTGCAGCCACAATTCCTGCTCCAAAATCCATTTCACCATGGGTGAGTGTTGGGCCATCTTCAACAACAAGCACCTTTTTACCCTTAATTTTTTCATAGTCTTTTACAAAAATTGGGCTTGCAGCCTCTATAACTGTTGCCTTTGGATTTATTTCCATTATATTTTCCCTGAGTTCATTTATATCTTCAATATTTGCTGAATCTACTTTGTTTATTATTATTACATCTGCCCTTCTAAAGTTGGTTTCTCCGGGATGGTACAGAAGTTCATGTCCCACTCTTAAGGGATCCACAACGACAATTTCAAGGTCAGGTTTATAGAATGGAAAATCGTTATTTCCTCCATCCCATAAAATAACATCTGCTTCTTTTTCTGCTTCTCTCAATATTTTTTCATAATCTACGCCAGCATATACAACAATTCCTTTGTTGATGTGGGGCTCATATTCTTCCATTTCTTCAATTGTGCATTCATGTTTTTTAAGGTCTTCGAGGGCTGCAAATCTCTGAACTGCCTGTTTTGCAAGGTCACCATAGGGCATAGGATGTCTAATTGCAACGACTTTTTTGCCAAGATCCTGTAAGATTTTTGCAACAGCTCTTGTGGTCTGACTCTTTCCACAACCAGTCCTTATGGCACAAACTGATACAACTGGTTTGGTTGATTTTAACATTGTACTCTTTGGTCCCAGAAGAATAAAATTTGCCCCCATTTTATGTGCAATAGAAGCCTTATGCATTATATATTCATGAGGGACATCGCTGTATGCAAATACCACATCATCAATGTTGTTTTCTTCAATTAATTTTTCCAGGTCCTTTTCATCGTAAATTGGAATACCTTCTGGATATAAATCCCCAGCCAGTTCTGGTGGATATTTTTTGTCGGCTATATCGGGAATCTGTGTTGCAGTAAAACATACAACTTCATAGTCAGGGTTATTTCTAAAAAATACGTTAAAATTATGAAAATCTCTTCCTGCTGCTCCCATTATTAAAACTTTTCTTTTTTCTCCCATTTTTTCCTCCTTAATTTATTTTTTATTATTTTTTAAAAAATTATAGTGGAAAAATCCCCCTACTTCAGCCAAGGGGTCCCATTTTCTGGGTAAAATATACAATGGAGAGTTTTTTCTTTTCGAGCATAACTTAAAAAATATAAAATTTAAGATGATTTATACCACAATTTAATTTAAAACAAAAGTATTTATTTTTTAAAAAGTGTATGTTGATGTTAAATTTTTGGTGGGAAAGATTAATGCATGCTTGACCCTACTTCATCACTTTTTGCCTGGCACCAAATTTAGTTTCTATTTGCCCACACAAATACTCCTTTAGTGGTTTATAAAAGAAAAAGGTTCACTGCTTTTTCCTTTTTTACAGTAGAGGACTGTCCCCAATTCACTAATTCATATCAAAATTTAAATCCTGCCTGACACTAAATTCTAAATTTCTTAATTTTTTTCTTCCTATAAACCCATGGTAGAAATCCAGCCTGACACCTTTTAGATGCATTCCTAATCATTTGCCTTTTGCCAGAAGATTTTATTCCTGCAAGATTTCAATTTCTTCTTTATCTGCCTACCCTGAAGGCTATCCTAAAGGTTAATAGAAAGGAAATGGGGATATTTATTGTTGGAAAATTTCCTGCCTGACACCTTTCAATCAGGTCTGTCCCCATTTATTTTTC
>JAMOQF010000033.1 GCA_027064125.1 Acidobacteriota bacterium
TCACTACAAGTATGATGACAATCATCCCTATATCCTGGATGGAACAGGAGAAATTGTTGGATTTATTGGTGGAGTTGGTTATAAATTCTAATCCAACTTTTATTTGTGGGGAGGGTCCCCCCTCCCCCCTCCCCTTAATTTTTCATCAAGTCTTTCCCTAAATTTAAATTCCATTTTTATACTAACTGTTTTGTTCCCCATAAAATTTATATAATAAAGGAGATGAATATTAAATGTTAAAATGTTAAATGGTCTCAGATAAAAGGTAATGTCAAGTTAATTGTGCAAGGTTTTTTAGCATTCCCTTTCAAAAGTGAAAAGGCAAATATAATAAAAAAACCTTAAACTCCTTGAAGAAAGTCTTCGAATTTTTATCGTAAAAAAACAGACACAAAAACTTTTCGGCCCTTTCTCCGTTTTGGAAAAAATCTCTAACTTTCACGTAGAGAGTTAAGAAAATTCTGTTTAGTAAATAAGATTTACAAAAAAGAGGTCTTTCGATTTTTTTCAGTTTTGCCTGAAGCCAATTCCCCATCCTCCCTTTTTCTTATTTACGTTCTCTTTCTATTTATTTTTTGCTTGACACCCCTAAAAATTTTTTTCAAATTCATTTCAAATTCAGGTCTGTCCCCATTCCTCCCCACTGCTATGATTTAGTTTATTTACTTGCCCTTCCCTGAATACCCCCAGAAGGTTTATATAAGAAAAAAAGAATTTTTCTTAAATCATTTGGTTTCTGCTAAGAAATTTTATTTTTGCCAAATTTCAGTTTCTTTTCCCATTTCCCCACTCTAAATGCCCTCCAAGAGGGTTTATAGAAGGGAAAAGATGGTTTGCTTTAATTGTTTGATTTCTGCCAGAAGATTTTAAGTTATTGCCAGTTTTAATTTTTTTTCCTATTTGCCCACCCTATATGCCTTCCAGTATGTTTATAGAAGGAAAAGGGTTAATCTTAATTGTCAGTCTCTGCCAGAAGGTTTTGAACCTTGCCAGTTTTAGGTTTTTCTTTTCTTATTTACCTGCCCCAAAAGCCATCTTAAAATTTAAGAAACAAATGGTGCCAGACAAAAAATCCTTTTCTTTCTTTTCTATAAACCCTTAGTGGGAATTGCGTGGAGGTGATTTTAGCCTGACACCTTTTCCAATTTTTGTTGCAAAATTTAAAGAAGAAGTTGGTGAATAAATATTTTCTCTATTATTATTCTCCAAACACAAAATTCTGGATATGTCTTGTAACCTCCTTTCGGGGATTTTTCTTCGGGGTTAATTTTAACCCCTTTCTCCCAAAAGGATGTCTCTCTTTTTTGACACAATTAATTTTACACTGCCAATCTTTTTTTATAGAATTTTAACTAAATAGTTTTTGTTTAAGGAAATAAATTCATGTTGTAAATTATCCGAGGAGGTTAAAATGGATGAGAGCAAAATTAAAAGACCATGTAATTATAGAAAATGTTTATTTATTGTATTTCTTTTTATGTTATATACTTTTATTTTTCAAAAAAATTTATGTTTAGCACAGCAGCAAGATTTTAAGGAAAGAAATTTTTTAATACCTGACGAAATAGTAAAAAATTTTTATTTATATAAGGCTCGTGACATAACCATTAGTGGTATATATGCAGGTATCGTAAGAAAAGAAAATAACGGAAAATATTGGTGGTTGTTAAAGGGGAGAAAAAAGTCTATTTATATATTAAGCAAATTACCTTTTAAATTACGAACACAAACTTATACTAGAGATATAATCCGAACGATAGTTATAGGACAAGTTGAAATAGATTCTTCTCCCAATATTTATATATTAGGACGTTATGTTTTTTATACTATGCCACATAATTCTTTCCCTCAGATTAGTTTTCCTGATGATTTTTCTCCCTTTGGCGCTCATCCTTGTGGAGTGCATGGAGATGATAGATTCTTTAAAGAGTATGCCAAAATGGGTATAAGTTGGATACGAAACGCTGGAGGTGATGGAGGTCTTGTATGGGATATTATTGAACCCAATTTAAATGGTAGGTATAATTGGATTTTTTTTGATCAAAGACTAAAGATAAGTTTAAATAAAGATTTTAAAGTTTTAGTTACTACAAAAGCTATAAATACAAAAGACCAAAGACTTTGTCATCGCTTAGCAAGAGGTAATAAATACACTCAGTATAAAGTACTTGAATATAATCCTTGTAATTGGCATAAATATGAACAATTTTTGCGAGAAAGTATAAGAAGATATAAAAATAAAATAAAATATTGGCAGATAGAAAATGAACCTGTTACAGGAGGACAATATTATGCAGACACACCAGAAAATTATGCTAAGCTCTTAGCGTTTTCTTATAAAATAATTAAGCATGAGTGTCCTAAATGTAAAGTAGTAATGGCAGGACGTCCAGGTTGTACAGGTTTAGCGTATCTTATAAAGGTGTTAGAGACCTTAAAATCTTTTTCTTTTTGTAAAAATTCCGGTTGCTTTGATATTTTTGATATACACGTAGGTAGTATAATAAAACCTGCTGAAAGGACTGAAGGCACTTATTTTATATATAAGCAAATTCTTAATGAATTCGGATACAAGCAAAAACCAATATATAGTACAGAATTCGGACCTTTAGATTATTCTTTAACAGATAAATTTAAGAGAGACCCTAATTTAGAGCAAAAGATAAGGAAAGTAATGCCTTCTATTTTAATAAAAATGTATGCATCATCTTTAGCTGTAGGTTATAAAAAACTTTTTTGGAGAGTAAATGAACCACCGAGTTCTATTATAGTTATGAAAGGTAATAGCTTGGAAAAATGCCCTTCTTATTATGCTTATAAAATTTTAATACATAAATTAAATAGACTTAAAACAGCAAAAAAAATTGCTGAAGGTTGCTATAAATTTACTTTATATAATGGCAGAAAATTATATATTTTATGGTGTAATTCAAAAACTTATAGCTTACCTGAGGAAGTTAAAAAGTGGAAAAAGATAAAAGTTACTTATTATGATGGTAGAGAAAAAATTATAAATACTTCAAATTTAAAATTATCTTCAATGCCTATATTTGTCGAAAAAGAATAATAAAATTTTAAGACATATCTATAATTTTATATCTGAGAGATTATAACAGAAAATATATTTATTTTTATTCACTAACCCCTTCTTTAAATTTCACAGCAAAAAGGTGGAAAAGGTGCCAGGCAAAAAATCAAAAAAGTCAAAAAGTCAAAAGGAAAATGGGGACAGACCTGAACATGTGAACTTGGGAAAAAGTGCCAAGCAAGAAAGAGAGGAAAGAAAGTAGGTAGGTATAGGTAAGTAAAAAAAGATATGAAGAAATAAAAAACTTTTGGGAGAAGAACTTGATGTCATGCAAGATTTGAATTTGCAATTTAAATCAAAAAAATTCTCATGCAAAAATTAACAAGTATGGCTCCGTCTTCTACAAACCTTCTAAGGCTTTTTAGGGTAGGTAAATGAAAAACCTAAAACTTGCAAGAAATTAAAATTTTTTTTGAAAAATTAATGATTAAAGAAAAATCTCTTTTATTTCTCGATAAACCTTTAGGAGACATTTAGGGATGACAAGCAAAGGAAAAACATAAAACTGGTAAAAAAGCTATCAAGGAGTTAAAAATTTTCTGGCAAAAACCAACGATTAAGCACATCCTTCCCCCTTCATCCTTTTTTCTTGCCTGTTTAATTTTTATCTTTTATTAAATTCAGGTTTATACCTATCTTCACCCTAACTCCCATCCAGAAGGTTTATAGAAAGG
>JAMOQF010000034.1 GCA_027064125.1 Acidobacteriota bacterium
TGATTTTTGATTATGATTGCTTTTAATTATGGTTGCTAAAAACAAAAAAGAAATACCTGGAAAAAATTAGAACTAAAATCAGAGGAAAAATTGAGGAAAAAATTGAGGAAATGGATGGAAATAAATAATGGCTCCCCGGGCAGGACTCGAACCTGCAACCCGCCGGTTAACAGCCGGCTGCTCTACCGATTGAGCTACCGAGGAGCACTAAAAAAGAACTACTGACAAAGCCAGCGAGGAAAAATATAGCAAAGGCAAAAAGAGTTGTCAATAAAAAAATCCAGAAAATTTACTTAAAATACTCATCAAGGGCACTTTTCCAAATATTCCTCAAAAACTCTGAATTCCCATATAAAAAGAGATGATTTCCAACCTTAACTTCAAATTTACCCTTCGTTGTAAAACCAATGGTGGAAATAGGGACATTCCACTTTTCTGCAATGTGTTTAACCCTATCAAAATCATCTTCATCAATTGAAATCACAACCCTACTTTGATCTTCACCAAAAAGCATAAAATCTTCCCTCAAATCATCTGGCAATTCAATAAATACACCCATATCCCTTAAGTGACTCAAAAAACAACTCTCAGCAAGCGTTATTGCAAGCCCACCTTCAGAACAATCATGTGCTGATTTTACATATCCCTCAACTATCATCTCATATAAAGCCCCCTGTAAATTAAATTCTTCTTTCAGATCTATTTGTGGGGACAGACCTCTTTTTTCTCCAAACACAAGTTCCAGATAATCACTTGCACCAATGTGTCCTCTGTTTTTTCCAAGTAAAACAACCATATCACCATAATCTTTAAATCCAGCTGTGGTAATATGTACCCTATCTCTTACCACTCCAACCATCCCTATAACAGGGGTGGGAAATATTCCCTCTCCCATGGTTTCATTATAAAAACTTACATTTCCACCTGTAATAGGTGTATTAAACATCTCACAGGCTTCTCGCATACCCTCAATTACTTCTGAAAAACACCACATCACCTCAGGATTTTCAGGAGAAGCGAAATTCAAACAATTGGTTGCTGCTAAAGGTTTTCCACCACTACAAACAATGTTTCTGCAACTTTCAGCAACGGCTATTTTCCCCCCATTTTTAGGATCAAAATGACAATACTTGCCATTTCCATCAAGACTCATTGCCAAAAAAATAGGTAAACCCTTAATTCTCAAAACAGCCGCATCACTCCCCGGCAAAACAACGGTATTGGTTCTAACCATGTGATCATATTGTTCATATATCCACCTTCTGCTTGAATGGGAAGGTGATGAAATCATATCAAAAAACACTCTATTTAAATCCCCTGGAACAGGAAGCTCATTAGGGTCAAAATCACTTACTTCATCAAGATAATCTGGCTTTTTAACAGGCCTCTTATAAATGGGGCACTCATCAGTTAAACTCTTGTTTGGAATCTTAGCAACAAGGTCTGACCCCATCATCACAGTCAAATTGTTGTCATCTGTAACTTCACCTATTACACAGGCTTCAAGATCCCATTTCTTAAATATATTAATTATTTCATCTTCTTTACCCTTTTCAACAGTTAGCAACATCCTCTCCTGAGATTCAGAAAGCATAATCTCATATGGGGTCATACCTTCCTCTCTTAGCGGTACCTTTTCAAGGTCAATCATTATTCCAGTATCTCCACGGGACCCCATTTCACAACTTGAACATGTTAAACCAGCCGCCCCCATATCCTGTATTCCAACCACATACCCTGTCTTAAAAGCCTCAAGACAGGCTTCAAGGAGCAGTTTCTCAAGAAATGGATCTCCTACCTGAACATTAGGCCTTTTTTCCTCACTCTTTTCATCAAACTCAGAAGAAGCCATGGTTGCTCCATGTATTCCATCTCTTCCCGTACGAGATCCAACATATATCACTGGATTTCCTACACCCGAAGCCTTCCCATAAAAAATACTATTTTTATCTGCAATTCCCAAACAGAAAGCATTAACAAGTGGATTTCCCGAATAGCTCTTATCAAAATACACCTCACCCCCAACATCAGGAATTCCCAGACAATTTCCATATCCAGCAATTCCACTTACCACCCCCTCCATGATATTTACATTTTCCTTTTCAGACAAGGGTCCAAAACGTAAGGAATTCATAAGCGCAATAGGTCTGGCCCCCATTGTAAAAATATCCCTAACAATTCCCCCCACACCTGTAGCAGCCCCCTGATATGGTTCAATAAATGAAGGGTGATTGTGGGATTCTATTTTAAAAACTATCGCCTTGTTAAAACCTATGTCCACAACTCCAGCATTCTCCCCCGGTCCCTGTATTACACATTCCCCATCTGTGGGCAATCTTTTTAAATAAATCCTGGAACTCTTATAACTGCAATGCTCAGACCACATAACAGAGTATATGCCAAGTTCTGTAATGTTTGGCTCTCTTCCTAAAATTTCAACTATTCTTTTATACTCACCTTCAGTTAACCCATGCTGTTCAATGATTTCTTTTGTAATTTTTACATCTTTCATAAAAATATCCCTTTTAATTATTGCCTTTTTTCTTTAAAAAATTATAAACAGAATTAAAAATCATCTTCCCATCAAAGGAACCAAGTATTAACTCCGAAGCCCTTTCTGGATGGGGCATCATACCAAGTACATTTCCTTCCCTGTTTGTAATTCCAGCAATGTTGTTTAGTGAACCATTTGGATTTGCTTCTTCAGTTATTTCTCCATCTGGAGTGGAATATCTAAATAAAACCTGACCATTTTTTTCAAGTTCATCCAGTTCACTCTGCTCCAGATAATAACAACCATCGTGATGGGCTATTGGGATTCTTAAAACCTTTTTAGTACAACTATTTGTAAATGGGGTGTCCTGTTTTTCAACTCTTATGTCAACAAATTTACAGATGAACTTTAAATTTTTATTTTTTATAAGAGCCCCTGGAAGCAGAGAACTTTCAAGAAGTATTTGAAATCCATTGCAAATTCCAATAACTATCCCCCCATCCATAGCAAATTTCTTTATGGACTTCATTATGGGAGAAAAACTTGCAATGGCTCCACATCTTAAGTAATCTCCATAGGAAAAACCGCCGGGTATTATTATAAAATCGCATCCCTTTAAATCCTCATCCTTATGCCATAAAAAGACAGTCTCAAAATCCATAACATGTTTTGAAACATGATATGCATCGTGGTCGCAATTTGAACCAGGGAAAATTACAACACCACATTTAATCATTCCACCACCTCATAATCAAATTCTTCAATAACAGGATTGCTCAAGACATCCCTTCCAATTTTTTTTATGATTTCCTCCACCTGCTCCCTTGACAGACTATCTTTAAACTTAAGAGTAAAAACCTTACCCTGTCTTACATCCAGGACATCTTTATAACCAAGGGACTCAAGTGTCTTCTTTATTGTCCTACCCTGAGGATCCAAAATTGTCTTTTTAAAGTTTACATAAACCCTCGCTATCATATCTAACTCCTGATTTATTTTATTGGAGTAAGAGGCTTACCCCGTTTGAAATATTCAATTACATTGTTAACAGCAAGTGATACTATTTTTGTCCTTGTGTAATAGGTAGCAGAACCAATATGAGGTAAAAGTACAACATTTTTCATATGAAGCAATTCCTCTTCAACTTCAGGTTCTCTTTCAAAAACATCGAGGCCTGACCCCATCACTTTACCACTTTTTAAAAAATTAACAAGTTCCTTTTCATTAATTACTGGTCCCCTTGCGGTGTTAATTATTATTACGCCATCCTTCATCATCTGAAACTCTTCTTTATCAATCAAATGAAAAGTTTCTTGAGTTAAGGGGCAGTGAAGAGAAATTATATCAGATCTTGAAATTAACTCCTCAAAGGAAACATATTTTGCAGAAAGTTCCCTTTCAATATCCTCAGAAACCCTATTTCTATTGTGATATAATATCTTCATTCCAAAACCCTTTGCCCTTTTTGCAACCGCCTGTCCTATTCTCCCCATCCCTATTATTCCAAGGATTGATTGGTTCAATTCTTTACCAAGGAAAAGAGTTAAATCCCATCCCTTAAACTTTCCATCTCTTAAAAATCTATCTGCTTCAAGAATCCTTCTCGAAACAGCAAGAATCAGGGCAAAGGTAAGATCAGCAGTGCTCTCAGTCAGCACTCCTGGAGTATTAGTCACAATTATTCCCTTGGAGTAGGCATATTCATAATCAATATTGTTATATCCAACACCTACATTGGCTATTATTTTCAAATTTGGAAAAGAATCTATGAGATTTTTATCAACTCTATCAGAAAGAAGGGGAATTAAAGCATCTATTTCCTCTCTTTTAAAATTATCTCCATCATGAAAAATATTAAAGGATTCATCAAAATTACTTTCCACATTGAAGGGAAGTTCGTGAAAAATTAAAACATTTATCTTTTTCATTTGGGGTCAGACCTCAACTTTATTTATTTTTTTATAATAATTTACCTTATCTACAACTGCAACTACAGCTTTATTTATCGGAGATAGATCCTGCTTACCCACAGATTGCCAGGCACTCCATCCTTCTTCTATTACAAGCACAATATCTCCAACACCTGCGTCTACACTGTCCACTGCTATAAAAGGATTTCCAGAATCAACCAGGGTAATATCAAGGGGCATTACAAGCAATAACTTTAATCCTTCATAGTGAAAATGTTTAACAGTTGATTCAACTGAACCAATAACCCTTGCAAAAATCATAGTTGAAATTATACAAATAATTTTAGGGATTATCAATTATTACTAACGACTATTTTTTATATTTCTTATTGGCAGTGTAATATTAGTTATGTCAGGAGAAAGAAGTTGAAATTAACCTCAGAAGAAAGTTCCTGAAAATGGAATATGAGGATTTTAATTTTCGCGCGGGATTTTAGACTTCTCAAGAAGACTCACAAAAATTTTATTAAAAGAAAAATTTTATTAAAAGAGAGAGGAAATACCTTATGGAACATCAAGATGGAGTTAAAAATTCCTCACACAGATAAAGGAGTTGGGGGAGTTGGGGACAGACCTGAGACCTGGGTTGAAGAAAAGGTGTCATGCAAAATCAAAGATGTATGACAAAAATTATTTTCATCTTTCAGGCTATCATAGGTTTATAAAGGAGGAAAAAGAATCTTCCTTAAATCATTTAACATTTACCAGAAGAGTGTTAACACTGCCTGAATTTAATTTGTTATCTTATTTACCTTACCTCCGTGCTATCCTGAAAGTTTATAGAAGGAAAAAGTGGTTAATCTTAGTTGTTAATTTCTTCCAGAAAATTTTAAGCCTTGCCAGAATTTAGTTTTTTCTCTTACTTGCCTACCCCAAAAGCTCTCTTAAAA
>JAMOQF010000035.1 GCA_027064125.1 Acidobacteriota bacterium
TTTATTTGTCTACCCTAAAAAGCCTTTCAGAATGTTTATAGGGAGAAAAAAGAGATTTCGCTTAATCGTTGATTTTTGCAAAAAAAATTTAAGTCATTGCCTGTTTTAAGTTTTATTTTTATTTGCCTTTGCCTTCCCCAAATACCACTTAAATTTCTTGCCTGACACTTTTTTTCTTCTTTCTCTAATTTAGGTCTGACCCCACCCCCCTATATATAGATTAAATCCATAAACTGCATAAAACATGGAAAATTAATCCTTTAATTAAACCTGAAAGATGAATATTTATTATGTTTAGTATGTTTACTATGAAATTTAAACAAGGAATTGATAAATAAATATGTTTTATTATAATCCTTCAAATACTAATTTAGGTATGTCTCAGAAAGAATCTTTTCTGAACCTACTAGAGTTTACTTATTCTATAATTTTTTTCCTCATTGTGGTGGTAAATTCTATAAATACAGGTGTATCATCTAATGTAAAAATCAATTTATTTCCTTTTAATTTTATTGTTCTCACGATTGATTTTTCGTTTGCAGTAGTAATAACCTTTTCCAATCTTAAATAAGAACTAATATTCTTAAGCCTAAGTTTAACTCTTTGCGGTCCTTTTTCACACCAGGCAATATACATGGGTTCTTTGTACTGAAAATAAACTTTGTAAAGATACATCCCCTTCCTTGGCAGGCGTTCTATTTTTTGAAAATTATCAAGTTTTTTCGTTAGTTGGGCATAAGCATAAAAAACAGGTCTCGGGGTTTTATCCTCATTAAAGATTCCGGCTAAAAACCAACTTTCTTTAGCTGCGCTTTTATAAGCATGTTTAGAAAAATCGCGTATGGATTCTAAAAAGACTTTTTTAATACCAAGCTCAGCCGCTACAATAAATTTTTTAACCGACAACTTAGCCTGTTCAGCTCTAAACCATCTCATTGTCTCCTGATGGCGAGGATGGAAGGGATTTGTCAAAATAGTAAGAATATCCCTATGCTCTTTATCTGTAACCCAGGGCACACTTGCTGTATCTCCTGCCCATATTTCCTTTTGATAACCATGCTCTGATAACTCTTGCCTTATCCATTTTACCGCGCCATAAGCACCTGTATAATTGCGGTTGTAATGGTAGTCTATCACATCATAATAATCTCCCATAGCCAGCGTTTTCCTAATAAAAAACAGTGCTTTTTTACGTGTTTCCGGTAAGAGTTTGCTTTTCTGTTTTAGTTCTTGCATGGAAGGATTATCATCAAGCAATTTCCCGAAATTTATACCAGATAAAATAATTTTTGTTTCTGGATGAGCTTTTTTAGCTGCTTTATAAGCCGTTTTCAACAAGCGCCCATATTCTTCTATGGTCCCGGCCCAAAAGATTGAATGTTCGGCCTCAGATTCAATCTCATAATATCTAATAGGATAGCGTAAACCGGGCATATCCTTATGTCCATCACCGTCATATCTTTCCACTAAATTATAAACAAACTGATAGTAATCATTCCAGTGTTCCTCTTTAGGAGGATAACTTTTGCGCCAGCTCTCAGGTGGACGGGCAAAATGTTTTGCTCCCCAGCGGCAAGCTGCTTTAATAACTATCTGAACATGCAAGCCTGCATCTTCATATTCTTTAACCAATTTATCTAAACGCCCCCACTGATAAAAATGTTTTCCGTTTTGAGGAGGATTTGGCTCTATCATCCCCCAAGGGACTAAAGGGATTTTAACCCACTTTGCTCCCATTTTAGCCACTATCTTGGCATATCCCTTTACTGCATAACCAACTCCAAAGATAGAATTTGTGCCTCTCTCTGCCCGAATTTTTACACTTGTAAGACAAACAATAAAAACAACAATACTTAATACTCTTTGGAATGGGAAACGTAACATAAATTTTGTTCTCCTTTCATTTTAGAAAATAATGCCACAAAACCACACACAATCCAAATATATTCTTGTCCACGGTATTTGAAGCAATAGCAAATACATAATACCCTAAAAAAGAAGCTAAGATAAAAAAATTAAACATCCATACCGTACTATCCTTTTTTGTAAAGTAATTTTTTATTAAAGTACTTAATACTATTATATATAATAAAAGACCTAAAAAGACAAGTCCAAGAATTTCCCAAAAATCTGCGATTAATTTTTGGAGAAAGATATTTTAATAAAAAGATGAATAAAAATTAAGAAATGAAGCCATAATTTTTGGTAATGTCAACTTAATTGTATGAAGCTTTTTAATATCTCCTTTCAAAAAAGAAAAGAAATAGCAAGTAGCAAAAGAAAACCTTAGACTTTTTGAAGAAAGTCCTGAATTTTAATCCTTAAAGAACTCATATAAAAACTTATTAAGCGCTTTTTTCGTTTTGGAAAAAGCCTCTAACTCGTATGTAATCTTTCAATTCTTTAAATCACCTTTCCATCCAGTTAGTTGTTTTAAAATAACTTCTTACTCTTTTTGATAGAAGAAGAAAATCTGTTTCCTATATTTTTTAAGTGAAACCAACATAATTGATGCATTGTTTAGGGGGTAAAAAATTTGTGTTCAGGAAATAAGATTTATTAAAAATAAATTAAGAGAAAAGAGGTTTTTCAATTTTTGCCTGAGATTTTTCATCTCCTTTTCATTTTATGCCTGATACTTTTTTCCTTTTTTTCAATGTTAGGTCTGTCCCTATTTCCCTCCCCCTATTTCCTATTTATTTTCCACCCCTGACTTTTTCCTACCCGATACTAAATTTCTTAATTCTTTTCTCCCTATAACCCCATGGTTGCTAACGTGTGTAGGTAATTTTAATCCAACCCAATACTTATACCTTGAATTTTGATTTTTCCTTGCACCTTCTTAAATCTATGTAAATCCATAAATTTATATTTCAGATCCAGGTCTTTTCAGATTTAGGTCTGTCCCCCTTCCTTCCACCATTCTATTTACTTCTTACTTGCCTGACACTTTTTCACTTTTTAGACACTTTTTAGGCACATTTAAGAAAATCACACTTAAATCCACACCCAATTCCCACTCCACACATAAAAGCCTTCAGAAAGCTTATAAAAAAGAAAAAAATTTTCCTTTAAATTTTTTTGCTAAAAGATTTTAAACTTGCCAGGATTTAATTTATTTTTTATTTTTTACTTGCTTAAAATTTTATATGCCTGAAAATTCAGAAATATAGTATATTTTTAAAAAAGTCTTGACAGGAAATTTTTTATTTATATATTTAAATATTTAGATATATAATCAAAATTTGAAAAACACTTAAACATACAATTGTGAAGTAATGAATTTTCTAATCAAACTTTTTGAGAATTTAGAAAATCCAAAGGAAGAGGTAATTCTTAAATTTTAGAAATTTGAAGAACATAATGGCAACCAGAAATTCAAATTGGATTTGGTTAAAAATTAAACACTTGTATCATAAAAAAACATAGGAGGGAAAATATGGCATGGCTTACAGGATATCCAAGAGAAAAGGTTAAATGGTATCCCATTATCGATGAAAGTAAATGTTTAAAGTGTGGTATGTGTATGAATTGTGGTAAAAATGTTTTTGAATGGACTCAAAATGGTCCTAAAGTTGTGAAACCTTTTGAATGTGTGGTAGGTTGTACTACTTGTGCCAATTTGTGTCTTGGAAATGCAATAACTTTTCCTGATTTGCAGGAACTGAGAAAAATTTATAAAGAACATGGTATTTGGGCAAAAGTAAAAAGGCAATTGATTGAAGAAGGAAAAATTCATAATTTATCTGTAGAGAATGGGAAAAAGAAATGAAAAAAATCATCAATTTTTAAGAAGCTCCTGATCAAATAATCTTTAGTTTTACTATTTAATTTACCCTAATTTAATTTTTCTAATTTACCCTATTACTTTACTCCATTACTCTAATACTAATATTGATTGATACAGATTGATACACAGATTGATACATACTTTTCATAAAGATCTACTACTTTGTAGGTTTTTATAGGTCTGACCCCATCAATAGACCGACCCCATCAATAGACCCCATCAATAATTCATCAATAATTAGACCCATCAATAATTAAAAAATTTAAAAAATTCCCCAAAAAAGCGAAATATTTTTAGATTAAAACGTTATATATATTGAAGGGCATTTGTTACCCATTCAAATTTAAATTTAATGAAAGGAGGTTTATTATGGCAAGAAAAAAAAGGATAAAAATAAGTGATTCAAAGACATTTTATCACATATTTTCAAGAACAGCGGGAGCAACTTTCTTACTAAATACCGATCAAAAAAAAGAATATTTTATAAAAGTAATGAAAAGATTAACTAAATTTTTTACAATAAAAGTAAGGCATTTTGTTATCATGTCAAACCATTTTCATTTAATTGTAGAAACATGTCCCGAAAAATTTTTGTCAGATGAGGAAATAATACAAAATGCTAAAAAGGCCAGATTATTTAGGTCCCTTGTACTCAAAAAGGAAATAAATAAATTAAGAAAAAAATTAAATGATATTTCTGAATTTGTAAAACTTTTAAAGCAAATATTTGCTCAATGGTACAACAGAACTTTTAAAAGAACCGGATATTTTTGGGGAGATAGATTCAATAGTATAATAATACAACCAGGAATACATCTTTTAAACTGTGTTATTTACATACTTTTAAATCCCGTAAGAGCAAATATGGTTAAATCTCCCGAAAAATATAAATTTAGCAGTCTATATTTTAATAAATATATTTACAAAAATATTTTCAAGAATCAATTTTTTCACAATTCAAAAAGTAAAATCCCAAATTTTTTCAAAAAAGAATTTATGGGTGATAAGAACTTTATAAAAACAATTAAAAAACAAATGGAGAAAAGATTACAAACCATATAATTCTGCAAGAAAAAATAATTGACAAATTGATTTAAAAATTTATAATAAAAATCCCTGACGGAGGAGTGGCCGAGTGGTTTAAGGCGGCGGTCTTGAAAACCGCTGTGGGTTTACGCCCACCGTGGGTTCGAATCCTACCTCCTCCGCCATCTATGAAATTATGGAGAGGTGCTGGAGTGGTCGAACAGGGCTGCCTGCTAAGCAGTTGACTCCGCAAGGGGTCCGAGGGTTCGAATCCCTCCCTCTCCGCCATTTTATACATAAATCAATAAATTCCCAAAATTAATAGGCATTAATTGGACAACAGGTACTCTTACAATTTTTAATCAACTTAATTTTTTATTCTTCACTCTTCACTTTTTTACTTTCCTCACTTCATTCACTTTAAGTTAAGTAATGTTACTTCTTGTTTCATTATCTTTATCTCATTTTTTCATATTTGGATTATTTGGATATACTGTATTGTATTGGGATTTTTGGATTTAGAATTGAACAAATACAAATAGGTCAATTAGGTCTGACCCCATTAATAAAAGAAATTAAAGAGGAACAACGAACAACTAAATCCAAAACAAAAAATCTTAAAAATCTGAATTGAATGAAAAATGAAGAAAGGTCAGACAGCCAAGCTAATTAGGTCTGACCCCAATTAAATTAAACATAAACTTCTTTGTTGTTTTGCTTCTTATTATTGCCACCTTTGTTTTTATATTTGTCAAGATTGTAATTTTGGTACTTATAATTGAAAATTCTATAAGTGACCTTCAGGTCCTTAGCTGCCCTGATCTTAACCCAATTATTTCTCTCAAGGGCATCAATCATTATCAATTTCTCAATTTCAGCAATTTTTTCCTTAAAAGGCAAATCATTATTTGTAATTACCTCAAATACTTTTTCTTTCAATTTCTAATCCTCCCGGAAAGCAATTCTTATTAATAAAACCTTTATTAACTTTATTAATAATTTAATATTAATAATAATGAAAGATTTATAAAGATTTATAGATTAATAAAAGAGATTTATAGATTAATAAAAGAGAAAAAAGAAAAATTATGTACTAAATTACAAAGTTGGATTTTAAAATTTAAGTGAAAAATAATCAATACTTTTTTTGAGAAAGATAATTTTTCACAAAAAATGCCAATCTCTCTACTGTGGCTTTACTCAAACAATGTTCCACAAGACATGCTTCCCTCTCAGATTCTTCAATATCAACTCCTAGTATTTCGTTAAAAAAAGTTAACAGAAGTTCATGTACCCTAACTATATCTTCAGCCCTTTTTTCTCCTTCTTTAGTTATTTTGACACTTCCATATGGATTATGATAAATATATCCAGCCTCCCTCAAAACTTTCAATGCATGTGTAACAGTTGGTTTTTTTACATTCAAACTCTTCGCTATTAAAGTTACCGTTGGCTTTTCTCCCCTATTCTCTAATGTATAAATTACCCTTAAGTAATCTTCCATAGCGGGGGAAATTCTACATTTTTCACTCATTTTTAACTTAACAAATTATTAAAAGAAGTATTTTTCAAAATGGATTCATATTTAGAAACCTTCTCCTGGTCTCCCACTTTCTTATAAAGTAAAAATAAATTATATGCAACCTTTTCCATCAATTTTTTTTCACTTTTTAACTCCTCAAGTATATCCCTCGCCTCAGCTACTTTATTTAACTGCATTAAAGAAAATGCCATACCAATTTTAGCACGAGTAAACTCAGGATTCAATATATAGGCCTTTTCAAAATAATCATATGCTTTTACCGGATCTTCAAGGTAATAATAAATCTTCCCAATGTTAAAATATAAATCAGCAAAATCTGGGTTGGTTTTCACAGCCATCAAATAAATGTTCAATTCCTTTTGTAGTATTCCTTTGTTATCAGTGTATCCAGGTAACTCCGTTAAAAATTTACTTGATTTAAAATTAATCTCAAGTCCACTTTCAAGATCATCTATAATATCTTCAAAAATATCAATTGCTTTTTGAATATTTTCAGAATGTTTATATGCAAAAGCAAGGCTAATTTTTGCAGGAACAAAATCGGGATTCATTTCAAGAGATTTTTCTAAATAATAAACTGCTTCTTTCCTATTTCTAAGCCTTTGATATTCCCTGCCAAGATTGAAATAAATAATAAAATTCTTAACCCCTTTTTCAAGTAAACCTTTATAAAAATTTATCAAAGAGGATCTAAACCATGAATTTCTTATGGAATCCTGTGGGGGGATCAAATCTGGTAAAAAATCTATTGAAATTTTTAAAGTTTTATAAAACTCCTTATCTATCCATTTATTAAGGGTTTTTTCTGTAACGGTAATATTACCTTCATTTTCCCTGATAAATCTTTCTATTTCACTACCATCAAACTTCATCTGAAGATACTTTTTTAAAAATAACAGGGGAGGCAAAAAATACCTTTTATCTTCATCCCTTAAGAATTCAAATATCTTTTCTATAAGCAAAATCGCGTTTTCATACTCTTTTATAAACAATTTATAAGCTATTAGGGCCTTTTCCGCCTCCAAATTTGGACTTCTTAATTTCATAGAATTTTTTAAGAAATTTTCAACATTGTCTAAAAAACCAAGTCTAAAACTCACTACAGCTTTTAAATAATTTAATCTTGAAGCATAAGGTGGCATCTCTTTTGATTTTTGCAAAATCTTAAGTGCCTCATCCAAGAACCCAATGTTTAACAAAACTATAGAATAACAAATGGATAATCCACCTATATCCCTTTCATTTTTTTCCAACAATGATCTGAAAATTTTTAAACTTTTAGAAAAATCATCTAAGTTATTGTATATTACTCCCCTTAAAAATTCATTTAATGGTTGAGATATTCCATCACTTTCAGATTCATCAATCTCTTCAAGAGCTTTTTTATACATTTCTTTGGAAATGTACTTTAAAGCGCTTTTTTGGTGAGCCTCTGAAATGAATTTTCTTGCAACTTCAGAAAGAACATAAGTATCATCAAGTTTAATTACTTCACGAAATTTATTAATAGCTCTATTATAAAGACCTTTATCAAAATCTTTTATAGCTTCATCAAAAACAGCCTTAACATTAGATGTCATATAATACCTTTTATATAAGATTTAATATAAACTAAAGCATTACTTTAAATTTTACACCATAAAATTAATATATGCACTAAAATTAGTCAATAAAAAATCAAAAACAAAAACAAATTTATAACAGGAACAAAATAAAGGATCACTGGGGTCACTGGGGTCAGACCCCAAATTTTTTAAATAAATCCCTTTTAAAAAGGTATATAGCAGGAAAAAAGCGTCATACATGTACAAGATTTGAATTTAGGGGGAAATTGGGGACAGACCTGGATTGGTGAAAAGGTGTGATGCAAAATTAAAGGTGTAGGCCAAAAATTGTTTCCATCTTTCACGCTATCACAAGTTCAAAAAGGAGGAAAAGGAATTTTCTTTAAATCATTGATTTTTCCAGAAAATTTTCTTCTTGCGATATTCTAATTTTTTCTCTTACTTGCCCACCTTAGATACTACTTAAATTTTTAATTTTTCTTAAATTTTTTGCCTGATACCTTTTTTAATCTCATTTTTAGGTCTGACCCTACTTATCTCTACCCATCTTTTTTTTTACTTACTTATTGTCTTACTTATTTGCCTATTTGCCTGACACTTTTTTAAAGTTTATTCTCAAATTTAGGTCTGTCCCCTCTTCCGTCCCTTAAAATCCTCCTAAAAGTTTATAGAAGGGGAAAAAATTCTTTAATCTTTGACTTTTGCCAGAAAATTTAAAGTCATTTCCAATTTTAGTTTTTTTTCTTGTCTCGCATAAATGCCACCTAAATTTTTTGCCTGACACTAAATTACTTTCAAAGTTCTGGGTATGTCTTGTGACCTTCTCTCGGAAATTTCTTTTGAAATCAACTTTAACCCTTTTCTCTCAAAAGAAGGTCTTTTTCTTCTGACACAATTTTATATTACACTGCCGTTTAAAGTTCTTACAAAAAATGGTTAACAAGTTAAAAGCTAAAAAATCAAAAATATAAATTTAGACGTTTGGGGCCAGACCTCAATACCTGTATTTATACTTCATATATACTATCCATATATATACCATATACTATGGAGTTAAACCTAACTAAACCACAACCAGCCCGTGGCACGAAGTCAAAGTAGTCAGTGAAAAATCTGACAACAGAATTATAAATTAGGAATTATAAATTAGAATTATAAATTATGGAATAAAATTATATGGAGAGTGGGGTCAGACCTCGACAAAAGAAAAGGATAAGAAAAAGGTAATAAAAAACAATGAAACAATGAAGAATGTAGTGGGGTCAGACCTGAATGTTTTCAAAACTTTGTGATTAAATTTTGTGATTTTACATACATTTATAAAGAATTTTCTCAAATTTTATTTATTTACAAAATAGAAAAATGTTATATTACTATTATGGAGACAGAAAGAAGTACCGATTTATTTTTTGGATTTGATTATCTCAAAAACTTCATCAAAACCATATCTGAAATTGCATCTGAAGCCGTAGAAAATCCAAATATTGAAATTTTACTTGATTTAATTTTTGATAAATTATCAACTTTTGGATTTTATTCTTCCATGTGGCTTTTTGTAAAAAATAAAAAAGAAAAAAAAAGCAAATTAAAATGGTATAATGGAATAAATTACAATCTCATAAAATTTCCAGAAGATTCTGAAGTCATCAACAACATATATGAAAAGGGGCAAACCATTTTCGTAAAAGATTGTGAAGCCTTTCTAAGGAAAAAATGTTCAAATGAAGAAGCTATATCGGGGGCTCTCTTTATCCCCATAAAAAAAGGTGGCGAGGCAGTTGGAATTTTAGCAATAACATTTTTAACAAGAAGCAAAGTAACTGTCGTCGAACTACATTTTTTCAATGTAATTTCATCTATTATATCAATTTTGCTAAAACTTGAAGAGGAAAAAAGCCTATCTAAAAGATTTAAAGATCTCCTATACCTTGCAGGCCTTGAAACCTTAATTGAGAGGGTTGTAGATGGAATCATATTTTTAGATAAAAATTTTAATATGACAATATTACACTCTCCAAAAAATGAATTTTTAGAGAATTTCACAGAATTTGAAAAAGGAGAACTTTTTAACCTTTTATATGAAATGGAAGATAAGGAATTTTTAAAGTTGAAAAATGGCACCACAGATTTTGTGGAAAAAGAAATAATTATAAAGAGTCCTGAAGAAAAAAAGATAAAAATTTCCGCCACTTCTATTCAAAATGAAAAGGGAGAATTTGAAAAAATTATAGTCCTAATAAAAGATATAACAAAGGAAGAAATAGAGCGTAAAAAAACATTCATAGATGCAAGGATAGGAACTTTAGAAAATTTAATGGCGGGTCTGACACACGAAATAAACAACCCTATTACAGCAATTTCAGGATTTTCTCAAATATTAAAGATGAAATATAGAGAAGATAAAGATATCATAAAAATTGCTGAGAAAATAGAAAAAGAAGCCCAGAGAACATCTCAAATTATAAAAAAAATAGAAATTTTTACGTCAAAAGCAAGTTCAATAAAACAACTTGTAAACGTTTCAGAAATTTTGGATGAAATTCTAAGTGAAAAATTTTTGGAAATAGAAAACAAAAATGTAAAAGTTCTAAAAATTTTTGAGAAAAATATTCCATTTTTAGAGTTGGAAAAAACAAACATTAAAATAGCCTTTTCCAACATCATCGAAAACAGTATAGAAAATATGTACCAGACCAAAAATGGCGGAATTTTAACAATTACAATCAAAAACATGGGACGTCACATAACAATCTCATTTAAAGACACAGGCTCCGGGATTCCCCAGGAGATGCTCAGCAAAATTTTTGATCCCTTTTTTACCACAAAAGACGTTGGAAAGGGAATGGGATTGGGACTCTCAATCACATACTCCATAATAAAAAATCACGATGGAAAAATCTATGCATCAAGCACACCTGGAGAAGGAACAGAAATTACAATTGAACTTCCCATATATGTTCCCCAGGAAAATATCAGTGAAAAGGAAATTTAAATAAATCTAATTCCTTCTTCCCTTAAAAAATTCAAAATTTTATCCTGCCAAGAAAACATTTTCACTTTTTCATCTTTACTTCCATGAGTATATCCCAGAAGATGTAAAATACCATGCACATGAACCATTATAAACTCCCCATTAAAATCTGAGTGATTGTAAATTTTGCTATTTTCAAAAACCACATGGGGAGAAATAATAACATCCCCTAAATAGGTAAAACCTTCTTCATCCTTTGTCCCATCAATAAATGATAATACATCGGTGGGGGCAGAAATTTTCCTAAAAGATTCATTATAAAATTTTATTTTCGCAGGTGTAAAGTAAATGAAGGTAAGAGAAACCCCACCAATTTCAAGAAAATCCAAAATCTTTTCTATTCCTCTCCCTATTTTATCCCTATCAATTTTAAACTTCCTCTGATAATTTTTAAAATACACCAAATTTTTCACTACTAATCCTCTAAAGTAAAAAGTTTTGAAACATAGGCTCTTTGACCACTTAAATTATCTGTGATGGTGACTTTCAATCTGTAACTACCGGCATCAAGTTCTTTTAAATCTATTCCCTTTATCAAAACAAGTCGTTTTCTTGAAAAATATCTTACAGATTCTCCCTTTAAATCAATAAAAGAAAGAACAGGCTTCCCATCTTTTAATACGACATATTTAACAGATACATCGGGTTTCTTTTTCTCAGGATTTAATAAAAAATTGTATACATGAAGGTATACACCAAGTTTATCATCTCTTTTTAAATCCTGAGAAACATTGGGAATAACTTTGTATACGCCAAGAACAAATGGAGATTTTTCGGGTGACGAAATATCCACAGGGAAAACAGACCTGGCAATAATCATATCTGAACAAAAAAGGGATTTCTTAAAGGGAGGTACATAAATTCCTGTTTCAAGGGTACTAACATTCTTACTAAGCATATCTTCAATGGCCGTTGAAATTTTATATCTGCCCGGCGGTATAATCAAAAGTTTCTGATAGATTGCTCTCTCACTCTTCATTCTGTTTTTTTCATTTTCTTTAAAATCAACCTTTATTTTATCTTCATACTCAGCAACAGTTTTACCTTCAAGATCTCTTACAATTGTATACAGCCTTACCTTACCTCTATACATCCCAAATTTTTTTTCAAAAGTTATATATTTATCAGGAACTTCAATGGCAACTGGAACAATAGCTCTTTCTTTATCAAGATAAAAATAATAAACTCTTATTGAGTATGGAATACTATTGTATACAACCTTTGAAAAAACCTTTGTCTTTAAATCATTAAATTTAATCTGCGGTACCATTTGAAGTTTTGCATATAGATCCAATCTCTCAAAGGGTTGATCTTTAAGTCTTGCCCCATCTATTGGAAGATAGTCCCTGTATCTTTTCTCAGTAAGTCCATACTCTTCTCTTTTTGTAAGCCCTACACCCGGTACATGTTTTAACATATCCTTATCTTCTGATGAAAGGGCAATTTCATAATTCCCGCTAAAGGACTTATCTACAAATTCTATCTCCACGTCAGGACCAATACCGGGAATATATCTATACCTCCATATTTCAAAGGGATAAGCAACGGTGCTTCCAGATCCCTCCCATACCTGCCTGAAATACCTTCCTCCAGAGGGATGGGAAATTATTTCATCTGGTGGGCCAAACTTGATATATACCATTCCCCTATCTGTAAGAGAGCCTTTCTTTCCAGCGGAAAAGTGATCATCTGCATAGGCAATTCTCCTATAAAATTCTTCTTTGTATTCATTCTCAGGAGTTCTGGGATCAGGATCTCTCCTTTTCCAGAATTCTTCTATGAATTTTTCCTTTTCAGCAGGAGTCTTTAATTTTTTAAAAACCGCCTTTTCTTTATCAGTTATTATGTAATGGACATCCTGAAGCCACTTTTTAAATCTATCTTTTCCCTCTTCTTTTTTATTTTTAGCAGTTAAAAATAAAAAGAACAAAATGAAAATAATGAAAAAAGAAAAAATTCTCTTTTTCACACCATCCCCCAAAATCACATTAAATATTTATTTTACTATGATTGTTGTTTTTTAAAAAGGACTAATAAAAAGCAGGTCCAACCCCCTATTTTGATTGAGGTCTGTCCCCACATTAATATCCCCACATTAAAAATTTGAAAATATCCAGTCAGGTCTGACCCCACTTTAATAAATGAAAAAGATGCCAGGTAAGTAAGGTAATAAAGGAACTGATAAAAAATAAGTGCCAGACAAGAAAGTAAAAAAAGTGCCAGGCAAGATGTTTAAGAAAATTGGAAAAATTATGGAAAGATTAGAAAAGATATTTGAATTAAAATTCGGTATATAGCAGGACAGGACAGAAAAATTAAAGATGGCCTTTAGGGGACAGACATGGATTTGATAAAAGGCATCAGGAGCATCAGGTAAAGATTTTAAAAAAATTATTTTATCAGCAATTTTTCCACTAAGGAAGGATCCCGTCGCAATCCTCTCACAAGATCGAGGTTTTCATTCAAGGGCTTTCAC
>JAMOQF010000036.1 GCA_027064125.1 Acidobacteriota bacterium
AGAGGAAATAAAGAGGAAAAAGGCAGAAAAAAAGAAAAAAGAGGAAGAGGAAAAAAGGGAAGAGGTATTTACGCATGTTGTACCTCTTGTCCTTGAACTTTCCAGAGATATAAGTGATTATTTAAGAAGAGATAAATCCATTCTGGAAAAATTTTTAAATGAGCACTTGAAAAGATTAAAGGTAGCAATGTTTTATGAGATGGGGATTAGATATCCCGGGGTGCAGGTTAAATTGGGTGGATGTCCGGGAGTTGGACGTTTTAGAATTTTGCTCAAGGAAGTTCCAACGTATGAAGGGGAATTGGATCTGAATAAAATTTTAGTAAATGATACTGTGGAAAATCTTTCCATCTATGGAATGAAACCTGAAAGAGCAACCAATCCTGTAACTGGGAAACCAGCTGCATGGGTTAAAAAGGAATATATTGAAAGATTGAAACAGGCGGGAATAATTTATTGGGACACTCCAGAAATAATAGTTCTCTATCTCTCCTGGTTTATGAAAAAATATGCAGCCGAATTTTTGGATCTTCAAGAGGTTCAGACACTTTTGGATTTATTGTCTGAGGGATTTCCTGCGCTTGTAAAGGAAGTTGTTCCCAAGATTGTTTCTCTTCCTGTATTGACTGAGATTTTGCAGAGATTGGTTCAGGAAGGGATTTCAATAAAGGATTTGAGAACAATACTTCAAGCATTGAGTGAATTTGGAAGGGGAGAAAAGGATGTTGTGATGCTCACTGAATATGTAAGGGGCGCTTTAAAAAGATATATTACCTATAAATTTGCAGAGGGCAAAAATATATTAATGGTTTACCTGCTGGATCCCGAGATAGAGGAGATAATATCCTCTTCCATTCAGAGAACAGCAACGGGCAATTATCTTTCAATTGATCCCGAAACTACTCAAAAAATTCTTGACTCAATGAGGGCCGAGATAGGGAATTTACCACCCACAGCCCAGAACCCTGTAATACTGACTGATATGGAGATAAGAAGATATGTAAAGAGGCTTACTGAAATGGATTTTCCAAATCTATCAGTTATATCCTATCAAGAGCTATCGCCAGATATAAATGTTCAACCTCTGGCAAGAATAATGTTAAAACAGGATTAATTCTCTTTTTCCCAAAAAATTTTAAAAATATTGTAGACAGAGAAAAATTTTCCTGTATAATTTGTGTTTAATTGACTTCAAAAAGAGGGTTGTCTATGCCTTCACCAGAAATTAAACCTGAATACCTGGGATATCTTCCAATTTTTATATTTATGATAATTGCCGTATTGGTGCCAGTTATTGTCCTTTTTATAGGAAGATTTTTGAGACCTTCAAATCCGGATAAAATAAAATTAAGTCCCTATGAGTGTGGTATTGATCCGGAAGGAGATGCAAGACAGAGATTTCCCGTTAGATACTATATTATAGCCCTTTTGTTTGTGGTTTTTGATATAGAAGCTGTCTTTGTTTTCCCATGGGTTGTTATTTACGCTTCACAGAATGCAGATGTTATGACTTTTCTGTTTGTAGAAATGGTTGTATTTTTTGCAATAGTTATTGCAGGATTTATTTACATCTGGAAGAAAGGTGCTTTAAAATGGGTATAGAAGGAAAATTTAAGAAAAACATAATTACCACAACCGTTGATTACCTGTTTAATTGGGCGAGGAAATCTTCTCTCTGGCCTGTTACTTTTGGGTTGGCATGCTGTGCGATAGAAATGATGGCTACAGGGGCATCGAGATGGGATCTGGATCGTTATGGCATTATTTTTAGGCCTTCGCCGAGACAATCTGATGTAATGATAGTTGCAGGAACTGTGACACTTAAAATGGCGCCTGCAGTAAAGAGGGTCTGGGATCAGATGCCAGACCCAAAATGGTGTATTTCAATGGGATCCTGTGCAAATAGTGGAGGTCCCTTTGACAGTTATTCTGTGTTGCAGGGAGTTGATATGATAATCCCTGTGGATGTTTATGTTCCTGGGTGTCCACCGCGTCCCGAAGCCCTTTTATATGGGATACTCAGGCTTCAGGATAAGATTTCTAAAATGACAATAGCAAAAAGTGAATAAATTTTTTGGGTGATAGAAAAATGGCAGAAGAAAACAAAAAAAACAGTGAGAAAAAAACTGCTCCTCCTAAAAGACCACCTAAGAAGGAGGAAGTAAATTTATATGAGGATTTAGCCGGTGCTGAAATTTTTGAAAATCTCAAAAGTAAGTTTTCTGATTTAGTGGTAGATGGTAAAAAGATTAGAGGACAGAACATAATTTACTTAAAAAATGGGGAAAACCTATTAGATCTGTTTATTTATCTAAGAGATGAAGAAAAGTTTGATATGCTTGCGGATCTCACTGCCATAGATTATCCAGAGAGGGAAAAGAGGTTTACAGTCCTGTATAATCTCTATTCCTTTTCTAAGTTGGAAAGACTCCTGATAAGACTTGATATATCTGAAGGTGAAGAAGTAGAAACGGTATCAAATATATGGCCCTCAGCCAATTGGCCAGAAAGGGAAGTTTTTGATATGTTTGGTATTAAATTTAAGAACCATCCAGATCTCAGAAGAATTTTACTCCCTGAAGATTGGAAGACACATCCTTTAAGGAAGGATTTTAATGTGAAGGATAGAGATCAGGATTGGATGGAAAAACATTTAGGGATAAGAGAAGATGTAAATACCGGTGAGGTAAAGTAAAGATGATTGAAGATAAAAAAGTAGAGGAAAAATTTGTAGATGCAACTGAAGAACTTGTCCTGAATATGGGCCCTCAACATCCATCGACCCATGGTGTTTTGAGGGTAATTTTAAAGTTGCACCATGAAAAGGTTGTGGATCTTGACTGCGATATTGGATATCTTCACAGGGGTGTTGAGAAAATTTCTGAAAATCTTTCCTATAAATTGGCTGCTCCATACATGGATAGATTGGATTACATAGCTGCAGTTTCAAATAATCTCGCCTATGTGGAAACTGTTGAAAAATTAATCGGAGTTGAAGTTCCTAAAAAAGCCCAGTATATAAGGGTTATATTGACGGAACTAAATAGAATTGCCTCACACCTTTTGTGGCTTGCCACTCACGCTCTTGATATAGGTGCCATGACAGTTTTTCTATATTGTTTCCGTGAAAGAGAGGAGATCTTAAATATTTTTGAGATGGTAACCGGTGCAAGGCTCACCACAAACGCCTTTAGAATTGGTGGAATTCCGGCGGATGTCCCTGAGGGCTTTGAAAAAGCAGTAAAAGATTTTTGTAAAATTTTACCGGGAAGGATTGAAGAATATGAAGGATTGTTGACCAAAAATAGAATATGGATTGCCAGGACTAAGAATATAGGTGTAATTTCAGGGGAAGATGCAATTGCTATAGGACTAACAGGTCCATCCCTGAGGGGATCAGGTGTTAAATGGGATTTGAGAAAGGCACATCCCTATGAATGTTATGATGAATTTGATTTTGAAATACCCACAGGAAAAAATGGGGATACATATGACAGGTACCTTGTGAGACTTGAGGAAATGAGGCAGGCAAGAAAAATAATATTACAGGCAATAGATGGGATTCCAGATGGTGATTATATGGCAAAGGTTCCAAAGATGTTGAGACCCCCAAAGGGTGAGGTTTATCATTCAATAGAGGCTCCTAAGGGAGAGTTGGGATTTTATATTGTAAGTGATGGCAGTACGAAACCCTATAGGGTTAGAATTAAAGGACCTTCTTTTTTCAATTTACAGGCGTTAAAAACATTATGTGTTGGCCATTATGTTGCGGATGTGGTGGCAATTATAGGAACACTTGATATTGTTTTAGGAGAAATTGATAGATAAGAGGTGATTTAAATATGGATTTTTTACTGGTAGCAGTAGTAAAAATAATCATAATTTTAGTCTTTATATCTCTTGGTGTTGCATATCTCACATATCTTGAAAGGAAAGTAATTGGGCATATGCAGGTGAGGTTAGGCCCCATGAGGGTTGGTTGGCATGGGTTGCTTCAGCCCATAGCAGATGGTTTAAAGTTGGTGATTAAAGAGGATATTATACCTACTCAATCTGATAAATTGATGTTTATACTTGCCCCTGTGATCTGTTTTTTACATGCCTTTATTGTTTATACATTTATACCCTTTGATGGACCCGGGGGATTCTGGGGGTATGGAGGGTATGTTTCTGACGTAAATGTTGGACTTCTTTTTATATTAGCAGTTGCCTCTGTTGGTGTTGTGGGGATAATTTTAGGTGGATGGGCTTCAAATAGTAAATATCCACTCCTTGGTTCTCTGAGATCTGTTGCTCAGCTTGTGAGTTATGAAGTTGCCATGGGACTTGCTATAATGGGACCCATTTTACTTGCTGGAAGTTTAAGTATGGTTGAAATAGTGAAGGCTCAGGAAAAAATGGGAGTCTGGTTCTTTGTCCCTCAAATAGTTGCCTTTGTAATATATTTCATTTGTGGGGTTGCAGAAACCAACAGGGCTCCTTTTGACCTACCGGAAGCGGAATCTGAGTTAGTAGGAGGATATCACACCGAATATAGTGGTTTTAGATTTGCCATATTTTTTCTTGCTGAATATGCAAATATGATAACGGTTTCTGCAATTGCTGTAACTGTATTTTTAGGTGGATGGATGATGCCCTTTCCATCGCTGCTTAAACCATATTTGTCTTTTGTTCCGGGGTTTGTGTGGTTTTGCTTGAAAGTAATGTTTTTCCTCTTTGTATATCTATGGATTAGGGCAACATTTCCAAGATATAGGTTTGACCAGCTGATGTCTATAGGGTGGAAGATTTTACTTCCTCTTTCTATAGCGAATCTCGTTGTGACTTCCTTTATTATTTTGTATTTGAAAATGTAATGGTGGGATATTAAAGATGAAAGTGAAAGAATTAGTTTCAAAAGTGCTCTTTTTGGATTTGATAAAAGGGCTATCAATAACCCTAAAATCGATGATGTCAGGAGCTGTTACAGAACAGTATCCTAAGGAAAGATCAAAAATATATGAGAGATTTCGTGGTGAGCCAAGGATGGGTGTGGATGAAAATGGGAAAACCAAATGTATTGCTTGTAATCTCTGTGCCATTAATTGTCCTGCTGGTTGCATAACTGTGGAATCTAAAAGGGATCCTGAGACTAAAAAAAGAGTTCTCACCAGATATGTTTTTGATATGCAGAGATGCCTTTTCTGTGGATTTTGTGAGGAAATTTGTCCCGTGGACTGCATCCAGCTTACCATGGATTATGAAATGGCTCAATACAGTAGAAAAAACTTCATACTCGAATTGGAACAACTTGAAAAGGGTATGGAGAAAATAAAATATAAAAAATAAAAAGGTAGAAAAATGGCGGAAATAATATTCTGGTCACTATCAGCTATTGCTTTAGTTTTTTCCTTTGTTGTCATACTTGCAAAGAATCCGGTGAGAAGTGCCATTGCCCTTATTGCGGTTTTGCTTGCCTTTGCCGGATTATACTTAATTCTTGATTCAGAGTTTATTGCTGGAGTACAGATACTTGTATATATTGGTGGAATAACTGTTCTGTACATGTTTGTTGTCTCCATGATGAGATTAAAGAGAATAAATGTGGAGTCACAATTTAGCAGGCAGTGGCTGGCAGCTATAATCAGTGCCATAGCCTTTTTTGTTGAAGTTATTTATTTCATATTGAAGGGTAAGGATTTCTTTAAAATGGGAATGAACAGTAAAATTGAAGTGGCGAATGGGCTTGGTACAGTTGAAAATGTTGGAAAGGTGCTTTATGGAAAATATGTTTTACCCTTTGAAATTGCGACTGTACTTTTACTTGCTGCCATTATAGGAACAGTTTTGCTTGCAAAAAGAGAAAAGAAGGAGATGGAGTAAATGAGTTTGTACAATTTTTTGTATCTTAGCTCCATAATTTTTACATTAGGTGTTATAGGAGTTCTTGTAAGGAGAAATGTATTAATAGTTTTGATGTCTATTGAGTTGATGTTAAACGCTGTTAATTTAAATTTGATAGTTTTTTCGAAACTGTGGGGAAATGTAGTGGGACAGGTTTTTACTGTTTTTGTTATTACTGTTGCTGCTGCCGAGACTGCTGTAGGACTTGCCATAGTGGTTGCCATTTATAGACATAAGGATACAGTAAATATTGATGAAGTGAATATTTTGAAATGGTAGAAAATTTTCTAAAGGAGAAGTGAAAAAAGTGGCTGAATATCTTTGGTTAATACCAACGTTACCTTTTATTGGCTTTTTGATAAATGGTTTAGGTGGGTTGCTCTACAAAAGGATAACCAAAAAGACATTTAATAGGTATTTTGTGAGTTTGGTGGCCTGTGGATTGGTCTTTATCTCCTTGATTCTTTCCACCATGGCCTTTGTTCAACTTGCAAATATGCCTGAAAATCATAAATATATAGAGCAAAAGTGTTTTAACTGGGTTGCTGCCGGAGATATTACCACCACCGGCTATTATGACAGGATACCTTCTGAGACAAAGCAGTTTAATGTAGAATGGACTTACTTTTTCGATCCCCTTTCTGCCGTGATGGCACTTGTTGTATGTGGAGTGGGGTTTTTAATCCATGTGTTTGCCATTGGATACATGTGGGATGACACTGGTTTTTATAGATTTTTTAGCTACCTGAACCTCTTTATGTTTGCAATGCTTACCCTTGTCCTTAGTAATAATTTTATTATGATGTTTCTTGGATGGGAGGGGGTTGGCTTCTGTTCATATGCACTTATTGGATATTATTTTCATAAAAAGAGCGCCTCAGATGCTGGAAAAAAAGCATTTATTGTTAACCGTGTGGGGGACTATGGATTTTCTGTTGGGATGTTTTTGCTTTTTGTGACTTTTGGGACCTTTAATTTTAAAGAACTGGGAGAAATTATAGGAAAGTTGCCTGTTGAAGCACATTTTGGGATTTTGTCTGCGATTGGTATTCTTCTTTTCATAGGAGCCACTGGAAAGAGTGCTCAGATTCCACTATATGTTTGGCTTCCCGATGCAATGGAAGGTCCCACACCTGTTTCTGCGTTGATCCATGCTGCCACGATGGTTACAGCAGGTGTATATATGATTACAAGATCAAGTTTTCTCTATACCAGGACTCATCTTTCTCTTGAGATTGTGGGATTTTTTGGGGTAATGACAGCTCTGTATGCTGCAATAATGGGTTTCTTCCAGAGAGATATAAAAAAGGTCCTTGCCTATTCTACAATAAGTCAGTTGGGGTATATGTTTACAGCCCTTGGAGTTGCAGCATTTTCCGCTGGAATTATGCACCTTATGACACATGCATTTTTTAAGGCTCTTCTCTTTTTAGGTGCTGGTAGTATCATTACTCAGATGCACCATGAACAGGATATGCAAAAAATGGGAAACCTGAGAAAATATATGCCAATAACATTCTGGACTATGGCTGCGGCATATCTTGCCATATGTGGAATTCCACCCTTTAGTGGATTTTTTTCAAAGGATGAGATTTTGTGGCAGGCCTTTGCGAGAGGACATAAATTTTTTTATGTAATAGGGTTAATAGCGGCAATTTTTACTGCATTTTACATGACAAGACTTATGATTCTCACCTTTTTTGGTAAGGAGAGGATAGATCCTAACGTAAAAGAACATTTAAAAGAAAGTCCTGCAGTTATGACAATTCCCCTTATCATTCTTGGAATACTTGCCACGGTAGGGGGCTTTGTTGGATTGCCTGCCTGGCTTGGAGAGAATAGATTTGAAAAATGGCTTGAACCAGTTTTTGAACACAACTACAACAATCCTGTTTTTGCCATGCATCACTACTCACATGGGTTTGAAATGATGATGGCTGGAGTCTCCATTCTGGCAGCGTTACTTGGATTTTCTGTGGCTTTATATCTATATGGCAAAAAGGGAATTGTCCCAGATGATGAAAAAAATTGGGGAAAATTGTGGAAGGTTATTTATAACAAATTCTATGTTGACGAGCTCTACGATGCGCTTTTTGTAAATCGCGCCAAAGATCTTGGGAATGCTTTATCTGCTTTTGATCTTGCAGTAATTGATGGTGGTGTAAATGGCACTGCAGCAACTACCAGAGGAACTGCCACGGCTTCAAGCTGGTTCGATAAATATGTTGTGGATGGGCTTGTTAATCTGCAGGCATGGATTGTTCAGACTTCCAGTGGAATTTTAAGAAGAATTCAGACAGGTGTAATTCACAATTACGCCCTGGCAGTGATTCTTGGAATTGTGATTTTATCTTGTCTATATATTTTCAGATAGGAGTGTAGGTAAATGGAAATTTTAGGAGTTCCAATTTTAAACGCTGTAACATATTTTCCTTTGATAGGCTTTTTGGTAATTTTACTCATTCCAAAGAGCAAGGAAACTCTGATAAAAATTGTGGCAAACGTGACTGGCTTCATTGGATTTTTAATATCCCTGCCCCTTATAATCAACTGGTACAAACCTGAAGTTGTAAATGGCATGAAAAATGGGATGAGATATGTAATTGATGTTCCCTGGATAAGGACCATTGGGGCGAGGTACCAATTTGGAATAGATGGAATAAGTTTGCTTTTAGTACTGCTTACAACTCTTCTGGGATTTATTGCAATACTTTCCTCCTGGAGTGCCATTAAAGACAGGGTAAAGGAATATTACGCATATATGCTTTTGCTTCAGACTGGAATGCTTGGTGTTTTCATGGCTACGGACCTATTTCTCTTTTATGTCTTTTGGGAAGTTATGCTTGTTCCAATGTATTTCCTAATTGGTGTATGGGGAGGTCCAAGGAAACTCTATGCAGCAATTAAATTCTTTTTATATACACTTGCAGGTTCCGTTCTGATGCTTCTTGCTATTATTGCTCTTTACTTTAAATACATATCCATTTATGGCTGGGAACATAGAACATTTAGCCTGTTTAAATTTATGCAGGTTGGATTTGATCCACAATTTCAGTGGTGGGCATTTTTGGCATTTTTCATAGGCTTTGCCATTAAGGTTCCTATGTTTCCATTCCACACATGGCTTCCAGATGCCCACGTTGAGGCCCCAACTGCTGGATCTGTTATCCTTGCTGGTGTTCTTTTGAAGATGGGAACATATGGCTTTGTTAGGTTTAGTTTGCCTCTTTTCCCGGATGCCATGATAAAGTTTACTCCACTACTTATGACTTTGTGTGTGATAGGTATAATTTATGGTGCATTGGTTGCAATGATGCAGGCAGATATGAAGAAACTTGTTGCCTATTCCTCGGTGAGTCACCTTGGAATGACCATGCTTGGGGTTTTTGCCCTGACGCAGGTTGGTATTCAGGGGGGAGTGATTCAGATGATAAATCATGGAATATCCACAGGGGCACTCTTTTTGATTGTAGGTATTGTCTATGAGAGGAGGCATACAAGACTTATAAAAGAATATGGGGGGCTTTCACACAATATGCCACTTTATGCAACTATCTTTTTAATTATGACACTTTCCTCTATAGGTTTACCGGGACTCAATGGTTTTATCGGTGAATTTATGATACTTCAGGGTACCTTTGCAAGGCATGACCTGAGAGTTTATGCAATTCTTGCCGCAAGTGGAGTTATTCTGGGTGCAGCATATATGCTATGGCTATATCAAAGGGTAATGTTTGGTAAACTGGAGAAAGAAGAAAATAAGAAGATGAAGGATTTAAATTTGAGGGAAGTCTTTACTTTTGTCCCACTTATAATACTTGCTGTGTGGATAGGGATTTATCCATCTTTTTGGCTTAAATATTTAAAAGCTCCTGTTAAGAAAATTACAGACATCTATCAGAAGAAGATGGTTGAAAAGAAAGTGGAGTTAAATTCAAAATTAAAAGTGGATTATAAGGGAATGAAAAGAATAATAAATAATAACAATATGAGTGAGGAGTAGAATATCCATGTTGGGAGATTCTCTAAAATTAGTAAATAACATTCTTGGCATAAAGGACATAGCAGCATTTTCTCCACAGATTCAACTTTTGATATGGGGTATTGCAATACTACTGCTGTCTGTCTTTGTAAAAGATAAAAAGAGCAGGATGAATATATCCTTTTATTTTTCCCTTCTGGGTGTTTTTTTCTCAGGCTGGTCATATATTAAACTTTTAAGGCTTGAGGGAATATATGATGGGGAAGGGATTAAGTTTTTCAATGGCATATTTAAATTGGATGGCATAACAATATTTTTCTATGGAATTTTTCTACTTGCTGGGCTTCTTACTATTTTACTTTCAAAGAGATTTCTGGAGGAAGAATCTACATTTGAATCGGAATACTACTCTCTATTACTTCTATCTATAATGGCAATGATGTGTATGGCTGGTAGTAATGACCTCATCGGGATATATATTAGCCTTGAGTTTATGTCAATATCCATTTATGTTCTGGTTGGATATTTAAGAAAACAGTTGAGATCAACTGAAGGGGCCATTAAGTATTTTATCCTGGGAGCGTTTTCTTCTGGTTTACTTCTTTTTGGAATGTCTTTTATATATGGAATGGGAGGTACCACAAATTTAACCCAACTCTTTAGAATCCTCACTGGAGGAAAGAGTGCAATAAGTGAACCTTTGCTGGTTTTATCTATGCTGCTAATACTTGCAGGTATGGGATTTAAGGTTGCGGCAGTTCCCTTTCACATGTGGTGTCCCGATGCCTATGAAGGTGCACCAACTCCAATAACTGCATTCATGTCTGTTGCTCCAAAGGCGGCAGGTTTTGTTATATTCATAAGACTATTTTTCTCACTCTTTAAGACCATAACATATGAATATGTTTCTGTACTTGCCCTTTTAAGTATTATTACAATGACTGTGGGAAATGTTATAGCAGTTAAACAGACAAATATTAAAAGACTTCTTGCCTATTCAAGTATTTCTCATGCAGGATTTATCTTAATGGGACTTCTGGCAAGGAATGAGTTTGCTCTTAAGTCAATTGGAATGTATATATTGTGTTATCTATTTATGAATATTGGGGCTTTTGCAATAGTGATTGTAATGAGAAGGAAAAATATCATTGGTGAGGAATTGGATGATTATAAGGGACTTATTCACACACATCCAGTTATGGCTTCATTTATGACAGTGTTTTTACTATCACTTGCAGGAATTCCGCCCACTGCAGGTTTTGTGGCAAAATACTTTGTTTTTTCCACTGTAATTAAAGAATTTTTAAAAAGTGGAGATAGATTGCTCCTTTATGTGGCGGTTGTTGGTGCCATAAATGCAGTTATCGCTCTTTACTACTATTTTAGAATTGTTAAGAGAATGTTTATGGGTGAGCCCACAAAGGAAAGCGAAGAGAAGGTTGCAGTTAATTTCTACTCCGGCCTTTCAATAGGAATTGCTTTCTTTTTCACTCTTTTTATCGGCGTATATGCTGAGCCATTTATAAGGTTTGCAGATCTAATAGGCAATTCCTTCAGGTCACTCTTTTAAAGATGAAAAAAAAAAGAAAGTTGAGCCCGAAGATGGTGAATACACTATCGGCGGGCTCTATGATTCCCTCCTGCATAGTTGTATCTCTCCTTTTTTATTACTGGTTTAAGAGCAATGGTTGGGTGGGAGAGTCCTCTCTTGTGTATTTCGTAATTTTTGGAATAATCTCTGGTTTTTATAGTTTTATAAAATATTTACCAAAAGAATAAAAAATATAGAGGGAGAGAAAGGTGCATGAGTTTAATCATGGAAAGGCCTTGAAGAGGATAGAGAGGAATTTTATTTTTGTGGTGGTACTCGGGATATTTCCATCAGCAACAAAATCAGGATATTCACTATTAAATTTTTTAGCGGGAACAGCAGTTTCGGTAATTTCATACTACTTAATAAAAATTGTTGCAGATTCAGCTTTAAAAAGGGTAAAAGAGCAGAATGATAGTTACGGGAGATTTTTTGGAAAATTTTTTACAATCAATCTATTGCTTTTTGCCATAATTTATGGTATTAAAATCCTTCCTGTGAAAGATGTGCTTTTTCTTTCACTGGGTGTAAGTGTGGTAATTATTTCAATCTTTATTGAAATTTTTTATGAAATTTTTATGGGAAGATAGTTGATGGAACATCACTTCTTGTTAGCAGAAATAATAAATAAAATTTTAGGACCAATTGTCGTCTGGATATCTAAAATAGTTGGACTTAAAATTGTAGATGAAAAATATCCAATACCGGACTTTTTATGCTTTCTTCTAATAATAGTGCTTGTATCGGCAATTCTTCACTGGTGGAGTGCAAGGAAATATAGCGTTGAGAATCCCACAGGTATGCAACATCTCTTTGAAACCCTTTATGAGGGATTTGGGGATATAATAGAATCTGTTATAGGAGAAGAAGGGAAAAAATATCTGCCATTTCATTTTTCTCTGGGGATGTTTATATTCCTATCAAATATTTCAGGGTTGATCCCGGGATTTGAATCACCTTCAAGTAATATAAATTTTACCGCTGGATGTGCAATTATAGTTTTTATCTATTACAATGTCATTGGATTTAAAAAAAGTGGCATCAAGTATTTGAAACACTTTATGGGGCCAAATATATTCCTTGCTCCCCTGATGATACCAATTGAGATAGTCAGTCATCTTGCGAGACCCTTTTCACTTGCTGTTCGTCTTTTTGCAAATATATTTGGGGAAGACATGGTAATACTTGTTTTTATTGGGCTTTTACCTTTTGTTCTTCCCATGCCACTAATGTTTTTATCCATATTGACATCTTTAATTCAGGCTTTTGTCTTTGTAATGCTTTCTATGTTGTATATTTCAGATGCTTTACCTCATGAAGAGGAGGCACATTAAAAATAGTTGGAAAATAAAAAGAAAAAATATCAGGAGGGAAGAGTGAGAAAAAGAATTTTATCAGTTGTTTTTGTTTTGATTTTAATTTCAATTATGGGACTTCCGATTTTTGCCGCTGAGGCAACACCTTCTGCATCTCAGAATGGAGGAATTTCTCAAGGACTTGGATATCTTGCTGCAGGACTTGGAATGGCAATTGCTGCTGCCCTTTGTGGACTTGGTCAGGCAAAGGCAATAGCTTCAGCCTGTGAGGGTGTTTCAAGGAATCCAGGTTCTGAAAAGGCAATAAGGTTTTTCCTTATTCTTGGTCTTGCTTTTATTGAATCACTTGTTCTCTATACATTTTTGATTGTCATCATTAAGATATAGTTTACAGGGGGAAATTCCCCCTGTTTAATTTTTCCACCTTTTTTCGTCCCGATCCCACCAGTACATTCTTATTACGCCCTTTATATTTAAAGTTATAGCAAGATAATCGCCATTTTTATCCTTTAGGTAAACTGTGCCTGGATTTGACCATACTCCAGTGGGAGAGCAACTTGCAATATGTCTATTGAAGGTTACAGGTGAAGATGGTTGTTTATGTGGATTGGAAGGTGGTCCAATAATATGGTCGCATGAAAATTTAACACCATCTGTGAGAAAATATGGACCTATAATCTTTTCTCCTCTGTCAAAGGTTCTGTTATTATTTTTGTCGCAGTGGATGTAAAAACAATTTGCAGAAGGGTTGAAGTATACTCTGTGTCTCATGTTGAAAGATGCGGCAAGGTATCTGGCCTTTATGAATACGGCCTCAATTTTTCTGCCATTTTCCTCAAGGGCATTCCACCTTGAGAATCCAAAAATTCCAGGAAGAGCAATAATTAAAAGAAGTGAAGTGATTAAAATGAAAATGATTGATTCAAGCATAGTAAAACCACTTTTTTTAAACATAAATACCTCCTTTTTTAAAAAATTGTCTACATTATTAATAACGTTTTTTGGGAGAAATATTTCGGTTTTTACTGAAAAAAATATATAATTTTTATTTAAAGAAGGGAGATAATTGTGAGGAAACTATTTATAAGACCTTTATTTTTAATGATTTTTTCCACATTTATTTTTTCAGGACCACTTTATGTATTTTATCCAAATGTAGGTCAGGGAAGTTGCACCATAATTGTTTCCCCGGAAGGTTATGGAGCAATTATTGACTCGGGTTCTGCAATCAGGCATGCCCCAACAGATGTAGTGAGGTTTATTAGAGATTTAAAAGATAGGGGAATTTTAAAGGAAATAAAGTATATCCTGCCCACCCACTATGATGAGGATCATATTGGAAAGTTTGTAGATATTATGAAAAGTTGTGATGTTACAACTGACTGCTGGGTGCTTGATAGAGGTATTTATGGAGGTGTACCAGATACAAATATGTATCAAAATTATAGGTATGAGACTGGTTGGTTTAACTATAGAGAGGTACAGCCTGGAGATGTTCTACTTGAAAATGGCGATTTTTCAATTACCTGCATGGTTGTAAATGGAAAGACAATTGGTGGTGATGTGGTAGATATAACGCATTCTTCAGAATTTGAAAATTCTGCCTGTGCAGGTTATTTAGTAAAATATAAAAATTTTAAACTCTGGATTGCTGGGGATTTAACGGGGTATGATTGGGATTTAAATGATGACATAATAATACCTGATGTTGAATCAGCGGTTGCCCCATATATAGGAGACATTGATGTATATACCTTTCATCACCATGGCAGTATAACTGGATCCAATCCATATTTTCTTTCTGTTATTAAGGCAGAAGTTGGTATTGCTCAGATGGGGAGTGAAAACACCTATGGGCATCCAAATAAAAACACGGTATTAAGATATTTGGACAGTCCAACAACAACTGGCGGGCACTACTTCATACAGCAAAATCCGGGGAATCCAGATGATCCGAGATCTGATGATTCTCTTGGGTACATTGCAAATGGAGACATAACAATTATTACTTATGGAAATGGATACTTTATATATGGAGGTGATCTTGAGCCAAAGGTAATCAAGGATGATGAAAGTGGTGAAGTGGATGGTGATTTTCCACCAATTGTAAAAAATGTTGAAAGAGATATAGTGTATCCAACAGGTGATGATACCCCCAGAATAACATGTGGAGTATGGGATGACAAAGGGGTGGAAAACCTAAATTGCTATATTGAATATAGTGTAAATGAAGTTTTGAAACAGCCAATAGAAATGACAAGATATGAGGAAACCTTTGAAGGATACCTGCCATCGGTGGAAGATTCAGATCTGTTAAAATATAGGATAAAATGTGTGGACGAAGGAGGGAATATTACCTACTCAGATTGGTATGGATATTATTCAGGAGTAACGGAGTTGGGGGATATCCACAGAATAGATGTTGAAGGAAATCTTCTTGGAGAAGGGGCCAATATAAGGGCAAGGGGAATTGTGACGGTAAATACAGGTACATTTTCTAAATACTATAACCTCATTTTCTTCCAGGATGAAACGGGAGGTGTGGAACTTTTCTGCAAAAAGAATGATAAAGTACTAAATGTTGGCGATGAAATTGAAGTTTTTGGAAAGGTTTCTTCTTATAACGGAATATCTGAAATATATGTAAGTACTTCCGACGATATAAATGTGGTTAGTAGTGGAAACGAGGTTAATCAAAACATATTTTTTATCTCAGAGTTAAATGAAAAATATGAAGGGAAACTTGTGAGAATAAGGGATGTGAAAATTGTAGGAGGAAATATCCCACAGAGTGGCAATGGGAACCTGACAATTGCCGATGGTAACGGAGATACAATAACATTGAGAATCGATGGAGATACAGATATTCCGGGAATGACTGAACCAACAAATGCCTTTGACATTATTGGAATCTTAACTCAATATGATTCAGTTTGTCCTTATACCTCCGGATATCAGATAACTCCAAGAAGTAGAAGTGATTTTATAGAGAATGCATCTCCAATTGCCTTTATCACAAAACCTTCCGGGGATGTGGAAATAATTGAAGGGGACAGTATGGATTTTGACTGCTACGCATATGATGGAGATGGATATATAACAGGATATCTATGGGATTTTGATGGTGGGGCAGTAAATTCAACTTTGAAAGACCCAGAAGGGGTATGTTTTGAAAATAGCGGGGTATTTAATGTTAGACTAAAAGTATATGACAATGAGGGAGCAGATAATTTGAGGTATCCTGAAGTAAAGATAACGGTTCTTCCAAAGGGTGGAGATGCAGATGGAGATGGCCTTTCAAATGGTGATGAAAGAGAAATTGGAAGTGATCCCTTTAATCCAGATACAGATGGTGATGGTGTGAGGGATGGGGAGGATCCAAATCCTCTTGTTGTGCAGGGTGACGTGGATGGAAGTAAAGAAGTAAACCTTGTGGATCTTTTAAAACTTGAATTATACATTGCCGGAAACAGTCTGAGTGGAAATTTTTATCCAGAATGTGGGGATTTAAATCTCGATGGATTTGTGAATGAGTCTGACGTGGTGATATTTAAAAATTATTTAATAGGAAACAGGTTTCCAATTAGTGATTGAAAGTAATTTTGAAAAACTAAAAGAATTTATTGATGGGTTCAATAGAATTTTAATCCCGGTAAGTGGGGGACTTGACAGCACCTTTCTGCTTTTTTTTACAAGAAAACACTTTCCTGAAAAAAGATTGTGGGCGGTACACTTCAGTGGCCCTTTTTTCTACGAAGAGGATGACGAATTTATAAGGGAACTGTGTGAGGATCTGGGGGTAATGCTTTTTGAAAGAGAATTTAACCACTTCTCGCTGAAAATAGATTCAGAGAAAAGAAGATGTGCGCTTTGCAAAAGTAAAATGCTTGAAATTCTGGAATCCATTTTAGTTGAAAATGGAGGAAATTATATTTTTTCCTCAGAAGTATCTGGGGAGAATCTTGATTTAAGGGATGGATTTAAAATTTTGAAGAAAAACGAGAAAGTGATTTTCCCCCTTCTTGAAAGTAAAATAACCAAGGAAGACATTGTAAGATATTTTAATGAAGCTGGGAGAAAAGATCTCATAAGGCCCAAAAATAGTTGTTTGTTAACAAGGTTTGGAGCAGATATAGAGGTTAACAGTGGAGATCTTGAGAGAATTAAAAGGGGTGAGAGATTTATAAGGTCCCTTGGGTTTAAGGATGTGATTAGACTCAGGCTGAAGGGGAAAAACACCTGTATCATAGAAATTTCTATGAATGAACTCAGGGAAAAGATTCTAAATTTAACTACTTTTGAGTTTTTAAGTTTTATGGATGGACTGGGTTTTAAAGATGTGTTTTTAGATTTAAAAGGTTATGGAGAATTTTGAACTTTTTCTGTATAATTTAGTGGAAAAAGAGAGGGACCAATGGCGAGATATACAATAATTGGACTTGGCACTTTTGGTTTTAATGTGGCCAGTAAGTTGTTTGAGAAGGGACATGAGGTAATAGGTATCGATATAAAGGAAGATCTTGTTCAGAAAGCACAACCCCTTATTTCTCAGGCAATTGTTGCTGATGCCACAGATCAGGAGACATTGAAAGCCCTTGGAATAGAGGATTCAGAGTATGTGGTGGTAAGTGTGGGAAATAAGATTGATACTTCGATTTTGATAACACTTTATGTGAAGGAAATGGGTATAGAAAATATTATAGTAAAGGCTGTAAATGAAGTACATGGAAGGATTTTGAAACAGGTAGGTGCAACGGAAATAGTCTTTCCTGAAAAGGAAATGGCTTACCGAATAGCCGACAGAATAGGATACAAAAGTGTCCTGGACTTCATAAAATTAAGTGATGAGATTTCAATAATGGAAATAAAAGTTCCCGAGGATTTGGTGGGGAAAACCGTAAGCGAGAGTAAATTCAGACAGAAATTCAACGTAAATATTGTGGCAATAAAAACTCATGTGGGTGAGATATATAGAATGGTAATTCCAACACCTGAATATGTATTTAGAAGAGAAGATGCCCTTGTTGTAGTTGGAGAAGAAAAAATGTTGGATCTTTTAAAGAAATTGAATAAATAACAAAAAAATATTTGGAGGTAATTATGGAAATTAAAAAATTTGGAGTTATTGGTTCTGGAACCATGGGAAATGGTATTGCTCAAGTTGCGGCTTTTAGTGGACTCAAAGTTATTGTGGTGGATGTATCTCAAGAACAACTGGATAGGGCAATAAAGACCATTGAAAAAAGTTTATCAAAGTTTGTTGAAAAGGGAAAAATAGGTGAGGATGACAAAAAAAGGACACTGGAAAACTTATCAACAACAACAAATATTGAAGATGTGAAAGATTGTGATTTTGTTGTGGAGGCAGTTTTTGAAAACTATGAGGTAAAAAGGGCAATTTTTGAAAAGTTGGATAGTATTTTAAGGGATGAAGTTATAATTGCCACAAATACCTCTTCTATTTCAATTACAAAACTTGCTGCAATAACAAAAAGAGCAGATAAGGTTATAGGTATGCATTTTATGAATCCTGTTCCCATTATGAAACTTGTTGAGATAATAAGAGGAATTGCTACAAGCGATGAAACCTATAAAATAACAAAGGAACTGGCTGAGAAGTTTGGAAAGGTACCTGTTGAGGTTAATGATTTTCCGGGGTTTGTATCAAATAGAATTTTAATGCCCATGATAAATGAAGCTATTTATGCACTTATGGAAGGTGTTGGATCAGTGGAATCAATAGATACCGTCATGAAACTTGGAATGAATCACCCCATGGGACCACTCACCCTTGCAGATTTTATTGGACTTGATGTGTGTCTTGACATAATGAATGTATTGTATGAAGGGTTTAAAGATCCCAAATATCGCCCCTGTCCACTTCTTCAAAAAATGGTGGATGCAGGATATCTTGGCAGAAAAAGTGGAAAGGGTTTTTATGACTATAATAAATAAATTTTTTGGGGGGATCTTTCCCCCATACCATTAAAGGAGGGGTAAATGGACGAAA
>JAMOQF010000037.1 GCA_027064125.1 Acidobacteriota bacterium
ATATTTTCCCAAACATACCTAATAATTTAATTTCTCATCCAACTTTACTCTGGCTTTTAAAAGGAGAAAAACCTGGAAAAGAGAATGTTAAATGTTCCTATCTCACAGGTGGCATGACCTGGTCTTCAAATTATGTACTTTTTTTAAATAGTGATGAGGATAAGGGAGCTCTTACAGGGTGGATTACCCTTAGAAATGAATCGGGGACAGCATATAAAAATGCGGTTTTGAAATTGGTGGCAGGTGAAGTAAATGTGGTAAGAAAAGGATGGAGTGATAAAGTATATTATGAGAAATCTTATAGGGCTGCTCCTCGAAGCATGCCTGTTAATCAGACATCTGAGAAAAAATTTTTTGAATACCACATGTACACTGTAAAGAGAAAGGTCACCCTTAAAAATAATCAGGAAAAACAGATTTCAATGTTAAATGTGTCAGGAATAAAGATGAGGAAAACGTATGAAGTAAATTCCTATTCAAGTAGATTTTCCAATGAGAAGACAATGCCAGATGTAAATGTGTACCTTAATTTTAAAAATTCTGAAGAAAATAGTCTTGGAATTCCACTGCCTGCCGGAGTTTTCAGGGTTTATAAAGAAGATAGTGATGGATCCCCAATTTTTGTTGGTGAAGATAAGATAAAGCATACCCCTCGAGATGAAGATGTAAAGATAAAAATGGGAAAAGCCTTTGATATAAAGGTTGAAAAGGTTTGTACCAGAAAAGAGAAACTTGGAGAGGGAGCTTATGAACTTGATTTTAAATATATACTTAAAAATCATAAAGATAGAAAAGTTGATGTGGAAGTGCGGGAATCTTTTCCAGATTTTACAGAGATTGTATCTTCAAATATTAAGTATGAAAAAATTTCCTCAAACAGTGTAAAATTCATTGTCCCTGTTGAAAAGAAAGGTAAGAATGAGTTAATATATAAAATTGTGATAAAAAATAAATAGTGGGAGTAAAAATGAGTGCATCTCTTGATAATTTAATTGAATCAGTTAGGAAAAATTGTAATAAAGCCAATTTTGTCCTTAAACTTGAAAAGGACGGAGATTGGAGGGAATTTATATTTGATAGAAGAAAGGTAGTTCACATAGATACTTCTGAAGTGAGGGAAAAATTTTCAAGTCTTTTAATGGCTGAAAATTTAATTTCTAAAGAGGAGTTGTTTGAAGCAATAAAGAAGGCAAAGGGGAATTCATACGAGGTTGACAATATTATTTTAAATAGCAGGGAGTTTTCAAAACTTGAGATATATAAAATTTTTAGAAAGCAGATGAAGTATGTGGTGGCTGATATTCTTTTGTGGGAGGATTTTTCCATAAAGGAATCGAACCTTAAGGGTGGAATTAAATTTGTAAAATACCCTATAAGAATTGAAGATTTTTACATGACCATTTTCAGAAAGTATATTCCACCAGAAAAAAAGGAAAAATTTTTGTCTCTTTACAATGAAAAAGTTGAGGTAAAAGTAAGGCTCCCTTTTAATGAACTAAAAAAAATTCCCATGACTAAAGATGAGAGTATCTTAATTGGTAATGTTTCAAATTTTTCCAGGTTAAGTGATATAAAAAATTTTGTTAAAATACCTGAGGAAAAAATTATAAATATTTTGCTTGCTTTCTGGTGTTCTGAAATAATTGATTTAAAGAAAAGTTCCAATGTGAGTTTTAAAATTACCACCCCTGATACGGAGGAAAATCTTAATGAGGGGGTTGAAGATAAAGATAATGAGGAATTGAGGGAGAAAATAGAGAGTTTGAGAAGTTTTTATGAGGATTTAAGAAGTAAAAATTACTTTGAAGTCTTTGATTTAACTCCCGAAGATTTTGACATGGGGAAACTCAAGAAAAGATATCTTGAAATAGTTAGAAATTACCACCCGGATAAATTTGCAAAATTTAATTCTGAAGAATTGAACAATCTTCTGGAAGACCTATCCAATTACATAAACACTGCCTATGAAACTTTAAAGGATGATGATGCCCGGCATGAATATGAAAATAACCTTGCAAAATATTCTGCTAAATCTTCTTCAGAAAAAGAAAAGAAGGAGACTCCTGATAAAGTTGCAAAGGAGAGTTTTGAAAGGGGCAGGATGCTTGTAAATGCCAAAAATTATGCTGAGGCGGTTTCCTATTTAAAGGCTGCTGTAAGAATTAAACCCGATAACGCAGAGTATAACGCATACCTTGGATATGCCATGTCAAAAACTTCCCAGTTTAGGAGAGAGGCGGAAAAATACCTTTTAAAGGCAATAGAACTGGCTCCCATGCAAATAAATTACTATATACATCTTGGCCGTCTATATAAGGAGGCAAAACTTTATAACAAGGCTTTAAGGATTTTTCAGGAAGGTCTTGCGTGGGACAATACCAATAACATAATTTTGAAAGAAATAAATGAAATAAATGAAATTTTAGGTAATAAAAAGAAAAAGGGGTTTTTGGGAGGTCTGGGGAAACTCTTTAAGAAGTAATGGATATCTTTTCCGAAAAATCCATAATTATAAAGAAATATTCCCTGCACGACCTTGATGAAATAGTCGTTTTATTTACAGAAAAGCATGGGATTGTAAGAGGTGTTGTTAAAAGAAGCAGGGGGAAAAAGTCTACTTTTTCAGGGCGGGTTGAAATTTTTTCTGAAGTACTTGCTACCATTAATTTTAAGGGATATGAAAATTTATCGGTGATAAAGGATTTAAAGACTTTAAATTATTTCAGGATGGATAGGGGTGGGATTGAAAACTATTTTCTTCTTTCCTTTTTTGGGGAACTCCTTTTAAACTCCAGGTTTGAAAAGGGAAATTTCAATGTAAAACTTTTCTCCCTCTTTGAAAAGGTTTTATTATTGCCAAAATTAAATAAATTTGAAAAGTTAAAAATGGCTACTTATGTGCTTTTCTGGGTAATGGAACTGGAAGGACTTTTGCCTTCATTTAAGCGTTGCTCTGTTTGTGGAAGGGATGTCAGGGGAAAAATTTTTGTAGATAGGAATATGGTGGTTTTATGTGAAAATTGCATAAATAACAAAGTTTTAGAGTTATCAGAACTTGAAGATTTTTTGAAACTATCACCTTTTGAGTTTTTAGAGAGAAAATTTAAACCCAAAAAAATAGAAAACCTTTTTGAACTGCTCCTTTACAAATTCCAGGACTTTCTGAAGTTGAAACTATCCACTAAAAATTTAATTCTTTAAAAAATCACTTTTTGGGAATATCAGATTTTTTCGGTCCACTCTGCTGATTGGAAGAATGGATCATGTTTATATTTCCCTCAAAACTTGCACCTTCTTTAACTATGAAACTTTTACAGGTTATATTCCCCACCACAATTGCTGTTTCCTTTAATAGAATCTTTTCTTTGGCGGTGACGTTTCCATTGACAACTCCAGATATTTCAACATTTCTACCTTTTATATCAGCATTTATGGAACTGCCATTTTCGACTACTACATCGGCACTGATATCTATTTCACCTTCAACTTCTCCATAGATTTTTAAATTTGCGTTTCCCGTTATTTTCCCGGATATGGTAATACCTTTGGAAATGATGCCCTCATTGGAGGTTGAAGTGTAACTATTTCTTTTTACTTCTTTTGAGGAGAGCACTTCTTTTTTGGGGATTTCGGATTTAACAGGGGTATCTTCAAAACCTTTTTTTATATTTTCTTCTTTTTTGTTAAAAAGTCCCATTTTTAAACTCCTGTAAAAGAAATTTTGCAAGAATCATTTTACATATTTTGATGGAAAATTCAAGGGGATAAAAAAGGTATCCCCACTTCCAGAAGGAAGTGGGGATGTTAGGTTTACTTAATTTGAGCGTAATCACCAATGTGGATTGGTTTTCTGTTCTCAACTATAATGGCTTTACATGCAGTATCATATACTTCAAGAACAATTGCATCACCATTTATTACTCTTGGGATATTTCTATTTTTAAGTGCCATTTTTTGTTGTTTTTTGAAATCCTTTGCCTTTGAAGGTTTAAAATTTGTCTGAGAGATTGTCCTTCCCAGTTCTCCTTTTACTTTATATTTACCATATCTCGTGTAGATGGATACATAATCTCCAGGTTTTATACCGCTATTTTTCCCTAAATCAAGATAGATTACCTCTTCCTGTCCTGCAAAGGTTTTGTAGTTTTCTATGAAGACAACATTTCCAGTTGCCTTTCCTGTATCTTCCATAAACCTTGTCATTTTGTAGTTTCTATTTCCCTCAATGAAATTCTTTTTCTCATAGTTTAAAAGTCCATCACCGATAAATGCAGCATCTGTTGCATATTCTATTTTTGCAATGGAATTTGTATCGTGGGAGATGAGAACCTTTAGTATTCCTATTTGTTTATAGTAATATCCCACAAATTTCTTTGTAATTGGATTGAAAACTTTTCCGGTATTTCTGATTATCTCAAATTTTGCCCCTGGCACGACATTTTGATTCATTCCCTTGTTGAGGTAGACAATTTCACCCTCACCCAGATATCTCTCATGATCTTCATCTTCTGCACCAATTATAAATGCATCCATTTTTACCATTTCCTTTGTGATGAATCCAGTGCCATATAGTTCTCTTTTTGAGCCATAGTAGATTTTATTTTGTCTCTTGTGTATGAGAAGGGCATTTTGAGTTTTTTCCTCTTCATGTCTTATGGTTCTCTTTAAGACCTCAATTCCATTTGGCTTTTCCATTTTTACCATTTTAGTTTTAGCCTTTTTTTCTGGTGCTTTTTCTGGTGTTGTTTCAACTTTTTTCTCAGATGTTCCTATTACAGCAGGTTTTTCTATGAGGATTGGATCTCCAGGATAAATCCAGTGTGGGTTGGTAATGTAAGGATTTTTTTCCCATATCTGAGGCCAGAGATATGGGTTGTTTAAATATGTTTTTGCAAGATCCCATAAAGTGTCTCCACTTTTAACAATATGAATCTTTGCGTCTTTTGGATAGTTGGGAAGATTGTAAGGAGTGTAGTGTCCATCGCTGCATTTCTTTAAACCCTTTAGGGGCTCACCCTTAGGTGGTATTTTGGGATTTTGAGAAAATGTGAAAAATGAAAAAAGACTAAAAAGAATAAATAGTGTAAATACCTTGGTTACTTTAGTCATGGCCACCTCTTTCCTAAAATTTCATCTCTTTAATTATAATCAGATTGGGTTTTATTTGTCAATAAAAAAAGCCTTCTTCCCCACTTGGGAGAAGAAGGCTAAAATGGTAGGTGAAATACTGGTTATTTAACTTCCATAATTTTAATGGTAACTCTTCTGTTTTTCTTTCTTCCCTGTCTTGTCTTATTATCAGCGATTGGATTTAATTTTCCAAGGCCAACGGTGTAGATTCTATTAATGTCAAGTTTTTTAACGCCAACTAAATATCTAAGAACACTTTTAACTCTTTTTTCACTTAAAATGTAGTTGTATTCTTTTGGACCAATTGAATCAGTATGCCCCTCAAGAACCATTATGTAATTTTTGTTTTCTGCAAATTTCTTTGCCACATCGTCAAGTGTTGCAACAGCATCTTTTGTAAGATGGTACTTGTTAAATCCAAAATAGACATAGGCTGTGTCAACAACTACAAAATTAAATCTGTTGTTGAATTTTTCAAGAGCAAGTTTAGCGTTTTTGTCTGCAGTTTCAGCTTTTTCCTTTGCAGCCATTCCGATGTTTTTAGCTTCTTCAGCCTTTTGATTGGCAAGATTTGCCTTGTCTGATACTTCCTCCAATTTTGAACTTAATTGTTTGTTTAATTGGGAAAGTTCGGAAAGCTGGCTGTAAATTTTCTGGTTATTGTCATCAATTTTTTTGTTCATTTTTGCTTCTGAGTCAGAAATACTCTGACGCACAAATTTCTTTGTGGCGCATCCTGAGAGAAGCAAAAGCCCCAAGAAAAGCGCAACAATTAAAAAAAGTCTTTTTTTCATAAAGCCCTCCATAAAATTTAATTTGCATTATATTATAATGAATTTATATATTAAAATAAAGTTTAAAAAAAAACAAGAATTACTTTGTTATGGGCAAAAAAATAGAAAAAGATGGGGTGTTAGTTATTTATAAAGAAAGGGGGATTACCTCCTTTCAGGTTTTGAGAAGGCTAAAGAGAATTTTTAAATTCAAAAAAATAGGGCATGGTGGTACCCTTGACCCCTTTGCTGAAGGGGTAATGGTGGTCTTTGTAAACAGGGCAACTAAAATATCTCAGTTTTTTCTAAATTCTAAAAAGGTTTATGATGCAAAACTTTTTCTTGGGATTTTGACAGATACATTGGATGGCGATGGTGATGTAGTTGGTTATGGATTTAAATCCATTCCACATGAAGATTTTGTTGAGGACATTTTGAAAAGATATATTGGAAAGGTAATTCAGAGGGTCCCCAATTTTTCTGCGGTGAAATATATGGGAAAGCCTTTGTATTATTATTCGAGAAGGGGGATGACTACTCCAGATAGGTATAAATTGGTGGAAATTTTTTCCATAGAATTAAAAAGTTATTTTCCACCTTTTTTGAGTTTTGAGGTTGAGTGTTCTGGTGGTACCTATGTGAGGTCGCTGGGGTATAATATTGCTAAGGATGTGTGTGGGGCAGGTCATCTTGTTGAATTAAAAAGAAAAAGGGTGAAAAGTTTCACTGAGGATAATTCATTAAGACTTGGTGAAATTGAGAAAATGGATGTGGCGGAGTTTGAAGAGAGATTAATTCCTGTTGAAGAAAGTATTAAATGGCTCCCAAAACTCATTTTAAAAGAGGAATATGGAGTTAAATTCTCAAATGGTGTAAAGATGAAAATATATGAGAAGGATGGTCTATACAGGGTTTTTTCTGGAAAAAAGTTTATGGGGGTGGGAGAAGTAAAGTTTCAAACACTACACCCCATCATGGTTTTTAAATAAAATCTTCGCAATTTAAGATAACATCCACTATAAACTTTATCCCATTTAGAAGATCGCTTATCCTTATATTTTCATTTGGAGCATGGACATGGGAATTGTAGTAGGCTATCCCGTGTGAAACCACCTTGGGATTGTATTTAGAGCAAAGGGAATACATGGGACCACTTCCAGTTAACATGGGGATGAAAAGAGGTTCTCTGTCAAAGACCCTAAGAGAACTTTTTTTCAGACTTGTTATTAATTTTTCATCTGGCGGAGAGAAAAAACTTTCTATTTTTGTTTTGACATTTATTTCAAGATCCTCGAAACCCTTCTTTTTAAAGTGCTCTTTTATTTTTTCAAGGAGTATATCTGGAGTCAAATTGGGAACGAGTCTAAAGTCCATATTTGCCCAGGCTGAATGGGGTAATATAGTTTTTACCATATTTTTTGTGTATCCGCTGTGAATACCACAGATGTTGAATGTGGGATTGAGAAAGTGATTTTCACTAATTTTTTCCTTTATGGGCAAAAATTCTTTTATTTTTAATTTTTCTCTGTAAAAGGAAAGGTCAAAGTCGGAAAGATTCTTTTTCCAGTCCTCCACATCTGGAAGAGGTTTTATGTATTCCTTGATTCCCTCTATGTTTATATTTCCAGATCTATCTCTCATTGAAGAGAGGGCGTGAATCAATTTCCATGCTGGATTTTCCACAATAGTTGCCCAGCTTGAATGTAGATCGTGGGGGAGTAGTTTACATCTAAGTTCAAGATATAAAAGTCCCTTCATCCCAAAACTAAGTACAGGTCTATCCTTGTAGTCCACAAAACCTGCTTCCCATATACAGAGGTCCACATTTAGAAGATCTTCAAATTTTCTGGAAAATTCCCCTATTGTTGGACTGCCTATCTCTTCTTCTCCATCCAGAATAAATATTATTTCACAGGGTAGTTCTCTTCCAGATTTCAGAATTGCATCAATTGCCGCAATTCTCGAATAAATTGTTCCTTTACTGTCTGCCACTCCCCTTGAAAAGATGAGGTTTTCCTTGGTTGTACCGGAAAAGGGTCCACACTCCCATTCATCTATCGGTTGGATGGGTTGTACATCATAGTGACTGTAAAATAGTATTTTTTTCTCACCTGATCCCAGTTTGGCAATTATGTAGGGATTTGAGTTTCCAACTCTTTCTGTTGTGACATAGGCTCCGAGATCCTCAAGCATTTTAGTTAGGATTTTGACTGTCTGGGATATCCCATATGAATTACCCACAATGGAAGGTTCTCTCACGAGTTTAATGAGGCTTTTTATGTAGTAATCTCTTTCTTCATCTATGATTTTAAAGACTTTTTCCATTTTTACTCCTAATCAAAGTCAAAGATGTTTTTAGGTGGTGTTTTGTCATCTTTTTTCTTTTCTTTAACTTCTGTAAATTTTTTTTCCAGAAGTTCCTTTCTCTTTTTCTCCTTTTCCATGATTTCCTTGAAGGTTTCATCACTATCTTTTTTGTTTAATAATTTTTTTTCTATTACCTCATCAAGGGATTTAAATTCCTTTTTTTCATGTTTTTCGGTGTAAATTATTTCTCCTGTTTCTACGTCCACCACTATCAGGGAATTACAGTGGGGACATCTGATTTCAATTTTTTTATTTTCCATAGGCATCCCTTTCCTGTTTAGTTTGTTTGAAAATTATTATATAATTAATTTTTACTTTAAACAATATATATAAGATTATGAAACATAAAAATAGTTGTTATCAAATTATGAAAAAGAGAAAAAGTGTAAGGAATTATAAAAGGGGAGTTAAAATTGAAGATGAAAAGTTGTTGAAAATACTTGATTCTGCTCGTATGTCTCCATCATCCTGTAATACCCAACCGTGGCATATTGTTTTGGTTAGAGATGAAAAGATTAAAGAGGAACTATCAAAGTGTGCTCTGAAAGGAACAAGAATAAATAAGTGGATGGTGGACGCAGATCTAATAGTTGTCCTGTGTGGAAAACCACATCCCATCTTACATAGGGGGGCTAAACTCCTTGACAGGGATTGTCATAAATTGGATGTGGCAATAGCCGGTGAACATATGGTTTTAACCGCCACTGAACTTGGTATAGGTAGTTGCTGGATAGGTTGGTTTTCTGAAAAGAAGGTGAGGAAATTATTAAATATCCCTTCAAATGTCACTGTGGTTTCCATGATTACTTTCGGGTATCCAGAAGAAGAGGATTTATTGGAAGAAAGGGATTTTTCTTTACTTAGAAGAAAGATTGAAGAGTTTGTCTCTATAAATTATTACAATAATAAAGGTGTAAAATTTTGAAAAGAAAAGTATTTTTTTTATCATTTATTATATTTATGATCCTTTACCCATTTTCTCAAAAAATTAAATACTCTTTTATCTTTGATACCTTTTCACTGAATGAAAGGGGTGATAAGGAAGAGTTTTTGGATAGTATATATGTTTTTTTAGGTGAGAATATATGGGTTGAAAAATATGAAAATTTTAGGCTGATTTTAAATGTTTATGACAGGACCCTGTATTTTGTAGATGATGCAAATAAAACCTTTTCAGGTGGAAATGTAGATGAATTTTTTAAGGAGATGAAAGCATTTTATGATAAATTCTTGAGGGGAACTTCTCAAAATTATAAAATAGAAAAGGAAGATTTGGGTTTTTTGGGGAAGATAACATCAAAATTTCTAAAGGAAAATGGAAAGTATGAAGAATTTGAAATTGATTCTGGTGGTAAAAAAATTTTTCTGATTCGTATTGATAAGAGGATAGGTTTAAATAAACTTTTTAAATCAGATGATTTTGGAAAATGTGTGATTACATTTTTTAATATTTCAAGCATGGTTGAAAAAAGGTTTTTTACCAGAAGAAGATATGATTTTGAGAAAAAATTAAATGAGGTACTCTTTGAGATTTATAGGGTGGGGTTTCCTGTAAGAATAGTTGAATATAAAAATGATTTACCCCATTTTTTAACGGAAGTAACGAGAATTGAATACGCAGAAAAAGGTAGAGTTGCAAATATTGATTTGAATTATAAGAGGATTTCCTTCGCCCAATTTGAAAAAAATTTTTTTAATTAGAGGATAGCCTATTATATGGTTGATTATAGCAATAAAAAAGTTAAAGATTTCTTTCAGTTGAATTCCTACAGTGGCATTTTTACCACTAAAGGTCTTGCTCCTCAATATATTGTGAATTCTTATATTTTTACAGAGGAGTCCAAAGAAATATTTTCTTCTATATTTGAAAATTTGCTGGAAAAGGGTATTTCAAAGAGAAAACCAATCCTGATATATGGAGATAGAGGGGTTGGAAAGACGCATACACTAAGTGTAAGTGAAGCCTTTTTAAAGGATGTTGAACTTTTAAAGACACATTTCCCTCAGTACTATGAGGATGTAAAGGGGAAGAAGTATTTTACAATAGAAATATTTGGCGATACTAAGGATAAAAGGACAGTTAAGGAGTTATTTTATATTGAATTTGGAAAAATATTGGGTGAAAAGTTTAATATTTCCATACCTCCTGTTGAGCACTGGATTGAGGTTGAAGAAGTAGGGGAGCAGATGAATTATATTGTTGAAAATATACCAGAGGGCTATGAAGCGGTTTTCTTCCTGGATGATATAGCAGAGAAACTCCTTTGCTACAATAACCTGGCAAAAATAATGGGGGATCTTGAGTTTCTTTCGACACTTGCTGACTATACAGGAAAGTTTCCCATTTTTTTAGTTGCAACCTTTTATGAAAATTTAGTAAATAAGCCTTCCTGGACCAGAAAATATGATGATTTACATCAGAAAATTATTGATTATGATATTGATAAAAAATTTATCTTAAAGGAAATTAGTAAATCCAATTTAATTGAGTTAATAAAAAAAAATATACTTGTTAAAAGTGAAAATCAGAGAAATGAATTAAAGGAAATTTACAGGATAATAAAGAGAGAACAACCTTTTTTTGAATATGATGAAGATCTTTTCATAGATATCTATCCAATACATCCTATAGTTTTTAAGGTCAGTTTTTATCTCCACAGGTATATTAAGAATTTTTCCCTTTTAAATTTTATATATTCCACGGCGAATAAAATGCAGGGATATAAAGCCACTTCTCTTGCTACTGTGGACATGGTGTTTGATCTACTTGAGTATGAATTCAGAAAGGTGGAAGAGTTAAAACTTGCCATTCAGTCCTATGATACCATCACCAAGTACACCATTGCAAAAATGGAGTTTAAAAAAAGACTTATGGCAAGACTTTTATTAAAGGCTCTTTTTCTCTTTTCTCTTGTGGAGGGGTTGGATTCTTCAATAACCAATTTGATGGATTCACTTATGCTTTCAAGTTATCAGGGAAGGCCAGTTGACAGTGAAGAGGTAAAGAAAATACTTGACCTTTTTGAGGATAATAATCCTCAATGTATTAGAAAATTAAAGAGGGGGAATGTTGAGGTTTATCAACTTGTCACAAGTGATCACGCATCCATAGATTACATTTTGGATGAGGCTTTAAAGGATTCTAAAGATACCATTGAAAAGGAATTTCCCTTTTTTCTATTTTCCAGATTTTTTGAAAATATAAAATATTTAAATATAACACAGGATAATTATAATCAGCCCATTTCAACTCCTCCCCTTGATTTTGTGTGGAGAGGAACGAGAAGGGAGGGTGTAGTTAGTTGGTTTCAAAAGTACAATCAGATATTGGTTGCGAATATTAATTTCTCCTCCAATTCTCTTTTTGAAAGGGTGCTTGAAAACAAGGAGTTAATGGATGAGTTGCTTGATTTAAATAAAAAAAATGGGAAATTGCCCTCTTTTTTGATGAAGAAAAGATTTGATTGGCAACTTGCAATTTTGTCTCCGATTCAGGAAAATTTCGGGATGGATGAAGTTAGGAATTTCATTGAAAATTTCCCAAATTTGATGTTCTGGATCCCGGAAAAATTTGATGAAGAGGATGTGGAACTTTTTAAAAAGGGGTTTATCTTAAATGGTGATGAATTTAAATATAGATTTTTTGATCTTGAAGATGAATATGAGGTTAAAAAGGAAAGTATAAATAAAAGAATAGATGAAATTTTAGTTGGGAAATACCTGAAGAATGGGATTATAGCAACTTCTATTGGAGATTTTCAGTTTCCTGAAGATGTGGATAGATTAAGTTTTGTTACATTTTTATATGAGAAGGTTGAGGAACTTTTCTCAAAACTTTTCCCAAAACATCCAAATTTTGAAAATGTTCTCATTTCTCCAAAGGTGGTGAAGGATTTCGTTGGTTATTTTATTCTGAAAAAGGGAGAGATAAAGGGGGACCTTGTTGAACTTGCAGAAAATGTTTTATTTCCCCTGGGAGTAGTTGAAAAGAAGGGAAAGGAATTTTCCTTTGACACGAATGGGGATAGCCTGTATGATTCCCCGTATATAGGTGAGATTTTAAATTTTCTTGAAAGTAGTAAGAGAGAAGTCTTTCCACTGGAATTCTTTTATACTGCTCTTATGGATTCACCATTTGGCTTTAGCAGGGAAATTACTACCATATTAATAATTTCTCTTGTGGCGGCTGGTAAGATTGAACTTTTCAATTCTTCAAATGGGGATATTGAGGCATTAAATTCTGCAAATTTATCTGAAATTTTTGATATTTCATATTATGATGCCATCAGAATATCAAGGCAATATGACATCCCGATTGATGAAATATTTGAGTGGGGATTTAAACTTTGTGAAACTGATCCAATTAAAGGTGCTTCCCTCAGGGAAAATAGAAATAAGTTAATGGTTTTGTTATCTGAGTGGATTGAATATGAGACCTCCCATCCCATTGAAAATGTAATAGCCAAACTTCCCGATGGCCTTTTAACAACCAGTTTCTGGAGAGATGTTTACAGTGTTTACAGGAATAGAAAAGTTTTGAGGAAAATTGTAAAGGAGATTATTGATGGAGAGAAAAAACTGGAAGATGGGCTGTTTTCTCTGGCAAAGGCATTTTCCAATAATTTAAAGGCCCTTGAAATTGTAAATAAAAATTACAGGGATATGAAGTCTTTTATTGAATGGAGTTCCTTTTTCTTTGATGCAAAAAATTATATCACCACTTCTGATAAGACAGATAGGGAGGATATAGAGAATCTAAGATATGAATTGAGTACATTTTTTGAAAGACCATTTAAGTTGATGGACAAGGAAAAGAGAATCAGTTTCCATGAAAAATTTCTTGAATTTAAAAATCTATATATCGATTACTATGTTAGAAAGCACAATGAACAGATGGGTCTTCTATTAAAGGGGGGAGAATTTGATTCCCTTCTGAATAAGAAGTGGTTTAAAAATTTAAAATTACTATCTAATATCAAATTTACCGATGATATTTACATTAAAAAATTAAGTTACTTAAGTAAACTTTTGAGAGAAGGGGAATGCCATTATCCCGTTGAGAGTATACTTTCTCTTCAGCCTTACTGCTGGTGTGGATTTAGGATAAATTCTTTCAATAATATATCCAACCTTGTGACAAAGTTTGTTAAGACGGCCTTTACTGCAAAAAAATATTATGCGGAGTTTTTTCAAAAGTGTAAAAGGGTTTTAATAAAAGAGATGCAGAAAATGGCAACTTTAAAAGATGATATAGCGAGGGAGATTGTGAGTTTGATAAACGGAAATTTTGACATTGATCTTTCCTTTGATACCATAAAGTTGATAAATTTTATCCTCGAAAAGAGGGTAGGGAAACTAAATCTCCTTGAGGAGATGAAAGAAAGTGAGGACTTTGTGCACAAAAATGATCTATTGTTAAAATTAAATGAAAAGGCAAAAAAGATAGGGGATATGTCTGAGACCTATTTTACTTTTAAGGAAAAACTGTAGATGAGTAGAAAACTTATATATCTTACGCTTTTTATTTTTTTTATCCTTCCATCATTTGGAAAAACTTTTGTTTCCTTTTCAAAGTATAGGGGCAAAGCAATTAAAAAACTTGAGAGATTTCTAAATGGAAGTGAGAAAGGTGTTTTCTTCAGTGAAAAGGAAGTTAATGAAGCAATTTCTGAAAATAAGGATTTTTTCCCTCCATATGTACAGGATCTGAAGATTTTTTTAAAAAATGGACATGTAAATGCCGCTTTTTTTTTCTATAAGTCTGCCATCAATTCCAATTCAATTGAATTTTTCCTTTTAAATTTTTTTTTAAAGAAAAAAAATGATGTATTTATAGATATAGCATTTAAAGGAAAATCGGGTTTTGGAATATACGATGTGGAGAGTGTTAAATTAAATGGAATAACTATCCCAAACTTTATTGTGAAAAAACTTATTAAAACAATTTTGAAGAGTAGCGATTTCTCCTATTTACCCGGAGAGAAGTTTCCTCTTCCCTTTGATATTAAAGGTATTGATTTGAAAAATAGTTTTTTAAAAATTTATAGGTAAGAGAGGTGATATATGTTTTGTCCCCAGTGTAAATCTGAATATAAAGATGGAATACTTGTCTGTCCTGAATGTAATGTAGAACTTGTGGAGAAACTTCCGGAGGACGAGGTGGAATATCTTCCCAAAAAGTATAAATTGCTTTACACTTTTTACAATCCCATAGAGGCCAATCTTGCAAAGGGACTTCTGATGGAAAGTGGTTTTGACGTTAAATTGGAAAATATTAGTTTTACTGTTGAACCAGTATTTGTGAGTTCCGAGATGACGAGAATTAAACTGTGGGTTAGAGAAGAGGAATTTGAAGAAGCGGAAAGGATATTAAAAGAGACTGAAAATTATGAAATTTGCCCTGCGTGTGGCCACATAGTTTTAAAAGATGAGAAAATCTGTCCCTGGTGTGATGAAAAGTTAAAAGAGGATTAATAAAAAGCAGTAGAAATATTAACCTCTATTAAGTATTAAGTATTCAAATAAGTTTATCTAAGCCTATACAGGATCTTCCGCCCTGCCTTACAATTTGATGGAAAAAGTGATATAATGTAAGTGCAAAATTCGATATGGAGGATAGTTTTATGAGACGATTTTTTTTCATTTTACTTTCCTTCTTGTTTTTTCTGTCATTTTCTCTTGCGAAGAATCTCCTTACTTCGATACCTAAGAATGGGGCCACAAATGTTGATTACCATATTAAAAGAATTACCATACATTTTTCTAAAAATATGAAGATGAATTCCCATTCTCTGGTTGTTGTGGATGGATATGAATTCCCTGAAGTAAGTGGTACTCCAGGATGGCTTAATCCAAGAACCTTTATTTTACCTGTAAAACTTAAACCCGGTACCTGGTATGGTATAGGTTTAAATAGTAAAACACATAAAAATTTTATTTTTGCCGAGACAGGAGAGCCCATGCCTCCTCAGAAGATTATTTTTAAAACTGCTCCTGCCACAGAGATATCTTCCAATGAAGGAGGTGCGTCTAATTCCTCCACTTTTCCTGAAATTAGTTACAGTGAAATTTTTGGTAGGAAAGATAAAAAGAAAGTTTTTTCAAATTCCGTAAAGAATATGGGAGATTCACAAGATCTCGGGCACAGGAAAAAATATTTTATTCTGAAGAAGTATCGTGATAGAACGGAAAATGCATTTTCAATCCTTGTCCCTGTGGGATGGAGGGTTGAGGGGGGTGTTTTACAGATTCCACCTCAGAGCGCAAGAACTGTAATTGAATTTTGTTCGAAAAAAATAAAATTCAGTGTGGTGGACCCTGAATCGGGCGCCAGGGTTGATTTTTTCCCTACGGAATATTATACTTATACCACTGGGCCTGTTATTCAATTTGTGGAGGTGAGGCAGGGTAGTATTCTCGATGGAATGATATTTTTGCAACCACTTTCTCCCTCTCAATTTATAAGAAGTGTCGTTGTTCCGGAAATGAGGAGGGGGATCTCGAATCTTGAGGTACTGAGTTCTTCCCCGCTTCCAAAGGTGAGGGATGCATTTAGCAAACTATTTGCAATAGATCTATATAGGCAGTCTACGGGGTTGAATATACAGGTAAAGGCTGAAAAGTTGGAATTTAGATATGGAGAAAATGGTAAAACATTTCACGAGGTGTGGTTTAGTGTTATAAATTATCTATTAGTTAATAATTCAATGGTTTGGCAGCCAGTTTTTACTTCAGGAATAAGGGCTCCAGAAGAGTTGTTTAAGGAATTGAAAAATCTTCTTAATCTTATTATGTGTTCCTTTAGGTTTAATATTAAATGGTATTTGAACACAAAAAAGAGAGCAAAGATATGTATGGAGAAGGTGGCAATGACTCAAAGGGAAATTATTGCTATTCATGAAAGGATGGTCCATCACAGATATGATACAGAGGATGCCATTTCCCATGAATTGAATTTGAGTTTGGCTGGTGTTGATGAATACTATGATCCATCAATAAATGATACTGTTCTCATCGATAATTCATATCAACATGTATGGTCAAATGGAAATGGTGAATATGTCATGTCAAGTGACCCCAATTTTAATCCAAATGATCCTCGTTGGAATCTTCAGGGTGAGTGGAAAAGATTGAATAAAAAAAGGAAATAATTGGATATTAAATAAAGCGTTTTTATTGAATTAGATCTTAGAGAGTTAAAAATTTTGTGGTTAGTGAATAAGATTTATTAAAATAAATTAAGATAAAAGAGGTTTTTCAATTTTCTCTGACACCAATTCCACTTCATCCCTTCTTATTACCTGACACTTTTCTTGATATCATTTCTTAATATCAAATTCAGATCTGACCCAGTTTATTCTTCCCGTTTATTTCCCCCGTCCATTCTCATTTCTATCCCAAAAGCCATCCAGAAGGCTTATATAAGGGAAAAGAGATTTTATTTTAATCGTTAATTTTTGCCAGAAAATTGTAGACTCTGCCAGAATTTAGTTCTTTCTCTTACCTGCCCACCTTAAAGTCCCCCAGAAGGTTTATAGAAAGTAAAAAAATTTTTTTATCATTACCTTTTGCCAGAAGATTTTATTTTTGCCAGATTTGAGTTTTCTTTCTTATTTGCCCACCCTATATGCCATCCAGTGGGTTTATAGAAGGAAAATGGTTAATCTTAATTGTCAGTTCCTGCTAAAAAATTTTATTTTTGCTGAATTTAATTTGTTTTTTACTTGTCCGCCCCAGATTCCCCTAAAGGTTTATAGAGAGAAGAAATGAGGGAACTTGGTTGTTGTTTTTTACCAGAAAACCTTATATTTGCCAGGGTTTAAATTTCTTTTCCAATTTGCCCTTTCCTGATACCCCTAAAGGTTTATAGAAGATAAAAAGAATTTTCCTTTAATCATTTGGTTCTTCCAGAAAAATTTTTAACTCTTTGCCAATTTCAGGTTTATTCTTTTTCTTGCCCCCATAAATGCCACCTAAATTCTTGCCTGAGACTTTTGGAAAATTTTTTTTCAATTCAGGTCTGTCCCTAACTCTTTTATCTCCTGTATAGGGGGGTAAATACCATTTCTACCAATATGGCTTTGGAAGTTCTTATTTAATAACCCTTTGCCCTTGTTGTTTGATGTTACAGAAAGTATTTTTCCATATCTTAGTAAGATTTTTGTGAAATTCCTTGAAAAGTTTGAAATCCACGCAAAAATTGAATACAGTCGTGGGGTAACTTCCTTTTTGGGAATTTTCTTTTGAAGTTAATTTCAACCTTCTTCTTTTGATGAGGAGATTTTTTCTAACACAATTAATTTACACAGCCCTTTCTCTCGCTGTCTTTTAATCTGTCTTTCTAATTAATTTTTATAAAAAAGGTTTTTGAATATTGATTTCGTGCAAAATCCTGAGAGACAATTTTTAATTTATATTCTCCAGAATAATTTGGGAGAGGGATTTTCCCCACACACATTTTTTTATTTTTATCCCATTTTATTGGGAATATACCCTTTCCGGGGAGGATGGCATTAATGGTTTTTGTGTCCTTTGAAGCATTTACTTTGATTTCGATTAGTTCTCCTTTATTGTAATTTCCTCCTAAGTTGAGGACCTTAAAAATGGGAGGATGTGTGTCAATTGTTATGTATTTCCTCTCCCTGAGGATTTGGCCCTTCTTGTCTCTCATTACTATTTCCACGGGATATTTCCCATCTTTAATATTTGTTGGGAAGAGAAATTTTCCCACCCATATTTTTTCTTTTTTTAGGAAGGTGAGATTTAAGTTTTCACCTGTTGGGAGTAGTGCAGAGACTTTAACTACATCTTCTGGAGATTTAACTTTAATGACCGGATCTCCAGGTTGAATGAATCTGGGCCTTAAAAAACTTCTCGGTGCACATAGCATGGATGTATAAGGGGTTACAATTTTAAATTCCTTTGAAAGGGAGACTATTTCCTTTACTAAAGATGGCTTTTCACCTTCTTCACCTATTTTTTCTAAGAGATATTCAATTTTTGCCTTTGCCCACAATTTTGGTATGAATTTTCTTGAATTGTCTACTTTTTTTAGGTCAATTTTTTCCACTGCATTTTTGTCACCTGTAATCTTTAAAATTCCAGTTTGTGATTCCCTTTTAAATCTTCCAAACCAGTCAAATCTACTTCCTGAAATTTTTTTCTGGAACTGTTTGGGGTAAATTTCATAAAACTCATTGCCACCAGCAAGTTTTAGGAGTGTAAAATTGTCACTTATGGTCATTTTTATATAATTTCTCATTTCATCTTCATTCATGGAATTTAAGTTGACATATCCATTTGAAATGTCTTTAAGTAATTCTTCATTTATGTTATCGCCGATACCAAAGGAGTAGGTTTTTAGATTTCTTACATTTTTTAAAAGGGGTTTGAATTTGTTATAAATCTCACTATTTTTAACCTTTCCAAAGGTGGGGATAAAATCTCCCACAAGAAGTAGATATTTTTTCCCTTCAATTTGAGATATTTGCTTTAAAGCGTTGGAAAT
>JAMOQF010000038.1 GCA_027064125.1 Acidobacteriota bacterium
GAAGTAAAACTAAATCACAGTAGAATAGACTTTTTAATTGAAAAAAGTAACAAAAAAATCTGGGTGGAGGTAAAGGGCTGTACCCTGTGTGAAAATGGGGTGGCACTTTTTCCAGATGCTCCTACCAAAAGAGGTGCCAGGCACATTAACTCGCTACTTGAAGTAAAAGATAAACTAAATGAAATATGTCTTTTAATACTCATCTTTAGAAGTGATGCAAAAATCTTTTCCCCAAATGAAAAAACCGATCCAGACTTCTCAAATATATTCACTGAAGGTATTAAAAGAGGCTTAAAAGTATTTCCAATCCTTTTAAACTATGATGGGAAATGGATAAAATATTTGAGGGAAATTCCCTTAAAAATAGGAGATAAAAGGTGAAAAAGAAAATTTTTATTTTTTCTTTAATTTTTCTTTTGAATTTGGTGCTGACTTTTTCATTAAAAAAGGGGAATGGAGAAAAAATAGCCAGAAATTTTGTAAATCTATTAAATCTTGGGAAATATAAAGATGCTGAAGGTATGCTTTCTAAAATGGTTTCGCTATCCTTAGGTGCACAGGGCATTACACTAAAGGATATATGGGAAAAACTTGTGGAAATGAATGGAGAATTTGAAGGAATTTCAGGGGTAAACAAAAATAATCTTGGGGAGTACATTCAATTTGACCTTTTAACTAAATTTAAAAGGGGAAAAATTACACTGAGGGTAGTCCTTGATAGAGATAATAAAATAGCGGGATTCTTTCTACTTCCAAAATCCGCCTTTAAAAATTACAAATTGCCAGACTATGTTGATAAAAACTCATTTAAGGAAGAAGATATTATAATTGGCAAAAAATGGAAACTCCCCGGAAAATTCACATTTCCAGTTAATAAAAAAAGATTCCCTGCAGTGATCTTAATCCACGGTTCAGGACCTCTTGATATGGATGAAACCATAGGAAAAAATAAACCATTTAAAGACATTGCATGGGGACTTGCATCAAGGGGAATAGGTGTTTTAAGATATGAAAAAAGGACTAAAAAATACCCAAACTGTGTAAAGAAAGGATTTACAATATTTGACGAAACAATTGAAGATGTTCTATTTGCCATAAAAATACTTAAAAAAGATAAAAGAGTTTCAAATATTTTCCTGCTTGGACACAGTCTCGGTGCCACAATCCTCCCTAAAATAGTTTCACTAACCAGAACAAAAATTGATGGCATAATCCTTCTTGCCCCAACCTCACATGGATTTTATGCAGAAATTATTCCAGACCAACTTGAAAGATTGGCAGTAAAAAATGGAAAAATTGAAAAAAAGGAAGAGAAAAAAATAGAAAAGATCAGGGAAATAATCTCTAAAATAAAGGAACATAAATTTAAAATGGGTGAAAGGGTCCTCAATGTTCCAATTTCCTACTGGTATGATCTTTTAAAATACAATCCAATCTTAACCGCTGCAAAATTAAATATCCCCATTTTAATCCTTCATGGAAAGAATGACTTTCAAATATCAGAAGTGGATTTTTCAAATTGGGTAAAAAGATTAAAGAACAAAAAAAGGATAACAATAATGGATTTTGAAGGGCTCAATCACCTATTTATGAAGTCAAATAGTACAAATTACTATACAAAATCCTTAAATGTAGATGTAAAGGTCATAAATGAGATGGTTAACTGGATATTTAAAATCACAAGAAAAACCGGGAGCAAAAGGTAAAATTGCTCCCGATAAGGTTAGAATATATCAGGTACATTATAACTATAATAACCTCTTTTTAAAAAGTCAATGTAAAAAGGTGAAAAAAAAGTGAAAAAGTGATTAAGAGCACAAAATTACCAAAAAAACTAACCCTTTCCTAATTTGGTTAAAATGGAAACCCCCACTCCAAAAACTTGAAGCAAAATATGACTTAATATTGCAAGTCCAGGTATAAAACTCAAGAAAATGTAGAATAAACTTCCAATTAGAAGTTTTAAAATAAATTTTCCCCTGCTTCTAACAAAAAAAGAACCAACATATACGAGAATAACCGCTCTACCAAAAATTAAACACACAACATATAAAACCGACAAAAATAATAAGAAAATGACGCCTATATAAATTGCACACAAAAGAATGGAAATAAATATCAAGACAAGAAATAATAAATAATAGAAAAATGAGTTTTTAACAAATGACCACTTTTTGGATTTTACATAATTAATTCCCCTATCAACTTTTTCAGGGAAAAACATTACAATAAAAAGAGTGATTATAAAAATCGCCAGGGAAATTACAAATGTAGAAATGAGATGTTTATCCTTTAAAGAATAGGAATAGGAAAAAACATATTTTATCGGATTTTTTAGTAAAAGAGATATGGCCTTTTTATAAGTATTAAAAAAGAAAATTGAACCGGAAATTTTTGCACCCTTTTCTCTCTTTAGTTCCCCTGCAACTATTAAAATATTCCCATCAACTGATGAACTATTTTTTAAAAAGACCTCTCCATTAACAACAGTAATATCACCTTTTACAACACCACTTAAAATGACATTTCCATTTATCAGGGTAACATCTCCATAAATTGTGCCATTTATATTTAAGTCCTCGTTTATGGCAGAAATGTTGTTTTTAAGTATCTTACCCTCTTTCAAATTGTAGGAAAATGAAAGGGAAAAAAGAAAAATTAATAATAGAAAAAAAATAATAACTCTCTTCATTTTTTCTCCAGATTTTTGACCTTTAAAATTTTATATTGATAAAACACAAAGACAAATATAACCCCCGCAAATATAAATAATAAAAATTCACTCTCATAAAGAAACATCCAGAAACCTTTTCCGAGAAGGACAAGGGAATACAAGAGATTATAAACCGAAAGAAAAACAACATGTAAAAATTTAATTACAAACAACAAAAGTGATTTAAGTGACAACAAGATACCCTTAGAAACACCTGTAAAAAAGCCTTTCCCTTCTCCGTGTGAAAAAATTAACAACAAAAAAACCACCACAAAAGAAGCAAAAACAATAAGCAATTCCTTTAATTCAAAATGTTTTTCCTTTGCCTCCACTATCTTATTCATAACATACTCTGAAAAATCCTCTGGAACTTTAACTTCAAATAATTTAGAGACCATAAAAAGATCTCTTTCTAACTCCTGGTGAAATTCATAAATTTTCTTCCAATGAGGGGAACTTTCTATCTCCATCTTTATTATTTCAGCTTCTTCAGGAGAAAGATCTCCATGAATAAACTTAATAATTTTTTCTTCACTGCAATTTTCTTTCACCATTTTTATATCTTCCCAAATTTCCTTTCAAAATTTTCTCTTATTAAAATTTTAGCCCGAAAAAGCCTATTTTTAACTGTGCCAAGTGGCAAATTGGTGATTTTTGCTATTTCACCATAAGATAAATTGTTCATATATCTCAGTGTAATTACCTCTCTATATTCCACCGGCAATTCCTCAATTATCAAAAGTAACTTTTCATAATTATCTCTAACAAAAAAATTATCCTCTGGGCTTTTTAAATTGGTGGAAAAGGGCATATTTTGTCCATTGCTTTTTATTTTCAACCTATCATCATAACTATTTTTGTATTTACCACCCCTTAAAAAATCTATGGCTTTATTCCTCGCTATTGTAAAAAGCCATGTGGAAAATTTATAAGAAGGATCATACATTTTTAGTGAAGAAAAGACCTTCATGAAAGTTTCCTGAGCAA
>JAMOQF010000039.1 GCA_027064125.1 Acidobacteriota bacterium
TATTTTAACTTTTTTTACCTATTTTATTCGGATATTAACTTTAGTTTACATAATATATATTATCAGACATTATGTATTTTAAAAAAGTAGGTAAAATTACATAAGTTTGAGATTTAACCACCATCAATCGTTCTATATTTATGATATCTTTTTTGCAGATAAATTATCCAATTGAATATTCATTATGTTAAAATTTATGACTTATGAAAAAAGTTTACAAACTTACCTTCATAGAAGTTTTACCATCCATTGCTTCATCTTTTTTTGTAATTTTCTTTTTCGTATTCGTTATCCAATTTAACAAATTCTCTAAACTTCTTCTTTCCACATCTTTCACACTTACAGACCTTTTCAAATTAGTTCTTTTCTTGATGCCTAATGTTCTATTTATTTCCCTTCCAGTCTCTCTTTTGATTGGAATCGTAATTGGAATTGGAAACTTATCCGGTGAAAATGGAATTACAGCCCTCAATAGTTCAGGAATATCTTCTCTGATTCTATTGAAGCCACTCCTTATCATATCCCTTTTCATCTATATTCTTACTTCCATTACGACCTTTTTTATAGCCCCATATTCAAACAGAAAACTCAGGGAACTCAAATATACCATTGGCATAACTCACTTTATAAGTGAAATTGAACCACGAACTTTTATTACTTCGATACCTAATGTGGTAATTTACATAGAAGACATATCCTCTAAGGATAAATCATGGCATAACATTATATTTTTTGATGAAAGAGATCCTAACATAAAAAAGATCTATACGGCCAAAGTTGGTAAAGTTTTCTTTGACAGGAAAAAGGTACTTTATCAGGTTATTTTGAAAAATGGAACACTTTATAAAGTTGACAAAAAAAAGCCATCCAATGAGGGAATTGTCAATTTTAAAGAAACAATCTTTCCTCTTATTAAGGTTGATCTGGAGGCATTTCGAAAACTTCCCCTTAGAAGAGCTGAAAAGACCATGGGGCAACTTCTATATGACCTGAATCACCTGAAAAAAGATTTTAAAGATGATAAATATGTAGATAGTTCAATTGAGTTTTATCAGAGAATATCCCTGCCCTTTGTTGCAATCTTATTTGGTTTTTTAGGACTTCCTTTAGGAGTATCAAGGAAAAAGGGTAAAAAATCGTATGGCTATATGATTTCAATAACAATAGTTGTTCTTTACTATCTATCCTTTGTATATAGTTGGAAATTTGGAGTAACCCACAATTTGTATTCACCTGCAATAGGAGTGTGGATACCTCTTCTTTTCTTTTCAATTATCACTTTTTTACTGCTTCGCAGATTGAGTATGGGGAAAAATCCCATTCCTTCAATTGAAAAAGTAAGATTGCTTATTTTAAAAATCTTTAGGACTAAAAAGTTTCCCCCCAAACTTAAAGATGATAGATCTCTGAAAAAAAATAAAAGTTTAAAGAGGGAAATACTTCACTATAAAAAAACTTTTTTCCTCAAAAAACTTGACATCTACTCTACAAAATCCTTTTTCAAAATTCTGCTTATTCTTTTATTTTCTCTATCCGCTCTCTTTATAATTTTTACCCTATTTGAATTGATAGATGAAATATACAAAAATAAAATTCCCCCCAGGATAGTTGCCGAATATTTTTTAAATTTTCTTCCATATCTGGTACATATCTTACTTCCCCTGATGGTTTTAGTTGCATCTTCAATATTTATCCATCTAATGGAGAAAAATAGAGAGATACTTGCCTTAAAATCATGTGGTATAAGTGTATACAGACTGATGACTGTCATATTAATATCCAGCCTTGTAGTGGCCTTTTTCTCATTTTTATCACAGGAACTTTTAATTCCCAAAACCAATAGAAAACAGGAATTGCTTCTTGCAAGGATAAAGGGAAAATCTCTATTGAGAAAAACTTCCGGTGGATTTTTTTACAAAGACTCCAGTTCGATTATCTCCTACGATATGCTCGATATAAGAAAGAAAAAATTTATAAACTTTAAAATTTATAAATTTAAAAACAATAAATTATGGGAGAAAATTTGCTCAAAATACGCATACTACAATCCCCAGAATATGGAGATGAAATTAATTGATGTAGTTTACAGAAGATATTCCCCAACAAAGAGGTTTTTTAAAATAAAAGAGAAAAAACTCCCCTTCCCTTCCTTTAAAAATATACTTGAAATACATGAGAAAAAAATTTCTGAAATGACATTTATTCAGTTGAAAAAGTATATTGACTACATAAAAAGTAGAGGATTTGATACCCTGACATTGAAAATAAAATATGAACAGAAATTTTCCTATCCCCTGATGAATTTTACAATGATTTTCATTGGTATACCTTTAATTTTAATTTACACGGGGAAAAGGACCTACATCGGATTTATGATAGCCCTTGTTCTTGGAATTTCCTTCAGACTCCTCTTTCCCCTATTTATTTCACTTGGAATAACAGGCTTTTTCCCAATTTTCTTTTCAGTTTGGGGCCCCCATTTGATATTTATCTCAATAGGTATATATTTTTTAACTGAGGTAAAAACATAAAAATGACAACTCTTTTTACATCTCCAGTAATAAAAAAGGAAAAGAAAAACTATCTCAATCCCTTCTCAAATCTCCTTTCAAAAAGAGAAATAGAAAAAATGGAAAGTAACTCACTGAAGTATTCCTTTTTCTCAAGTGGTTCAATCTATAGCGGATGTAAAATTTTATTTTTTAAAATAATGGAAAGGAATTTCGATGAAATAATATACAATCCCAACTTTGATATGAGAGAGTTCTTTTCGCTTTACGAATACTTGAAACATTCTCAAAAAAAAGATTTCAAAATAAAAGTAATCAGGAAGATAAAGACTCAATATACTCCCCTACTCTCTTCAATTCCATTTTTTGATAATAGAGAAGAATTGGTAAGATTTTACCACCACTCTTTACAGATGGATAGGGATAGATGTTTAGAATTTCTAAAAATGAAAAGGAATATGGAAAGTAAGAACAGGGTTTTAATAACTGGAGACTTCTTATTTTCCTATGATATAATTGACTATATTTTAGGGAAAAAATACCTCATTTCAATTTTAAATAAAAACATTTTTTTCCTAAAATTTATTGGCATCAACCTAAATGTTGATGATAAAGATATTAAAGTAATAGAGTTAATACCACCATTTTCCTATCTAAAAAAAGGGTCCTTCACAAATAGACTATTACTTGAAAGTTATTATCCAGGATATTTAAATGAAAATGAAAAAATAAGAATTGAAAATTTTTTAAGAAGATAATTTTATCTCACTTTTATTCTATTACTCTTTAAATTGTAATACTCCACTCTATCTATTTCCCCATCCCCATTGAAATCATAACAAACTATTTCAAACTTTCCATCACTATTTAAATCAATTGCTATGGCGTCGAGGGTACTATCTTCATTTATACTGAACAGTTCAAAATTTTCCATGGGAACGTTATCAATTATCCATTTTATATTTCTCTTTAAAATATTGTTTTCCTCCATTTAATTTCCCCTTTTCCTATAAAAAATAAAGGAAAGGAATTTTACACCCACACATATCATGTGTCAATCATTTTGTTATAACATAACCCAATGGAAAAAATTTTTAATTTAAAAACTATTTTAAAAGAGGTTTTGCTTTA
>JAMOQF010000040.1 GCA_027064125.1 Acidobacteriota bacterium
AATATGGAAGTTTCATATGGGAAAATTGTGATGGAGAAAAAAGTGTAGGGGAAATTGTACAGCTTTTGAGGGAGAATTTTGGAGAAGAAGTGGAGCCCGTTTCTCAACGGGCTTCTCTTTTTTTTGTGGAACTTTTTAGAAGCGGTTTCATTAAATATAAAAAATAATTTAAAAAAAATTTGACTTTACGCTAACTTTTTTGGTTAGATTATTATCTAATTATATATGACTTTTAATATCTGGAGGTGTATTAATGAAAAAATTTATTTTGTTACTTATGATGGTTCTCACATTTGCCATTTTTACGGCAACAGTCAGTGGCGCTACACATCAATATGTGGGGCCTAAAAAATGCAAAATGTGCCACAGAATTGAGTTTAAATCATGGAATGCAACCCCACATGCAAAGGCTACAGAAGTTCTTCCAAAAGATAAAAAAAGTGATCCCAAATGTCTTGAGTGCCATGCTACCACAAAAGATATTCCAGAGGTTACCTGTGAGGCATGTCATGGTCCTGGAAAGGATTACAAAAAAGGCAGTGTGATGAGAAAGAGAGATCTTGCAATTAAAAAGGGTCTTGTAATTCCAGATGAGAAAACATGTCTCAAGTGCCATGACTCCAAAAAATGTAAACATGTAAAGGGCTTTGATTACAAAAAGATGTTTAAAGATGGTGTGCACCAGTTTAAACACAAAAAGTAATTTCTTGTTGTAAAGTTTTTTAGGTTAGATTTAGGGAGGATTTTTCCTCCCTTTTTTTGTCTGGAGGTTTTGATGAGAAGATTTGAAGGTGTAGATTTTGTTGAGTCGGATTTACTCTTAACTGAAGAAGAAAAATTAATGAGGGATACTGCAAGAAAATTTGTGGAAGATAAGGTAAAACCCATCATTGAAGAATATCACAGGGGACACAGGTTTCCAATTCATCTTGTAAAAGAAATGGGAACACTTGGATTTTTAGGGAGTAATTTAAAGGGGTATGACTTTTTACCAGGTATAAGTAATGTAGGCTATGGCCTTATTATGCAAGAACTTGAAAGGGGAGATAGTGCCTTGAGGTCCTTTGCCTCTGTTCAGGGTGCCCTTGTGATGTATCCAATTCTTACATTTGGAAGTGAAGAACAGAAAAGTAAATGGTTGCCTCTCCTTGCTTCTGGAGAAAAAATAGGATGTTTTGGTCTAACTGAACCAGATTTTGGTTCAAATCCCGCTGGAATGAAAACCACGGCTAAGAAAGTTGGAAGTCACTATATTTTAAATGGCTCCAAAATGTGGATAACAAATGGTTCAATTGCTGATATTGCAGTTGTTTTTGCTAAACTTGAGGATGGAAATATTGGTGGTTTTATAGTTGAAAGGGGAATGGAAGGATTTAAACAGGTTGAAATAAAAAATAAATTTTCTCTCAGGGCTTCTGATACGGGGATACTTTATTTTGAAGATTGTAAGGTACCACTTGAAAATAAATTGCCGGGGACAAAGGGGCTAAAAAGTGCTCTGATGTGTTTAACTCAGGCGAGATATGGAATAGGATGGGGAGTATTGGGTCCTGCAATGGAGTGTTTTCACATTGCCCTTGAATATTCTAAAGAGAGAATTCAATTTGCCGGTAAACCAATAGCCTCCCATCAGTTGGTGCAGGAAAAACTTGTTTATATGCTCTCTGAGATAACGAAGGCTCAACTTTTATCCATTCAGGTGGGTAGATTAAAGGATGAAGGTAAGGCTCACTTTTCTCATATCTCTCTACTTAAGAAAAACAATGTAAAAATTGCAAGGGAAATAGCAAAACTTTCAAGGGAAATACTCGGTGCTTCTGGAATAGTGGATGATTACCCGGTGATAAGACATATGCTAAACCTTGAATCTGTATTTACTTACGAGGGAACGGATGAAATTCACACTTTAATTATTGGACATAGAATAACTGATATACCTGCTTATTATTGAGATAGTTCTTTCATCAGTTCAAGTAAGTCGACGGTGTTTATTTTCCCATCCATGTTTATATCTGCAGAAGGAGAATCAAGTTCGTTATCTCCTATATTTGATATCAAATATTGGGCAAGTAGTTGAGTATCCACTGCGTCAATTTTCCCATCACAGTTTAAATCTCCCATTCTATGGGGATGAAAGTAAAGGGAACCATCTCCTATTAAAACCATTCCATACCACCATGGTGGTCCTATATCGGGATAATCTTTTAGGGCATTGTTTAACCAGTATACAAAACCTCTGCCAAAACTTTCTGGTTGTGAAAGTTTGTCAAAAAAATAAGCATCGTCCCATATTCCACCTGTTTTTGTGGAACCCAATGAGAGTAAACCACCATGTTCATTAAAAATGGTTCTTCCTCCTAAAAATCCCATGGTGTTATCTGTGGAAGAAAAATCACATCCTGAACATACAAAGAGAAGGTAAAATGCAACATTTCCTACTTTTGATAGATAATCATTTAAAAATACGTAGTTGAAATCCTGTCTAAAGTTTTCATAGAATCCATGTCCTCCAGGATAGCCGTGGGATCTCAAATATACCATCTGGTAATTTCTGGGTAGTTCTTCAGTTTTGTAATTATATGCAGTACACACATTTCCCTTTGGATTTTCGGCAGGAGCATTTATTTTATCTTCTTCAAACAGTTTTAATAAATTATATACGTCTTCTCCTCTCAAATCATCCCAGTCATCATCATCATATATTAGTGCAGTATCATAGGTAAGTACCTCTTTCTCTCTAAATTTTGCAACCCTTTCCAGGTAATTATTTATCACATCAATATATTCCTGATGATCTGTCATATGTCCCGGAAAAATTCTTGAAACCCATATTTCAAGAAAGTTATTTCCACTATCTTCAATTTTGTCATATTTCCCGTTGTCAGCTTCACACTCATCACAATCGCCCACATCTTCCCATGTTCCAGTTAAATCCATATAAAACAAATCACATGCAAAATCGTCATATTCTGAACTACCACTGCCCCAATCGTCTATCATTTCATATACCACGTATGGCAGATCTCCTATAAAAATTACACCATCGAGTGAACATGTTGAATTATAATAACTTTTTATAAAATTTTTTATTTCTTCAGGTGTGCCGCTATGATATTCAAAAACATCTATGCTGTAGGATGATTTTTCAAGTTCTTTAAAGTAATCATTTACGAAGGATATTTTTAATTCTCCATATAAATTATTTTCAAAGAAAATCAAAGTTCTCCTTTTATGGGAGTTAAAATTGGAACTTTTGTAAATTTCAGATAGGTCAAGTCCCCTTTTATAATTTTTTAAAATTTTTGATTTCTTCTTGTAAGGTCCCATCCACCTTGTAACTTTTGGTATTTGGGAAAAGGTAAATGAGAAAAAAATGAAAAATAGAAGAAAAAGATACATCTTCTTCATGATTTTTTGCCTTTTGAAGGAATTTTTTTAAATAAAGTGGGGGAATTTTTTCCCCCATCTTTTTACCTCACAGGGATAGCAGAAAGGAAGTTAAGTCCTGCATCTCCAAACAACATAAAGGAACATACCTCTTTATCACTTTCTATCTTTAAAAATCCTCCTGCCTGACTGTAATCACCTGGTAGATTGCTGAATATATTCTGAAGCATGGTGGATAACCTCTTTC
>JAMOQF010000041.1 GCA_027064125.1 Acidobacteriota bacterium
TGGCTACTGTATTTTTGTTTATTGTTCCATGGGCAAAAAGTTTTAATGAACTACTTTTAATAAGTTTGATGTTTGGAGTTTTTTCTGGAGTTACCTTTCCTGCACTTATGGCGCTGGGGGTTGAGGCTGGAAATAGGGTGGGTATGGGAAGTGCCATGTCCACATTGAATATGGCAATGAGTATAGGAATGATAATTGCACCTGTAATGTCAGGATTTATTGTGGATACTCTTGGAATAAATTATGTATTTTTTATAGGGAGTTTGATTTCCCTGTTGGGTATATTTGTGTCCTGGTTTATGCTCAGGGAAAAATTTAGTAAATATGGGGTTTAAGCTGAAGTTTACAATTCGTTTAAATTCCCCGCTAAATATTGAGACAGTATTAGTGAGTCCTGGGTATCTATTTCTCCATTTTGGTTTAGGTCTCCACAGGATATATTACTGATGGAAATGTTGCCAACTAAATAATTTTTAATTAACATTAAATCCAGAATATTTATAATACCATCTTTTGAAATATCACCTACCTGGCAGGTTGATGAGTATTCATAACATCCAATGTCAATTTCCCTCCCCTGTGGTCTTGGGTTGTTTTCCAGGTCAAAGTCTGGAGTATCTGAGGTAATTATTCCACTGTCAATTGCAGGGCTTTGTGATTGAAGATGAAAGTTTCTGTGGTCTTTGTCGGGGTTTACAAACAGGGGATCTTGGGAAAAATTTCCCATCCCTAAATTGGAAATGTTATCCACTGTATATAGAGTATGGTTATATTCAACCTGTGTGGAGCTATTTTTTATATAAAATATGTTATGGGATGCGTTTAAGGTTACATTTTCTCCAAAATAAACCTGAGAATTGGAAGCGTATATTATGCAGTTGGTCATAGTTAAATTAACATGCCCACTTTCTCCATATTGAACATACATTGGATATCCCTCAAGTTCATCATCCTGATGTATTGTGAGATTTATGAGTTTTATTGTTGCATTGTTTGGAGTGTCAATTACAACGCTTCCCCATGGTGTATTTGTGTAGTCTCCATCACCTCTTCCATAAATCAGGCAGTTGAAGGCAATTGAGTTATCTCCCCAGAGTTTGAGTCCATCACATGAGTTATTGGATATTATTGAGTTATATATTCTGGTGTTTTTTGCCTTGCAGTCAAATCCATCACCTCTATTGTGTGAGAAGATACAATTTTTTACTTCAATGGGTCCATTCGAAGGCTCGATTCCAAATCCATCCGGTCTATCATATGGGGATGGTCCACTTCCACCCTGATAGTAATGGCCACTGTAGGAAAAATTTGAGTTTTCAATGTATAAATTTCGCCATCCACCATGATCTCCCCGTGGTCCTCCCAAAGCGCCAAATCCACAGTGGGAAATTTCACAGTTTAGGATTTTTATGTCATCTACATCTTTCATGTTTATCCCCATTTCATCCACATGATGAATATAAATATTTTTTAATTCAATGTGTTTTGCCTCATTCCAGGAATCTATTCCCTCTCTGAAGTTTTCCCCGTTATAATTTGTAATTTCAAGATTTTCTATCTTTACGTAGGAACATCCTCCCAGATCAATCGCACATAGGAGATTATTTCTCCCTCTTAGTACTGGTCTATTTTCTGAACTTTCTCCTTTTATGGTAATCCACTGGTTTTCACTTCCCCCTGGGGCAGGGGTTATCATATCATCCCAGTATTGGGATAGGAGATATTCTCCATTTTTTATTATGAGTGTATCTCCCGGATGTAGTTGTTTTGAAGCATATCCAGGTGTTGCCCAGGGGTGATTTATTGAACCATCATTTGAATTATCCCCATTGGGGGAGACATAGTAAGTGGTGCCATAAATGTTAATTGGGAATAAAATTGAAAAAAGAAAGATTAGAAATCTTTTCATTTTCAAATTTCCCTTTAATTTTTTTCACTTAAATTTTAATTTTTCTTGGGATTTGGTGTCAATATATTTCTACTTTTACGATTCTACCATCTATCCCACCATTTTTTACTGGAAGTTTGAAAGAGGTTTTGAGTCCGAGATCTTTTATGAGTTCTCTATTTCCAAAATATATGTATGCAGTGGAGTCGGTACATTTTTTCTTAAGGAAGTCTCCAAAATCTTTTATCATTTCTTTTAGTTTTTCCTTTTTTCCCATTCTGATTCCATAGGGTGGGTTTGTGAAAATTAATCCCTTAAAGGCTGGAATTTCTTTAAAATCCTTTTGAGTGAGTTTTATCCTTTCTCCAAAGGGGATATTTTTTAGGTTTACCTTTGCCTTTTCAATTTCTTCCATGGAAATGTCACTTCCAACAATCTTTCCATATTCAATTTCAGTTATGTGCTTATTGTATTTTGATTTGATATTTTCCCATATTTTTTTATTGAATTCTGGCATGTTAAAAAACCCCCATTTTTTCCTCAGATATCCAGAGGGGATTTTGCAGGCTATCATCAGGGCTTCTGCAAGAAGGGTTCCGCTCCCACAAAAGGGATCAAGCATTCTTTCTTTACCCTTATAGGGGTGGAGTTTTAACATAAAGTGTGCCAGATTTTCCTGTATTGGAGCACTTGAACTAAATTTTCTGTAGCCTCTTTGATGTAGGGATTTCCCGGAGATATTTAAACTGACTGTTGCAAAATTATTTTCTATGAATATATTTATGGAAAGGTCTGGATCCCTTTTATTTACTGAAGGTCTTTTTCCATATTTTTTTCGGAAATAATCTGCTATTGCGTCCTTTACACAGAGGGCGGCATAGTGGGAGTTGTTTATCTTACTATTTGAAAGTGATCCTTCGATTGAAAATGTTTTTTGAGGAGTTAAAAAATCTTCCCATTTGATTTTCATTACATTTTCATATATTTCTTTTTTTCCTGGAGCAGGGAACTCAATAAGTGGTGCATAGATCTTTGATATTAAAGATGATGTGTAGTTAATTTCAAAAATATCTTCTACGCTCTTGCATTTAAATGAAATCCCCCTGAAACGTTTTTTTATTGAAAGACATTTTCTTTGGATTAACTCCTTTTCTACTAAATCTAAAAATTCTGTGGGGCATTTGGCAAAAAACCTTTTTTCTCTTTGATAGATGTACATAAAAAACATTATACCTGAGTTTGAAGAATAGATTTTAGAAAAATTTTGATTTTTTATTAGTCTGGCTTCTTTCTTAAGACACTTTTCTCAATCTCATTTTCAGGTCTGTTTCCATTCCTTCATTGCCTTCCCTAAAAACACCCTAAAGGTTTAAGTGAAATGAAGATGCTTAATCGTTGGTTTCTGCTAAAAGATTTTATTCCTGACTAAATTTAATTTATTCCCTATTTACCCACTTTAAAAGCCTCTAAAAATTTCTGAAAAAAAGTGCCAGATAAAAAAGTTTTTCTTTTTCTCTATAAACCTGTAGTGGGAATTGTGTGGATGTAATTTCAGCCTGACACTTTTAACTTCTTTTTTTTAAACTTGTCTAACACTAAATTCAAATTTATGCAGCCTACAGATTTTTTACCTGGTCTCTTTTTACCATACAGGAGAGTTC
>JAMOQF010000042.1 GCA_027064125.1 Acidobacteriota bacterium
TCATCATCAACTTTTACCTGAAATGTTTCTGAAAGGTGGGATGGGAGAATAAAAATTGCCTCAAATAGGGAGACCACAAGCACTGTTGAAACCACAATTGGCATGACGGACATAAACTTTCCCATTCTTCCGGTCATGAAGGTAAGGGGTAAAAATGCAGCAATGGTTGTGGTTACAGTTGCCATTACTGGCCACATAACTTCTTCAGTACCTTCAATTGCTGCTCTAACTGGTGAAAGTCCCTCATCTTTATATTTTTTAAATACATTTTCACATATTACTATTGCATCATCCACAACCATACCTATCACCATTATGAGGCCAAACATTACAACCATGTTCAGGGTGATTCCCCTATACCAGAAGTAGCAAAATGCTCCGGCCACAGATACAGGAATACCAAGGGCTGTCCAGAAGGAGGCCCTGAAGTTTAGAAATATAAGCAGGGATAAAAACACGAGTACAAGCCCCTGAAGACCATTTCTCCTCATGAGATTAATTCTGTCCTTGATATATTTACTCAAATCAGAGGTTACGGCAACCTTTAGTCCAACAGGCAACTTCTTCTTTAATTCAGATACATAGTTTCTGATTTTTTTTACAATTTTTATGGCATCTTCACTTTTTGACTTTTCTATTGTAAATGAAATTGCCCTTTTTCCATTGAAACGACATTCGGGACCCTCTTCATCCAGTACCTCCCTTATGGTTGCAATATCTTTGAGGTACAAAATATTTGAGTTCCCAAAACTTCTTACGGGGATATACTTTAAGTCGGATATCTTTTCCACCTTTCCCTTTGTCCTTATTATTATATCGCTGCTTTTGGTTCTTATTTTGCCACCGGTGAGATCTATATTCCTCATCCTGATGGCATTTGCAATGTCATTAAAGGTCAGGGAATATTTTTGAAGGGTTAATGGAGAAACCTCAACCTCAAAAATTCTATCTTTAAGCCCATTTGTATAAAAATCGGAGATACCTTTTAGGGTCTGTAAGTCTGCCTTAATCTTTTCTCCCCAGTTTTTAAAGAGTATATCAGAACCATTGCCATATAGAACAATTGTGATTACTGGTAGTTTAAATCTAACCTTTTTTACCACAGGTTTTTCTGCTTCATCCGGAAGATCATCTATTTTGTCGACATTTGTTCTCACATCTTCAAGGACAGTGTCACTTTCCTTTTCACTGAGTCCTTCTTCTAATTTTACAACTACTGTGGAGACATTTTCTGAAGAGAAGGATGTAACGGTGTCTATGTTATCTATGGATTTAACTGCATCTTCTATTTTAATTGTGACCTCTTTTTCTATATCCTCTGCACTTGCCCCCTTGTAAACTGTTGTTATAAAGATTCTATCTGGATTTATGTATGGGAAAAGTTCTCTCCTGATATTTTTAAAGGATATTATCCCCGCAACAATAATTAAAAGCATTGTGAGATTGGCTAAAACGGGATTTTTAACTCCAAAGGATGGAAGGCTCATTTAATCTCTCCTTCAATTTTAACTGGGCTGCCATCTTTTACAAGATCTATTCCATCAACTATTAATAAATCTCCCGGAATTACCCCACCCTTTGCCTCCAGGTATTTTCTAAAAATCTTCCCCACTTCAATCCTTCTAAATCTTGCAGTATTTTTCTCAACAACAAAAACTCCTCCATCTCGAACTGCCTCAAGAGGTAAAAGCATTATATCTTTATATGTTTTAAGAGGTACCTCTACCTCCAGAAAGGTGCCTGGAAGGAGTTTTCTCCCTTTATCCATATTTTTTACAAGACATATAACCTGAAACATCCTGTTTTTTTCGTCTGCCTCCTGAGAGATAAATTTTATCTTTCCTTCAAAATTTTCCCCTGTTTCAGTTGACAGGATTTTCACCTTTTCTCCCTTTGCAATTTCTTTTTTTATGTAAAGGGGGACAAAAAATTTTACCTTAACCATCTTGTAGGAAATTATGGAAAAAAGTGGTGAATTTATATTTACCACATCTCCAAGATTCACATTTTTTGAGGATATTGTTCCCGAAAAGGGAGCCCTTACATCACAGTTATCCAGATCCTTTCTGGCTATTTTAAGTTCTTCATAAGTGGCTTCAACCTGACTTCTGGTACCTTCTATTTTAAACTTTAGAGACTTTTCATTTAATTTTAAATTCTTAAAGTTGCTCTCATATGTCTTTAACTTTAAGATTAGGTTGTCGTATTGACTTTTTGAAATAACTCCTTTATCCAAAAGGAATTTATTTCTCTTAAGTTCATGTTTTGAAATTTCAAAGTTCTTTTTTGCAATCTCCATTAATACCTTATTTTTTTTGAGTTCAACCTTTAGTTCTTTAAGGGTATTTTTTAGTTGTTCCAGTTTGTTTTTTGTGCTTTTAAATTTGTAGAGATATTTACTTCTGTCAATTTCCAGTAGTTTTTCCCCTTTTTTAACGGTCGCTCCAACTTCAAGGTTAGGGGAAATAAAAGTTACTTCTCCTGCCACCTGTGATTTTATGCTTCCCTTCAAAATTGGTTCCACCTCACAACCTGTTTTGTAAATATCTTTAAAATCAGTTTTCTTTATCTCTACAACCTTAACACTTACAATAGGTATTTGCGGTTTTATCTTTTGTGGCTTTGGTTTTGTTATATAGAGAATGAAAATTATGAAAAATGTAAAAATGAAAATTAAAAATATTATTAGAGCATTTCTCTTTTTCATTTTTCCTCCAAAACTTCTTTGCGAGAAGAAATTTTAAATGTTTAAAATTTTTTATGCCATAAAAAGTTTTGTGAAAAGGTTTTTTATTGGAGGGACCATCCCTTTAATTTAAAAAAAGAGATTTTTCAATTTTGCCTGTTGCCAATTTCACTAAAGTTTTTATTTTTTCATCTCTTTTTCTTTCTTACTTCTTACCTGTCCAATGCTTTTCTTAATATCCTTCTTAAATATTAAATTCAGGTTTGTCCCCATTCTTCCCTTAAATGCCATCTAAAAAAAGTTTATAGAAGATAAAAAGAGTTATTCTTTAATCACCTGGTTTTTGCCAGAAAACTTTATTTTTCCCTGACACCTTTAACTTTACATATTTTTTCCCCAAAAACCTGAAACCACAACCCGTAAACCAGAAAAGTTGCTTTACTCCACCTCTTCAACAATAAGCGGCTTTTTGGAAGATGATATTATTAAAATCTTCTTTAAAATGGGTAGTTTCACATCCGGAGCATCTTTTAAATATTCTGGAATTCTCCTCTCTATTGAAGAAGCATACTTATTTAATTGACTAATTCCCTCCTCCCTTATCCTCTTCACCAACCCTTCATCTTCAGCATCCTTTCCCTTTAAGTGCTTTAACTCTATTATGTATTCATATTTTACCTCTCGTGCCACCACCCAGTTCTTCTCAAGATAGATGTCTGTAAACCCACTCCCTGTATCGTATTCCGAAGTAATCTTATATAAACTCGTAATGTTCAAATACGTCAAAAAAAACATCTTTATCCCCTCTTCCTTCCAGATAAAATCCCTCACAGATACTATCCTGTAAAACTCTGAAAGTA
>JAMOQF010000043.1 GCA_027064125.1 Acidobacteriota bacterium
TATTGCAGGGATCCAGCAATATCCATAATCATTTAAAAAAACCCATCTTCCATAGTGGTCTAAATCATAAATTCCAACATAAATGTTGGTTTCAGGTATATATCTGCGAGATTGGGAATAGGTATATCTTGAGTCCCTCCTATCGCTCCAGAAGTCAAAGTCATCTAATTTTAAAGAATATAATTTTGAATAATTGCTTCCCCCATTTGAGATATATAATCCCCTGTGACTCTTTATTTTTTTATCAATAAATTCATTTTTAAAGTAGGCCCTACCATCTCTTACAAAGATTTTGAGGGTTCCATTTCTATAGATATCTATCCTTACATTTGAGGGAGTCCTTACCAATATGTTTCCCACTGAGGTGACAATTTCAAAATCCATATCTGAAATTGTCTTTAAAATGTAAGTTCCAGAGATGGCTTCTAATTTTACATAATCTTGATTTAAAATTGAAATGAAAAATTCACTGTTTGAATTAACCCTTAGGGCAGAACCGTCATCAAATTCCACCTCAGTTCGCCCATCTCTTCCAGTGACAATTCTACTTCCCTGAGTGATTGGTAGATTTATATCACAATTACTCCAGCCCCCATTTACATCCTCAAGTTGTACATTCCCCTTGACATAACTTATTCTCGGAATTTGATTGTAATAGGCTGAAAATATAAATATAACGGAAAATATTGATATTAAAAATGTGGTTAAAAGAATTTTTTTTATCATTTTTCAACCTCTTTTTTGGTCTAACATTAGTTAGATTTTGTTTCAGGTGTTCAGGTTCAACTATTCATCAGATTTTATCTTTATGGACTTTAAAAAGAGGTGGTCCTCAGGGGTTAAATTCAAATTTTTCCTGATACTTTTTTTTACCTCTAACACCATATCCTTCTGAGGAGAAATAATGATTAAAGATTTATTTTCTTCAGGAACCTTTTTGTCAGAGGGCTTTTTTATGGAAAATCTGCTTATAGTGATTTCAAAGTTTTCACTCAGAAACTTTTCCAGGATTTCCTTGAGTTTCTCATTTGCTTCCATTGAATTTCTAATTTCTTTTGCCAATTTCTGCAAATTTTTTTCAAAATCTTTCATATTACCACCCCTTAAGTTAACATTATACAATAATAAGATTTCAAAACATTAATTTTGTTTTAAAATTTTTTCAGCATCAACTTTTATTAAATTTAAATAATTATTTATTCTCTCACTTACTTGATTAAAACCTATACTCGTAAGTTTTTTTACAGAAAAGTCTTCAATATTGAATGAAGCCATTACGGTACCGGAGATTATACAATTTTTCAGATTTTCAAATGAAAAATCTCCAGTTGCAGCCAGATATCCCATAAAACCACCTGCAAAGGTGTCGCCTGCTCCTGTGGGATCCACGACCTTTTCAACAAGATATGCTGGAATTGCAAAGGCTCTGTCCTTTTCCATAAGGATCGCTCCATATTCTCCTCTTTTTATGAGAACTTTTTCAATTCCCATCTCTATTATCTTTTTTCCAGCAAGGACTGTATTTGATTCTCCAGTAAATAATTTTATTTCTCCTTCATTTATAAATAATATATTTATCCTTTCAAGTACTTTAAGCAGAGAATCTCTTTTATTTTCAATCCAGAAATTCATTGTATCAAGTCCAATAAATTCAGGATTTTTGATTTTATCTATGACCTTAATTTGTAAATCTGGATCAATGTTTGCGAGAAATAAATATTTGCAATTTTCATATTCAGAAGGAAGTTGAGGATTAAAATCCTTAAATACATTTAATTCTGTTTTGTGGGTTAGTGCCTCGTTGAAATTAGTGGTATATTCTCCTTCCCAGAAAAAAGTTTTCCCCTTTTTTCTTTCAATTCCCTTTATGTCTATTCCCCTGTCTAAAAAGTACCTGAAGTATTTTTCTTCAAAGTCTTCACCCACTACTGCCACTACACCCACATCTTTACAAAAAAAACTGGAAGATATACTACAGTAAGTTGCAGAGCCACCGAGAACTCTCTCTGCATATCCAAATGGGGTTTTAATGGAGTCAAAGGCAACAGAACCAACAATAACTAAATCCATGGTACCTCTCTTTAAGAAAAAAATAATTGAAAAAATACATTATCTATTCTATATATTTGCCAATAATTACATCCAGATCCTTTTTTATTTTAGGTGGAATTAAGGATTTATCAGTCATAATTGCGTTTTCAAGGGCATGATGACACTTGCAGTCTCTTTCTTCTGGTAGCAAATTTACAACTTCTTTAATTATTTTTTTTGCGTTTTCAATGTTTTTTTGTAAATTTCTTATTACAAGATCGACGCTTACTTCTTCTTCACTTTCAAACCAACAGTCATAGTCGGTTACAAAGGCAATGGTGACATAGCAAATTTCCGCTTCTCTTGCAAGTTTTGCCTCTGTGGCGTTTGACATTCCTATAACGTCAAAATTAAAGGTCCTGTACATGTTACTTTCTGCCTTTGTGGAAAATTGGGGACCTTCCATACAAATATAGGTTCCACCAACTTTTACAGGAATTTCTAAGGAATCGGCAGCTTTTTTCACATATGAGGTTAATTGAGGACATGTGGGGTGGGAAAATTGCACATGGGCAGAAATCCCATTTCCAAAAAAGGTGCTCTTTCTCATTTTTGTAATATCCACAAATTGATCTGGTAGAATTATGTCGAGGGGGGCATGTTCCTCCTTAAGAGAGCCCACAGAAGATACTGAAATAATTTCTCTAACTCCCAATTTCTTGAAGCCATAGATGTTTGCTCTGTAATTAATCTCATGTGGAAGAAATCTATGACCTCTACCATGCCTTGGTAAAAATGCGACCCTTTTACCCCCGAGGGTTCCTATTATATAGTTGTCACTTGTTTCTCCAAAGGGGGTTTCAATTTTCACTTCTTCGATGTCTGTGATTTCTTTAATGGAATAGAGGCCACTTCCCCCAATGATTCCAACCTTAATGTTACTCATGTTCCCTCCTCTTTTCACATAGTTCTATTAAAATTCCTCCCGTTGATTTGGGATGGATAAAGGCTATTTTTTTGTTATTTGCACCAACTCTTGGCTTTGAATCGATTAGTTTTACTCCATCTTTTTTTAATTTTTCCAGTTTTCCTTCTAAGTTTTTGACTTTAAATGCAATGTGGTGAATGGAATTTCCTCTCTTTTCCAGAAACTTCTGGATGGGAGATTCAGGGGATGTGGGCATAAGAAATTCTATATTGCTTTCACCACATCTAAACATGGCCACTTTGACTTTCTGCTCAGGTACTTCTTCAATTTCGAAATTTTCTATTTCAGAGATGAGGCCAAATATCTTTACAATTTCATCCAGGGATTTTACTGCAATTCCAATGTGATCTATCGAATCAAATTTATTGTTCATTTCTTTCTCCTAAAAAAAGGGAAATTTTTTCTTCTGCAATTTCATAGGGGCTTTCTCTATTCTCAATTATCTTATTAATTTCTACCTCCAGATTAAATTTTAATTCATTTGAAAATTTTTCAAACAGTTTTTCCTTTATATGTCTTATGAGTTTTTCTTTGAGTAGTTCTTTATGGTATCTTAGAAATTTGGTTGACTGGGAGAGTTTATTTTTCTTTTCCAGAATAATTTCAAATAACTTATCAACTCCCTTTCCTGTAAGAGCGACTGTTTTAACAATTTGGGGAAGTTCTTCTTCTTTTTTCGCGGATAACATTAAAAGTACATTTATTTCCTGTTCAAGTTTTGTGACACCATCTCTATCTGATTTATTTATTACAAAAATATCGCCAATTTCCATTATTCCAGCCTTAATTGCTTGAATATCATCACCCATTCCGGGAACCAGAACTACAATTGATATGTGTGCACTTTTGACAATGTCCACCTCATCCTGTCCCACTCCCACAGTTTCAACGATTATAAAGTCAAATCCAGCGGCATCAAGGAGCACTATCACATCATCGGTTGAAGAGGCAAGTCCACCTAAATTCCCCCTCGTTGCCATGCTTCTTATAAAAACCCCTTCATCGGTTGAATGGCGTTGCATTCTGAGTCTATCTCCAAGAATTGCTCCTCCACTAAAGGGACTTGTTGGGTCAACAGCAATTATGGCAACAGTTTTATCCCTTTTTCTTATTTCCCCAGTTAGTTTGTCAACAAGGGTGCTTTTCCCGGCGCCAGGAGATCCGGTTATACCTATTACTGTGGAATTTCCAGTATAGTGATAGGCTCTTTTTAAAATTTCTGTTCCTCTTGGTTCTCTATTTTCTATTAGTGAAATGGCTCTTGCTAAGGTTATTTTATTACCCTCTTTTATTTCTCTTAATATTTCTTCGCAACTTTTTTCTCTGAAAAAATTCATAAAAACCTCAAATCTGTTTTCAACAACCTAAAAAATGTTATCATAATAAACTGATGATGACAAATATTTTGAGGGATATGAAAAATTACACATGAGGAGTTTTGAGGAGGATGATGTGAGGAGAAAAATAAGTGGTTGGGGGCTTTACCCTGAGGTTGAAGCAGAAGTTTTTATGGTAAAAAAAAGAGATGAATTGATGGAAAAGATAAGTTCTGTCCAAAATATTATTGCAAGAGGACTTGGTAGGAGTTATGGAGATAGTTCTCTAAATGACCATGTTTTGGATTTTTCGAAGTATGATTTTTTTCTTGGATTTGATTCTGAAAAAGGGATTTTAAAGGTCACTTCAGGGGTTACCCTGGATGAGATTTTACGATTTGCCATTCCAAGAGGGTTCTTTTTAAAAATTACTCCGGGCACAAAATTTGTAACAGTAGGTGGTGCTATAGCCTCAAATGTTCATGGGAAAAACCATCATAGAGAAGGATCTTTTTCCAGTTGTGTTAAATCATTTAAGATTGTAGTTGGAGATGGAGAAATATTGGAATGTTCCCGCGAGAAAAATAGTGATCTATTCTGGTATACCTTTGGTGGAATGGGGCTAACTGGAGTTATTATTGAAGCTGAAATTGAGCTTAAGAAAATAAATTCAGTGAAAATTGATTACAGGGGAATAAAGGCTGAAAATTTAGATGAAGTCTTTAAGTTGTTTGAGGAAAATGCAAATTATACATATTCTGTGGCGTGGATAGATTGCCTGAAAGGAGGAAAATCTCTGGGAAGGTCGATTTTAATGCTTGGAGAACATGCGGATGATGGGAATTTGACATTGATGGACAAAAAGGAGATTGCCGTACCATTTTTTTTCCCCTCCTTTGTTTTAAATAAGATGACTGTTAAGGCCTTTAATACCCTTTATTATTCAAAACAAATTGGAAAATATTCTGAAAAAAAAATGGATTTTGATAAGTTCTTTTACCCTCTGGATTCAATTCTGGAGTGGAATAAAATGTATGGCAGAAGAGGGTTTTTCCAATATCAATTTGTTTTGCCTGAGGATAGAAGTTTTGATGGACTTAAAGAAATTCTTGAAGAAATTTCAGGTTCTGGCTATGGTTCTTTTCTGGCCGTATTGAAATTATTTGGGGAAGAGGAAGCGCCCTTTTCCTTTCCAATGAAGGGTTATACCCTTGCCCTTGATTTTCCCCTTTCAGAGGAAACATTGCAATTGGCAGAAAAACTTGATAAAATTGTTTTGAAATATGGTGGAAGACATTATCTATCTAAGGATAGTAGAATGAGTGGCGATATCTTTAAAGAAGAATATGGAGAGAGCATGAAGTTTTTCCTGAAGGTGAAGGAAAGATATGATCCCGGAGAAAAATTTTCATCCATCCAGTGGAGGAGGTTGTTTAAATGAAGGTTTTAGTTGTTGGTGCAAATTCTGATGTTTCAAGGGAACTTTTAAATTTGTTTGCTGCAGAGGGAGATGACCTTATTTTGCTTAGCAGAGATGTGGAAAATTTGAAGTTATTAAAAAAAGATATAGAGACAAGATATGAAGATGTAAAAGTTGAGGTTGACTATCTTGATGTGACGGATAAGAACAGTTTTAACCCAATTTTTGATAAATTCAAAGAAGTTGATTGTTTAATATACATTGCCGGTTACCTTGGGGATAATGAACGAGCCCTTTTGGATATGGAAGAGGCAGAGAAGATTTTAAATACTAACTTTACAGGTGCTGTCTTATTTATCAACCACTTTGCCATGGAATTTGCAAAAAGAGGTAGTGGCATTATTGTGGGGTTTTCTTCGGTGGCAGGTGATAGGGGAAAGAGTTCAAATTTTATTTATGGTTCTGCTAAAGGTGGATTTTCAGTATATTTACAGGGGCTAAGGAATTATCTTTTTAAAAAAGGGGTGAAGGTATTAACTGTTAAACCTGGTTTTATTGCCACCAAGATGACAGAAAATATGGTTTTGCCTAAGGCTTTAACTGCTTCTCCACAAGAGGTTGCAAAGGATGTTTTTAGGGCCATAAAAAAGGAAAAAGATATAGTTTATACTAAGTGGTTTTGGAAATTTATTATGTTGATTATAAAATTAATCCCCGAGAGAATTTTTAAGAAAATGAATATGTAAAAATGATGGTTTTTATTATGAAATTTTTAAAATTTCTATTCTCCATTTTTATCTTTATTCTATTTGCTTTGAATTTGACGATTTCGATTTTCACCTTTTTTGATTCCAAATTTTTAACAGATTTTGTCGCTTCTTTTTTGAAAGGAATTTTGGGTGGGGCCTATTTTCTAATTATTTATAGTAAATACCTTGTTGTGACGGGATTTTGGAGCATTCTTATAAATTCCTTTTTCTTTATTGTATCGTTCATTTTTATGGCCAGGGCCTATAAGGAGATGGTTGGTAGAGGGAAAATCCCTCATGAAGAAGAGGCGAGTATTATTGATTATGCTTTAAAAACCGGTAAAAATATTAAAAAGGCGATAAAGATTGCTAAGAAGATGGGGGATATTGAATCTTTAGGGTTCTTATATCTTCTAAAGGGAGATAAATTAAAGGCTTTCTACTATTTGAAAAATTTAGATCTGGAGGATTTTGGTAATAAAAGGGATTTTTTGAAAGTTTTTGAACTGTACAAGACGTTCATTATTCCTTTTGTTGAATCCTGGAAGAAAAAAAGTTCATTTAAAAAATTTGTATGGCGTCTCTTTAATTTTTCTTCTCCCAATCCTGAGTATCTGGATTCGGAACTTTTAAGAGATGGTATTTATAGAAATGCCTTTTACTATTATTTGGAGAAAAAGAAATTTTATAAGGCCCTTGAAGTTGTAAAGGAATATGGAGATGTTTCCCTTGCAAATGTGCTAATAGGTGCTGTAGAGGAAGAAAGAAAGCGAATAAGAAATGAATATGATGCCACTGGTAAGTTTTTTATTAATGGGGAGTTGGAATCAGTTGAATTTAATCCCGCTGATTTATATAAATTACTTGAAGTTTTGTATGATATAACGGGAGATAGAGAGAAAAAGAGTGAAATTCTTTTAAAACAGAAAAAGATAGAAGAGGCTGCAAAGGAACTTCTGAAGGATGGAAAATATAGAAGGTGTGCAGAGGTTTATTTCTCTTTCGATAAATATGAAAGGGCTCTTGAAGTAATTGACAATATAGAAGACGAAGAAAAGAAGATAGAGGAACTTTTGCTTAAGTTGAAAATTTTGATTAAATTGGGGCTTAGTAAAAAGGCAATAAGATTTTTTAAAAAGTTTGAAGATATATTTTATGATTCTCAGGATTTTAATATTTTAATGGAAGTTGGAAAGTTGTGTTCTGAGTTAAAATTGGGCGATGAAGCGATAAAATTTTTAAAAAAGGCTGAAGAAATTGATCCAATTAAATTCTCAAGAAATGATGGAGCTTTGATTTTGGGTGAATTGATGGAAGAAAAAAGTGCTTTTGAGGGGATTGAGAAGAATCTGGAAGTTTATTCTGAAACAAATCCTAAATTTTTCATTGAAGAAGAAGTGAACAATTTGAGTATTACAGATTCCACAGAAGAAGATCTTGAACTTTTTGATTCTTCCTATGTAATTTCCGGAAGATATGAACTTATTGAAGAACTTGGCAGAGGTGGTGCGGGTGTTGTCTATTTGGCAAGGGACAGGGTACTTGATAGAAAGGTGGCTATTAAGGAATTGAAGAAAATATCTGAAGTTAAAGATGATGAGAGGATAAAGGAATTTTTTAGAGAGGCAAGATTACTTGCAAAATTGAATCATCCCAATATTGTTCAGGTATATGATATTTTAAAGGATGAGAGAACATATAAAGATAGAAGTGGGGATAAGAAAACCATTGAAAAATACTATATTGTCATGGAACTTGTGGAAGGAATGTCCCTTGAATCAATAATAAATGAAATGGCTCCCATGAAGCCTGAAAATGCCATACCTATAATTTTAAAGGTCCTTGACGGATTGTATTTTGCACACAGGAAAGATGTTGTACATATGGATATAAAGCCTGCTAATATTTTGATCACCTATGACGATAAGATACCTAAAATTACAGATTTTGGAATTGCAAAGGCTATGTTTTCACTGTTTAATCCAGATGATAAGTTCAGAGGAACTCCTAAGTATGTATCTCCTGAAGTTATTCTGGGAAAAACTGTGGATGAAAGGGCAGACATATATTCTCTGGGGGTTACTTTTTTTGAGATGTTAACTGGAGAAATTCCATATGATAAAAATGTGAGTAGTGTAAAGGAATTTATTCAAAAAAAGATAAATTCTAAACCCTATAAATTGTCTAAATTTGTAAGTGGTGTAGATGAAGAGTTGGAGAGAATTGTTCTTAAATCGCTGGCACATGATCCTGATGATAGATACTCCTCTGCCATATCAATGAAAAGAGATCTTGAAAAATATTTAAAGAGTAAAAAATGAAATTTTGAGGTGTTGATATGAAAAGTTATAGAAAAGAACTCTGGTTTAATACTAAAAATAGGTTTGAATTGATAAACATTACCCCTCTGGTGGAGGAATGTGTGAAAGAAAGTGGAATAAAGGAGGGGTTTTGTCTTGTAAACTCCATGCATATAACTTCTTCTGTTTTTATAAATGATGATGAACCTGGACTTCACAGAGATTATTTAAGATGGCTTGAAGAACTTGCACCCCATGAGCCAATAGAAAGGTATGAACACAATAGAACAGGTGAGGATAATGGTGATGCCCACTTAAAAAGACAGATAATGGGAAGAGAGGTTGTTGTGGCAATTACAAAAGGAAGGCTTGATTTTGGGCCCTGGGAACAAATTTTTTATGGGGAGTTTGATGGAAGAAGGAGAAAAAGGGTTCTTGTCAAAATAATAGGGGAATAGTTGATTTGAAGGTAATAGAGATTGAAGTCTCAAAATTAAAATTAGATACGCCATTTAACTATTCTTTTTTCCCTGAAGAGGAATTTTCCTTTTTAAAAGAATCCATTAAAAGATTGGGGGTATTGTCTCCCATTTTCATATTTAAAGAGGAAAAAGAGTTTATTCCATTTTCTGGTTTTAAAAGAATTTTTTTTTCCAACGAAAATGATAATATTCCTGCCATCATTTTTGATGAAAGAGATCCCGCTGAATTGTTTAAAATTTCAATTTTTGAAAATATTTCCCATAGAACTTTAAATTATGTTGAAATTACAAAAATAATTAAATCTTTGATCTCTTTTGGCATTGTAGAAGATAAATTATATGGAGAGTTTTTCCCTTTTCTTGGATTAAATGCAAATAAGGTGGATCTAAATTTTTTTGAAAATATTTTTCTCCTGAACCTTGATTGTAAAAAATACATTGCCAGGGGAGACTTTTCAGTGAAATCTTTAAAGATTTTGTTTAAATTTCCCAGGGATATAAGAAGCACCATATTTTTGCTTTCCAAGAGGTTGTGTCTGAATAAGAATAGGGAAGTTATATTTTTAAACCACCTTTTTGAATTGTGGAAGAAGGGTGAGGAAATTGGGATGGTATTTAAAAGGGTCGAGGAATTTCTTAAAGAGGATATTCCTTTACCTCAAAGAGCCGATAAAGTTTTAAACTATCTGGAGTCTAAGAATTTTCCCCTGCAGTTTTCCTATAGAAAGAAATTTTATAAGTTTTTAAAGGAATTTAATTGCCCTGGTGATGTGAAAGTCTTTTACCCCCGGAGTTTTGAGGAAAGGAAGTTGAGAATGGAAATTAATCTAACTCCTGAAAATTTAAAAGATGTAATTGTATTTTTGAAGGAGATGAAGGATAATAATTTTTTTAAAGGGATGAGTGAACTGATTTAGTATGAAGAAAATTTTATATGTTGAAGATAATCTTGACAACTTTAGATTGGTAAAGGCAATTCTTGAAAATAAGGGTTATAAAGTTTTTGGAGCAGAGGATGGACTTGAGGCTATATCAAGGGCTGAAGAGATAAAACCAGATCTAATTTTAATGGATATTGCAATCCCTGGAATGGATGGATTTGAAGTTACAACAAGGTTGAAGGCTACCAGAGATTTAAGTAATATTCCTGTGATAGCAATTTCTGCAAAGGTCTCCAAAAAAAATAGAGACCTTGCCCTTGCTGTGGGATGTATTGATTTTATTCCAAAACCTATAGATCCTTTTAGTTTTCCCGGTAAAATAGAGGCAATTCTATCCGGGAAGGGTTCCCTTTTACAGAAAAAGAATGTGCTTGATAAGGAAGTATTTAGGGAATTATCTAAAAAAATGGTGTCTTCCCTTGAAACGAAGGTTAATCAGTTGACAGAGGTCAATAGGAGATTGAAGGATTCTGAAAGGAAATATAGAAGTCTCGTTGAAAATGTAAATGTTGGTATATGGTATTTTTCAAGGGATGAAAAGACCATATTTTTAAACAATAAAATGAAGGAAATTTTAGAGTTTAAGGGTATAGCTCCAATTTCCATAAAGCCCTTTTTAACCAGAGATGAGTATGAAAAATTTAAAAATCATTTGAAAGAATGGGAAAAGGGAAGAATTGACACATTTACCCTTGTATTGAGGACACCTAAAAAGAAGGAAAAATTTTTACTTGTCTCCGGGACATTTGTTCAATCTGAAATGTATGAAGAAGGTGGATATCTAATTTCATTTTTAGATATTACAGAGAGAAAAAAACTTGAGCGTCAAATCCTACAGATGCAAAAACTTGACAGTATGGCTACTTTAACTGCAGGGGTATCACATGATTTTAATAACATTCTGTCTATTATTAAGGCGAATTTGGATTTAATTTTAAAGAAAGAAAAATTAAGTGAAAATTTAAGAACGAAACTGGATAACATATATGTTGCTGTGAATAGGGGAATTAATATTACAAAAAATCTTCTGGCTTTTTCAAGATCGGGCCCAGCCAATTTTGTAAAAGTTGATCTAAAGAAGGAACTGTTGGATTTTGTAGAATTTTTTTCAAACTATAAAAGGGGAGATATAAAGGTTTATTATGATTTTGAAGATGTTCCTCCTATCCTCGCTGATAAAGCCCAGATTGGACAAATATTGCTAAATCTTGCCACAAATGCCCAGGATGCAATGGAGGAGGGAGGTGAGATAAGATTTTATTTGCGGAAGGAATTTGTGGAGAATAGGGACCTATTAGAGCAATTTAATGCGAAGGGAGGAGAATACGTTCTTATAGTGGTTGAAGACACTGGAAGTGGAATTTCTCCTGAAATTATGGATAAGATTTTTGAACCCCTTTTTACCACCAAGGAACCTGGAAAGGGAACGGGGCTTGGCTTAAGCACTGTTTTTGGCATAGTTAAAAGACATGGCGGTATGATAGATGTGAAGTCTAAACCCGGTGTTGGCACTTCTTTTTATGTTTATTTCCCTGTGATAGATAAAGAGAAAAATAGTGAAGAAGAATTATCATTCAATTTAAAGGATGGAAAATTCATTTCTCTTTTACTTGAAGATGAACCTTCAATAAAGGATTTTCTTGAAGAATCTCTTTCTGATTTGGGAATAGAGGTTATTTCCTGTATAAAATTTGATGATTTCATGAAGGAATTGGAGAGAGGTGTTGGATTTGATCTTGTATTTGTAGATTTTAGTGCTGTAGGAGATGAGAATCTGGATAGATTGAGGAAGAAACTTATGGATTTTGAAAATGTGATTTTTATGAGTGGTTATTCAGTTGGGGAGATAAAGAAAAAAGTGGGGGATAGTTTTGAAATTAAGTATTTTTTAAAAAAGCCTTTTGGCTTAGATGATATTGAAAATATTTTGAAAAAATTTTTTAACGAGAAGGGGAACTCCTGTTAAAATTGATTTTTTTAGATTTATGCCTTAATTCTTTTTTTAGGGAGGTAATTGTGATTAAAAATGATATTGTAAGTGAAATCTCTGAGAAAATGTCTATTCCAAAATCAAGGGCAAAAAAAATAGTGGATACCTTTTTTGATGAAATTAAGTTTGGGTTGAAAGAAAGTGAAAGGGTTGAACTTAGAGGATTTGGAATTTTTGTGGTTAAGAATAAAAAAACTGGAGTTGCAAGAAATCCTCGTACCAATGAAGAAGTGGAAATAAAAAAGGGGAAAACTGTTAAATTCAGGGCTGGAAAGAATTTAAAATTTTAAAAAATAAATTTAATGGGGTGTTAGATATAAATAACATCTATTTTAAGACCCACAGAAAAAACATATTTATTGCGGTTGTTCTTTTTATTATTTCTTTTTTGACCATAACGGTGGCAGGGTATGGATGGTTTCTTGAATATAAATTTTCGATTGAAGAATATTTTTCTTTTATAGAATTATTAAAGGATTTTCTTTCTCTTAAGTTTTTTTTATATGGGATTTTTTATTCTATTCCACTAATGGTGATTTTACTTGCACATGAATTTGGACACTTTTTTATGTGCCGGAAATACGACCTTGACGCCACTCCACCATTTCTAATTCCCTTTCCTTCTTTGCCTTTTTTCTTTCAAACTTTTGGTACTCTTGGTGCCTTTATAAAGATTAAAGAGCCATTTAGAAATAGATATGAACTCTTCGATGTGGGGGTTTGGGGCCCCCTTGGAGGATTTATTTTTTTATTGCCTACCGTATTTATAGGGATTTATGCTTCTTATCCGATATTAAATTACCAGTTAAATAGCGGTGATATTATTCTTGGGGAACCTTTAATTTTTAAAATTGCTGAAAAAATATTTTTCCCTGATTATCAAAATCTAATTTTACATCCAGTGGGTTGGGCTGCTTTTATAGGATGCGTTGCCACGAGTTTGAATTTGATACCAATAGGACAACTGGATGGTGGACATATTGTATATGCCCTTTTTGGTAGGAAGGTCCATTTTATTGTTTCAAGAATTTCATTTTTTTGCTTGATTTTACTTTCATTTCTTTCCTGGCCAACCCCATCCTATCTATTTTTTGCCGTAATTGTTTTTTTCCTTGGGCTTGACCACCCCCCATTATACTTTGAATACAATTCTCCAGATTATAAAAGATATATTTTAGGTCTGGTTTCATTTTTAGTTTTTATTTTGACATTTATTCCCATACCAATTAAAATCATTAAGTAGAAAGATTATATTAAAGATGGAGATAGAGATGAGCAAAAAGGTTTTATTTTTTGTTTTGTTAATTTTGATTTTTTCACTTAATATTTTTTCAATTGATGTTGAAAAATTTTTATTGAAAGATGGAGATTTATATTTGATTTCAAAGAACATGGATAGTTTAAATGAAGTTGTTTTTTCTTCAATAGGAAGAATATATGATGAGACTAAAAATAGGAGTGAATGGGGTGAAATTTTTCAAAATAATAATTTGAAGAAATTTAATTGTGCAATATGTGTAAAGTTGCCAGATAAAATAGGAGTGGGTTCCCTCCTTTTTGAAATGGTCCTGGAAGTTAAAGACAAAAAAAGTTATAGAGATTTAAAGGATATTTTTCAGAAAAAATTTTCCCTTATTAAGGGTGAGAAATTAGCTGATTTTTTTATTTTTTCAGGTGGTAAAAAAAATATTCAATGCGCATTTAATGATGAAAAAAATTTAGTATTTGTGGGAAATGGAAATCTTGTTAAGGAAGGAATATCTTCTTTTCTTTCAGGTGGGGGCTTTGACATTAGAGAGAAACGGGAAATACTTGAAAATTTGGATAATACAAAGGATATTCTGAGTCATTCTTCATTGATTTTTGTCGATTTTAGAGCTTTAGAAGAGGCAATTGATTATCTTTCAAAAAGTTTAGATGAAAGTAAAAAATTGAAGAGTAAATCTGATTCAAAGGATGAGAAAAATCCCTTTGGAGAGATGTTTGCCAATATGTTTACGGGCAGTAACGTCAAGAATTTTTTTAAAAATTGTGGTGTTATGGATGTAAAGTATCTGTTTTTCCGTTTAAAGGATGGAAAAAAATCTTATAGTGCAAGGGAGTTTCTTAAGGTTGAAAGCAATGGGGATACTCTTATAAAGAAGATTTTAGATTTTTACGTTTCTGACAGGTCCTATGAAAAGGTGATTAATAATATTCCTGGAGGGTATAATACTGTTTTATATGGAAGATTACCGATTTCAATTTTTTTGAATAAATTTAAAGAAGTAATTGCAAAGTCCTTTGGCCCCCAGATGAAGACCATGCTCAATTCCTTTTTAGGTATGGCGGATATGCAGACTTCCATCTATGTGGGACTTACCACTGGTGAGATTATGGACCTTTTGGGAAATGATTTTTTATATATTTCAAATTATGGAAAAGGATTGAAGAATGAAAACTTTGGAGTTTCTATATTTTTTCCCAAAAAAATAGATCTCCTGGATAAGATGATTAAAGCCCTTAAGGATATGAAATATAAGGATTTAAATATTGTTGAGAAAAGTGTTAATGGGAAAAAGGAGTTTACCTTTAGCTATAAAAAATATAAGTTATATCTGTTGGAGGACCTCAATTTTTTTGCGGTATCTCAGAGTGAGAAGAGTTTGTTAGATTTACAAAACGCCCTAAATGAACCTGAATATGGTGTAAAAAAGGATTTCAGAAATTTTTTGCTTAATAAAGACATTGTTTCCTTTGGATATGGAGATATATTTAAAGTTTTTCAAAAAGACGTTATGGATCTTGTCTTTATGAGGGGAAAATCCAGTAGTGTCACCGCATTAAATTTAAAACTTTCACCTGAGGATGTTTTTTCAAATTGGAGATATTCATATGTAGAAAGTGATGGTGTACATTCTGTTTACAACATAAATAGGGAATATTTTAAGGGATTTATGGATAAACTGGTTTCATATTTTATTATGAAAATAAAATCAAGTAGAGAAAAGGAAAAGGAACTGAAAAAAAGTGGAGAAAGTGGTAAAGATAAGTAGGGAAGAGTTTGAGGAGATAGTATATAGGGGGCTTGAAGAATTACCAGGGGTTTTTAAGGAATTTTTGGATAATGTGGCTGTGGTTGTTGAAAATGCTCCCTCAAAGGAAATTAGGAAAAAGTTGAATTTAAACGATGGTGATTTGTTGTTTGGCCTTTATGAGGGGGTTGCTCTCACTAACAGGAGTTTTTTTTCACCTCTATCCTATCCAGCGAGAATAACCATCTATATGAATCCCATATTGTCTGTTTCAAAAAATGAAGAAGATGTAAAGAATAGAATTATAAAAACAGTGATTCATGAAATTGCCCATCACTTTGGAATGGGCGATGATTATTTGCATTCGATTGGTTATTAGGAGATTCTTTAGGGATTAAAATATTTATATTTAATAAAAATCTGAAAAAAGGAGATTCTTTCAATTTTGCATGAGGTCAATTCCCCCAATTTCCATCCACTCTTTTTCATACTTATTTAATTTTTTTTATTTGCCTACTCAAACATCCTCCTTAATGACTTATAGAAGGGTAGAGAGATGTACTTAGTTGTTAGTTTCTTTCAGAAGACTTTATATTTACCAGATTTGAATTTTTTTTCTTGCTTGTTCACCCTAAAAACCACCCTAAAGGTTTATAGAAGGAAAAGTGGATTAATCTTACTTATTAGCCTCTGCCAGAAAATTTTAAGTGATTGCCAGAATTTAGTTTTTTTCTCTTATTTGCCTTCCTCAAAAGCCTATAAAAATTTCTGAAAAAATAGTGCCAGACAAAAAAATTTTTCTCTTTCTTTTCTACAAACCCATGGTGGGATTGTGTGGGGTACTTCTGCCTGATATTTTCTCCGGATTTCAAATCTAAAATCTTGTCTGACACTTTTTTAAGATTCAGGTCTGTTTCCATTCCTCTCCGAATAATCCCATTACTCCTCCAAATGCCATCCAAGAAGGCTTATAGGATGGTAAGAAAATACTTAATCTTTTAGTTTCTGCCAGAGGATTTTTCCCTCACTGTATTTTAATTTCTTTTTCATTTGCTCTCCATATGTGTTTTCTAAAGGCTTATAAAAGGAATGTTTATTTAAGTTGTTGATTAACTTAGTTTTTGCAAATTTTTTTCCTTTAATCTCTCAAAGGAGAAAATTCTGGGGTTCCTTAGAGTTTTTTTATTAATAGAAAATCTATCCTGTAAGTTGAGAGATCCACACCTAAAACTTTTATTAAAACTTTATCGCTAATTGTAAAAGTAGTATTACCCTTTTCTGAAATGAGTTGCTGTTTTTTTTCATTGAATATGTAGTAACCTTTAAGTGTGTGTACCGGAACAAATCCTTCTATAAAATAATCTATAAGTTCAACATAAAAACCATTTTCCCTTACAAAGCTTATGAATCCTGTAAAGATTTCTCCAATTTTTTCCTCCATAAATTTACACTTTTCAAATTTTATGGCATCTCTTTCTGCTTCCGTTGCTTTTTTCTCTCTTTCTGAAATGTGTTTAGCAATTTCTTTAAGAGGTAGATTGATTTTCTTCCTCCTTTTGATGGCCCTTTTTAGTATTCTGTGATTTATAAGATCTGCATATCGTCTTATGGGAGATGTAAAATGTGTGTAGTTTTTTAGAGAAAGTCCAAAGTGCCCCACATTTTTTTCACTATAAATTGCAAGTTTAAAACTTCTCAACATTTGGTAAAGCAGAAAATCTCCCATCTGGGATTCCCCCAGGATATCAGATATTATTTGGAATTCCTTTGGAGTTAATTTTTCAAGATTTAATTTAAAGTCATAGCCAAAAAATTGAATGAATTGGAGAAAATCTGAAACTTTTGCAGGATCTGGAGGCTCATGTACTCTGTAAAGTAATGGGTAACCCCTTTCTGTCAAAAATTCGGCAACAGAAATGTTTGCTGCTATCATGAATTCTTCTATTATTCTGTGTGATAGAAATCTGCTTGCTTTGTAAACTCCTATTACATTTTTACCTTTAAATTCAAATTTTTCCTCAGGAAGATCAAAATCTATTGCTCCCCTTTTCCTCCTTGCCTTATAAAGTATTTCACATAATTCTGCCATTAGAAAAAATTGAGGTACTAAATCCTCATATTTTTTCTGGAGTTTTTTATCTCCTTCTAAGATTTTTTGTACCTCACTATAAGTCATTCTCTTATAACTTTTAATAAAGGATTTATAAAATTTCCTTTTTACAATTTTCCCTTCAGGATTTATTTCCATTATAACTGAAAATGTCAATCTTATTTTGTTGGGACGAAGAGAACATATATCATTTGAAAGTATTTGGGGAAGCATGGGGATAGCCCTATCAGGTAGATACACAGATGTTCCCCTTTTAAATGCTTCTTTGTCAAGCATTGAATCTGGTTTTACATAGTGGGAGACATCTGCAATGTGAACCCCTAAATAGTAATTTCCATTTTTAAGTTTTTTAACTTCTACAGCATCATCAAAATCCTTTGCATCTTCTCCATCAATTGTTACTATCTTATTTCCGGAAAAATCCTTTCTCTTTTTCAATTCTTCTTCAGAAGGTGAAATTGCAATCCTTTCTGCTTCTTTTAGTACTTCCTGTGGGAAAAAATCGGGGATTTTATGCCTTTTTAAAATTATTTTGTACTCAACATCCCTTAATTTTTTTTCTCCCAGGACTTCAACTATTTTGCCGTTTGGACGAGTATGTTTTTCAGGGGGAGTTAGAATCT
>JAMOQF010000044.1 GCA_027064125.1 Acidobacteriota bacterium
CCGCCAGATGCTCCTCCCAGCGCCTTTCCAAAAGTAGTGGTTATAATGTCCACCCTTCCCATAACTCCATTGAATTCATGTGTTCCTCGTCCTGTTTTTCCAATAAATCCTGTGGCATGGGAGTCATCCACCATAACCAGTGCATCATATTTTTCTGCCAGATCACATATGTCCTTCAGTGGAGCAATGTCTCCATCCATTGAGAATACACCATCGGTTGCAATCATTCTGTATTTGTAATTTTGGGCCTCTTTTAACCTTTCTTCAAGGTCATTCATGTCCACATGTTTGTATATGAATCTCTTTGCCTTTGTGAGTCTGATACCATCTATTATTGATGCGTGATTGAGTTGATCTGTGATAATTGCACATTCTTCATCCATAAAGGGTTCAAAAACCCCTCCATTTGCATCAAAGCAGGCTGCGTACAGGATGGCATCTTCCATTCCCAGAAATTTGGCAACCTTTTCTTCCAAAATTTTGTGAATTTCCTGGGTTCCACAGATAAATCTAACTGAAGAAAGGCCAAAGCCCCATTTATCAAGGGTTTCTTTGGCAGCCTTTACCACTTCAGGGTGATTTGAAAGCCCCAGATAATTGTTTGCACAAAAGTTTAGAACTTTACTCCCATCGCTGAGGGTTATTTCCACCCCCTGGGGACCCGCTATCACCCTTTCTTTTTTATAAAGTCCCGCTTCTTCAAGTTCTTTCAGGAGTGCCTTTAGATCTTCCTTTATTTTTCCATACATATTTAAACTCCTTAAATTGGATTTAGTTTTTCATTCTCTTTTGGGCTTCTAAAAGTTCTCTTTCATCAGGGAAAAGAACGACTTTCCCGCATTTTCGTGGAAAGGAAAGCATATTATCAAAACCCTTTTTGAAATCTTCCAGTTTGTAAAGGTGAGTGATTATTGGTTTTACATTCAATTTTTCAGTTGCCAGAAGATTTCTAACCCTGTACCAGGTGTCAAAGATTTTTCTCCCACTTATTGAGTGGATCTGTATACCTTTAAATACAAAGTCATCATTGTAATCAAGTGATATATTTCCCTCTTTTAATATTCCAAAGGCGGAAAATCTTCCTCCTTTTCTGAGCATCTTTAGTCCCTCATGTATTGCCTGTGGTGCTCCAGCCATCTCCACCACAATGTCAGCACCTGCTCCATAGGTATGCTCCCTTATAAATTCCACTCTGTCCATATCCTCGTCAGCCCTTAGGGTAAAGTCGGCTCCAAGACTTTTCCCCAATTTAAGGGCAAAGTCATTTAATCCCACCAGAAAAATTTTTGCAACACCAACGGTTTTTGCAAAGGCTGTAGCAAAAAGCCCTATGGGACCATCCCCCAAGATTACAAGGGTTTTACCGGCAACATCGTTGTCCTCTCCTAAAACTGCATACACTGCATTTCCTAATGGCTCCTGAATACTTGCAATTTCAGGAGGAATACTTTCTTCATTTTTCCAGCAAACATTTTCAGGAATGGCTATGTATTCAGCAAAACTTCCATCTCTATCCACCCCAAGAATTTCCATATGGTCTCCCAGGTTTAACTGCCCCACCTGGGCTGTGAGGTCTTCAAATGTGAAGATATGCGTTTCAGCGGAGATATAATCTCCCACTTTAATCCTTTTGACGGCCTTTCCCACCTCTACCACTTCCCCTGCAACTTCATGTCCCATTATCTGAGGAAGTTTTTTCTTTCCAATCCTTGTTGCAGACCATTTGTCCCAGGTGTAAATGTGGACATCAGTTCCACAGATAGATGTTGCCTTTACCTTTACAAGTACCTCATTATCTTTTATTTTTGGAATCTCTACTTCCATCAATTCAGCACCCATACCCTCTTTGCTTTTAACAACTGCCCTCATTTTTTCGCTCATTTTTCCTCCAGGATTTATGTTTTTCTCTAAAGGTAATTATATAACAGGTTGAATTTTTTATGTAAAAATTTAATGTTCAAATTTTTTTAAAGTGTAAATTGAATATTTGATTAACTCTCTGTAAATTGAAAGGGCAACATCCCTTTCAATGTTGTCAGAACCTTTTGCCACAAAAAAAGTATTTGTGGGGAAATCGGAAAAAATGTTTATTGCTTCTGACATGTCGTTGATATTGTAAAAATTGTGTTCCTTTGAAATTATTGAGGGGGTTACCCTTATCTTTAAAATTTCATCTTCATAGGATGCCTTCCCCAATAATTTTACACTGTTTCCACTTTCTACAACTTTCTTTATCTTCTCATAATTTAAGTTTTCTATCCCCATTATTTTTATATCTTCAAATTTAATGTTTCCTGTCATATATTTCCTTGCGAGCAAAAAGGCGGTACAGGCTGAGTCGTATCCATTTAAATCTTCTGATATCAATTCTTTATGTTCTGGAAAAATTTCTTTTAAAAATTCAACCTCCTCTTTGACGGAACTTTTATTTTTAATCATTTCTGAAATGATTATGTTTGTAAATCTGTTAAATATACCCTCAAATCCATGAATTTCAAAGGATGAGGATATATTTTCAAGGAGGTCTCCGATTGGAGTTATTAAATTAAGTGCGGGGATGTAGGAAAAAAATAAATTGTTGTATTCTGCTATGTCTTCAAGTTCGTCAATGTTTTCCACAACTTCATTTTTATTGGTTGTTATTATATCAATTTTATTTTCAAGAAGTTTTTTCAAAAGTTTGTAGTTTTGCTTTTTCAGGAGTTGGGGAAGGGATACGATAACAATTCTCGCTTTACTTTCTTTTATTCTTGATGGAAGGTTATTTATCTCCCTTACAAAGGTGATGTCATCCTCTTCTGTGGTTAGACTTCCTCTAATTGCCTCAAGGACCTCATCGGGTTTTAGTCCCTTTTCATTTATCATGTGATTTATTCCGTTGTAGTAGAAGGTAATGTGGATTGAGAATTGATGTTTAAATTTTATGTAGTCTATATTTTCAAAAATGTGTGAAACAAGATTTTCGAGGGTTTTTGAAAAGCCTATAATTCCAATTTTTATCCTCATGATGCTTGCCTTAACTCCCTTCCAGTTCTATTTTATAGGTTATTACCTTTTTAGTAAAGTGTTTATGTATTTAAAGGGGAATTTGGGGAGGTTTATTTTATTTCTATTTATCCCAAATCCATGATTGTTTCACAAAAGCCCCATAAGCGCGTAAGCGCGCTAAAATAAAGTGATTTTAAAAAATTATCCTTTAACTCTTATGTAAGGAGTTAAAAAAACTTTCTGTTTAGTAAATGAGATTTATTAAGATAATTTTTAAAAAGAGTTTTTTAAATTTTTGTCTGACACCTCTTGAAAAAACAAATAAATGGTGTCAGGCAAATATTTCCCCATTGGATTTTTAGGAGAAACTCTGGTAAAATTTAGATATGAAAAAGATACCTTATGGCACATCAAATTTTGAGTCAATAATAAGGGACAACTGCTTTTTCATAGATAAGACAAAATTCATTGAGAAAATTGAATCCCTCGGGAGTAAATATTTGTTTTTTCTT
>JAMOQF010000045.1 GCA_027064125.1 Acidobacteriota bacterium
CCTACTCTGTCTACTTCTTGGTTCTCCAAAGAAGGCATTGTTGTCATCGGCACCATCAACTGTGAGGTTATTAAAAACTCCCTGAATTCCATGGAAAGAAACCTTTCCATATGGCCCATCAGTAACAACTGCAGGTGTCAAAAGGATAAGATCCTTGAAGTTTCTACCATTTAGTGGCATCTCTGAAATGTAATTTTCATTAATAGTGGTACTCATTTGAGTTTTGGATGTTTCAATTACATCGGCATCTGCAGTAACGACAATTTGCTCTGCGGTACCTTTTACTTTCAAAACGACATTCATTGAAACTGTTCTACCAACTGTAACGACAATCCCTTCCTGCTTAAAGGGGGTAAATCCCTCAAGTTTTACTTCCACTGAATATTTTCCCGTTGGAAGAAGAGGAGCCCTGAAAATACCATCGTCATTTGTAAGTAATTCTCTTTTGATTCCAGTATCCATCTGGGTAACTATAACAGTTGCTCCAGGAATTGCATGTCCAGACTCATCTTTGACTATTCCCTCAATGGCACCATTAGCAGCATTAGCCTGGGCATAGAGAGAGGCAGTGAGACTGAATACCGCTACAAAAACGAGACAGAAAAAAAGAATGCGTCTTGGGTTCATAAAACCTCCTCATATTTGAATTTAGATATCTTTGAAATTATGTAATACCACAAAATTGGAGACATTTCAAATTAAATTAATTTTAAATTTAAATCACTCTTCATATATAATTTCTGTCCCCTCAGGAAAATTGGGTTTAAAAATGGAATCCTTTAATTTTATGTTCAACTTATAATTGGCAAAAATGAATATATTTTCACTCCCATCAAAATTTCTCAAAAAAATCTTCTTTGGCATAAGGGTCTTTCCATCAATGAGGATTGAAAAATTTTTCACATCCACATCTTTGCGAGGTGAAAAAAAGTAGGAATAGGATCCATCTTTTTCTCCAACATAACTTATAATATACTGCTCTTTCAACTTCCCTAAATCCTTTGATTCAAAAACTCTAAAAATTGAGTTCTCAAAATCAGACCTGTCAATTCTGCTAACCACCACCTGTGAATCAGATGGGACATAAAAAAAGGCCTTTTTGCCAATTAAGAGAAATTCCTTCCTTTCAGGTTTTACATATTTCCAACAAAATTTCATATTCCTTTTGTAATATAAAGTCCCCTCTTCCTTTTCTTCACTTATGGAAGACCTGTAAATCTGAACAAAATTTACCTGAAATGTTTTTATACCTGAAAATTTTTTCAAGAAATTTTCAAGATACTTTAAATCTGAAGAAAAGGAGTGTGAAAAGAACAGGAGGGAAAAAATTGATAATAAGAAAAATTTACGCATTGGCACTTTTCCAATCTCTTATAAGAAAAATTAAAATTATCACTATTCCAACTGTAATGTAAATATCTGCAAGATTAAAGGAGGGCCAGTGAAATCTTTTTATGTACAAATCAATAAAATCTATCACACTCCCATTTATTAATCTGTCTATGATATTTCCCACAATTCCAGCAATTATCATTGTAACACTAAAATACAATACCTTATTTCCAGTTTCCCTTAAAAATCCAAACAAAAAATACACCACAAATAGAGCAATTAAAATCAGGACTATATTTTTATAAAACTTTCCTATTCCAGAAAAGAGTCCAAAGGCAATTCCCCTATTTCTAACAAGAACAATGTTAAAAAAATGGGGAATTACAACAATTGTATCAAATTGAGTTAACCTCGATACAACAACATACTTGGTTATTGCATCTAAAATAACCAGAACAGAAAAGAGTGCAAAAATTTTTTTTTTAGTCATGGTTCAAAATATTAAACTATATATTTATTTAAAAACATCTGGCGGGGAACCCCCACCAGATATAAAATTTACTGTTTTACCTTAGGTACACTTAAGTATCCCACCACCCTATGCTTTTCAACTTTTGTGATAACAAGTTCATAGGGCTTTTTATAACCACTTTTATAAAAGAAAATTGGAACGCCAACCTCAACCTTTTTCCTCTTCATTTTCTTATCATCGTGGAAAATTTCTATATCATACTTTTGATCTTTGAGCCTGATCTTTTTTAACCTTAACCCCACATCTGCAACCCTGATAATTCCTGAAACCTTACTCAACTGAAACACATAATAATCTCTATCTATGGACATCTTAACTTTATCAAGCACATTTTTTGTCTTATTTAACTGCTCTCTGGTGGCATTTATATTGTGGAAGTTTCGTTCAATTAGTTTTCTCTGCTCTTCAAGTTCCTTCTGCTGTTGTTCAACCTTAGATGCAACTTCCTTTACCTTTGTATCTACTTTTTTGACATGTCCACCAACATTTTGCAAATTATTCTTAACGGAACCAACCTCAGAAATTATTCTCTTTGTCTTTTCCTTAACACTTGCCACCTCAACCCTATCAGCTTTCCTGGCAACAGTTTTTCTTATCTTTTCCACCTCATTCATTTGCTTCTCGTGTAACCTTGCAAACTTTTCATCAGTAAGTTTTATCTGTTTCTCAAGTTTATTCTCAGTATCAAAGATCTTTTCCTCAACACCATCCACCCTCGTCTCTGTATTCTGGGTTTCAAGTACAAGTTGTTTTATTCTCTTATTGGCATCAGAAAGTTGAACATTCAGATAGATGGCATAAAAGATTAATAAAATAGATAAAATCAGGGCAAAAATTGCCACCTTACTTGAACCTCCAGATTTTTCACCACCCCCTTTTTTGGCCTTTTTTAAAGCCTTTCCAAGGGGACCTGTCTTATCAACTGATTCAAAACTGGGGGTAAATCCTGGAGTTCCTCCTTTTTTATCTTCCATCTCAATTCCTCCTAAAAATTTATACTTTTATATTTTACATCATGGGAAAGAAGTTGAAAAATCATTTTTTGAAAAAGTACATCTTTCATCTTTGAACCGCTCTTTATCACTCTTTCAATTTCTCCCAATCCACATATAATTTTTTCAATTTCTGAAATTGAAAAATTTTTTGATTTCTCCTCAATATTTCTAAAATTCCTATCACCGACTCCCAACTTAGATCTAATTGCATGGGAAGAAATACCATCTCTTTTCATTAAAAAATAGTAATTCATCTTCTGAAAAAACCACACCAAAAGTCCAAGAATGGACATCAAATTGGAAACATCTCCACTTAAAGCATTAAAAATCGTAATACACCTTGCAACATCCCTATCAAGAAAGGCATCCACAAACTCTGAAGGGGAATAATCTGAATAGGAGTACAAAAAGGGTGACAATTTCTCAAGATTTATAAAAAAATTTCCCATATCAGATTCATACAAAAAGAAATTTTCAAGTGTCTGAACTACTTTATTCAAATCGCAATTGTATTTTTCTACAAGATATTCAGCACTTTCCTCATCTATTCTCCCCCCTTTTTTTCTCACAAAATCGTAAATCCATTTTTTGGCATGATATTTATCAAGTCTTTTCAAATTGTAAATGGGGACTTTA
>JAMOQF010000046.1 GCA_027064125.1 Acidobacteriota bacterium
ACCATTTTTTCATAAATTTTTAGAGGCTTTTGAGGGTAGGCAAATAAGAGAAAAAAACTAAATTCTGGCAAGGCTTAAAATATTTTAGCAGGGACTAATAAGTAAGATTATTCCTTTTCCTTCTATAAACCTACTGGAAGGCATTTGGGGTGGGTAAATAAAGAAAGAAATTAAAACTGGCAAATGTAAAATCCTTCTGGCAAAAATCAACTGACTAAGGGGGAAATTTTTTTACTTTTTGTCTGGCTTTATGTTTATCCTGATTATCTTTCCACTTCTCTGGATTAAGAATGTGTGAAAAGTGTGGGGATTTAAATTTTTTAACAAATCCAGAAAATCTTCCACTGATGGAGTGGAAATTCTATCCACAAAGAGAATTATATCTCCATTTTTTATCCCATATCTATCTGCGGCAAAGTTTTTTTTAACCTCATCTACATGGATTCCATATTTACAGGTGGATATTTTCATTCCAAAATAGGCCATGGGAATGTCATTATGGGAGGATATTATTTTTTTTATGGATGAGATGATAGTTTCTTTTTTTATAATTTCAAATGTTTTTCCTGTGCATCCCCTTTCATTTTTAAATTTTTTTTGTACAAAATAAATGACATTTCCATTTTCATCAAGTAGTGGAAATAAAAAGGGTGGTATGTAAGATGGGTAGGATATGCAGTAGACATTTTTAAATAATACACCCTTTAACAGAGTAAAATTTTTTATATCTGGAATAAATATACACCCATATTCTGTCGGTTTAACTTTTATTTCACTTATTCTACCAACTTTTTTAAAAACAAAGATTCCCCTTCTCTTATCCCTTCCAATTATTTCAAGTTTTCTACCTCTTAGCGAAAAGGTGAATTTACTTTTCTTTAAAAAGTCTTCAAGCCACCCTATACCACAAAATGGGATCTCATTGTATGAATAACCGGGAAGTAAATAGGTTATATTTCTACCACCATCTTCTATGATTAAACTTAACCTGTATATTTTAATCCTCTGGGCAGTTGAAAAAATGGTGAAGAAGATTAGAAATATGGGAAATAGGATTAGTGACTTACTTCTTCTAAGTATACTTTTTTCCATCTTTTGTAATTACTATCTTTTATTTCTATTTCTTGAGGTTTGACTTTTTTAGGTATTTCAATTTTTTTATTTTCAGCAAACCCATTCTTTTCTTTGTGATATGAGGTTAATATGTAGTTAGAAGAAATCAAAAAACCAGTAATAAATAAGACAACAGAAGCAGCAATTATCAGTAGAACTTCCATTACTTTTGATTTTTTTCTCTTTTTTTCATGTATTTTTCTTCTCAGACTTTCTTCAAAATTTTCAGGGGCTTTAAACCTCTTTACTTCACGACTCATATTTGAAATTTTATTTAATATTTCAAATTCCCTTTTACACTGAAAACATACATCCAGGTGTTCCATTAAACTCAATTTTTCAACATTGCTTAGTTCTCCATTTAAATATTCGTTTATGAGTTTTTTGTAATAAAAGCACTTTGTGTCAGACATTTTTTACTCCCATATAAGGACTTAATTTTTCTTTTAGAATAGCCCTTGCTCTGAAAAGCCTTGATTTTACGGTTCCCCTTTTGCATCCCAGAATTTTTGAAATTTGCGATATGTCGAGATTTTCAATCTCTTTTAATATAAAGGGCTCTCTATAGACAAGGGGGAGATTCATTATTTCTTTTTCTATCTTTTTTAGAAGTTCTTCCTTTAAAAGTTCTTCTTCAGGGTTTAGTTGATTATTTAGTTTAATATTTTTGAAGTTTATTTTTTCCTCATTTAAGAGTTTTCCTTCCCTTCTGAGATGGTCTATGGCAAGATTGGAAGCAATTTTATAAATTAATGTGCTGAATTTATAGTCAAACTTATAGTTGGGAAGGTATTCATAGATTCTCAAGAAGGTTTCTTGAGAAAGATCTATGGAGACCTCATAGTCTTTTACTATTCTGTAAATATAATTTGTTATTTTGTCTTTGTATCTTTCGACGATGATGAAAAAAGAGTCTTCATCTCCATTTAAAAACTTCAGGATTAATTCATTGTCACTTTCCTTTACGATTTGAGACCTCTTTTTCTCTAAACTAATTGCTAAAGATTTCATGGTAATATTTTGTCCCTTTTTCTTCAAGTATTTTACACGAGAGAATTGGGGATCAGGTTCCTGAAATTTTTTAAATCTGGAAATTTTTTTTGATGTGGGGAAGGGAGTTTCCCTTCCCCAATGAAATGTTATTTTACCGGATATTTTGCAGGGCGTGGAGGAATTTTAACCGGATGTTCTTTGATCTTCTTTAAGAGATATTCAATTGCTGTGTCAAGTTGTTCATCAATTCCCTTTGCGTATTTTTCAGGAGTAGTTTCAACATAGATATCTGGATCTACACCGTGGTTTTCTATAACCCATTTTCTTTCAAGACTATACTGTGCAAATTCAGGTGTTGTGATATATCCATTGTCAATTAATCTTCTATATCCTCTTATTCCAATAACTCCTCCCCAGGTTCTTGTTCCAATAACTGGCCCCAGTTTGTAGTGTTTGAAATAGTATGGGAAAATATCTCCATCGGATGCTGAAAAGTGATTTGCAAGACATACCATTGGTCCCACAAAAACCCTTGCAGGGTATGTGGAGTCTCCAAAATATCTTGCAGCATCCATTCCAGCAAGGATTCTTCTTAGTTTTTCAAGTATCATCTGGGATACGAATCCACCGCCATTGAATCTGTCATCAATAATAAGTGCCTTTTTGTCAAGTTGCCCATAGAAATTCTTCACAAATTGATTCAGTCCATCTCCTTCCATGTCTGGAATGTGGATGTATCCAATTAATCCATGAGATTTTTCCTCAACATATTTTCTGTTAGATTCAACCCAATCATAGTACCTCAATTGTTGTTCACTTTTCATTGTCTTTATGTAGATTGTCCAACTGCCCTCTTTTTGAGGCTTATCATTTAGTGTGAGTTCCACAATTTTTCCTGCTTTGTTTCTAAGCAATTTATATGGATTGGATGGGGCCTTGAGTTCAATACCATCAATTGCGATAATGTAATCTCCCTCTTTAACCTTTAATCCAGGTGTCCTTAGAGGTGATTTGTTTTTCAAATCCCATTCTTCATCCTTTAGGATATGTCCTATTTTGTAATATCCACTATTTTTATCAAATAGAATGTCTGCCCCTAATAATCCAACATTTACATGTTTAATTTCTGGATAATCGCCACCACCCACATAGGAATGAGAACAATTGAGTTCTGAAATCATCTCTCCTATTATATAGTTCAGATCATATCTGTGGGCGACATATGGTAAAAGGGCTTTATATTTTTCATACACTCCTTTCCAGTTTACACCATGCATGTTTGGAGCATAGAAATAATCCCTTTCCATTCTGTAGACCTGACTTAACATTTCAGCCCATTCCTGTGGAATATTAATAAAAACTTTAAGACCACTTAAATCAAGG
>JAMOQF010000047.1 GCA_027064125.1 Acidobacteriota bacterium
GGTAAGGAGTAGAGATAAATATAAAACTTTTGTAAAAATGAAGGTTGACGATCTGTTTGAAGTGATAGAAGATCACGGAAAGGATGGAGTTGATTTTATCACTGTTCACTGTGGTTCCACGAGAAGTGTGGCTGAGATGATGAAGAGACAGGGAAGGATCATGGATATGGTAAGTAGGGGTGGCTCTTTACTTGTGGAATGGATGATATACAACGATAGGGAAAATCCACTATATGAATACTTTGACAGATTGCTTGAAATTGCAAAGAAATATGACATGACACTTTCCCTTGGAGATGGTTTCAGGCCGGGAGCCATTGGTGATGCCTCCGATAGGGCTCAAATTGGGGAATTGATAATTCTTGGTGAATTGACAAAAAGAGCAAGAGAAGCGGATGTTCAGGTAATGATTGAGGGGCCTGGACATGTCCCAATTCATAAAATTGAAGAAAATATAAAAATTGAAAAATCTCTGTGTGAAGAAGCCCCCTTTTATGTTTTAGGGCCCCTTGTAACAGATATTGCTGCTGGATATGACCACATTACAGGAGCCATTGGTGGGGCAATTGCTGCCATGTATGGTGCGGATTACCTGTGCTATGTAACCCCTGCGGAACACTTGAGGCTTCCCACCGTTGAAGATGTTAAATTGGGTGTCATAGCCACGAAGATTGCTGCCCATGCAGGGGATATTGCAAAAGGAGTTCCCGGTGCAAAGGATCTGGATGATAAATTGTCAAAGGCGAGAAAAAATCTTGACTGGGAAGAGATGTTCAAATATATGCTTGATTCACAACTTGCTAAAAAGATGAGAAGGGAAAGACCCCCTATGGATTCAAATCTATGTACCATGTGTGGTGAGTTTTGTGCCATTAAGGCAAGTGCGGAGGCCTATTCCTTCTTAAATATTGTGCCTCCTAAGAAAAATAAATAAATTGGAGGGGTTTTTATCATGGATCTTGAAATTGATAGAAGAAAAAATAAGAGAGTAAAAACAAGAGAATTGTTATTTAAGTTAAAGGGTAAGGATGTACACGGAAATGAAATTGAAAAACTTGTAACTGCCATTGATATTAGCAAAGTTGGTGCATCTTTTGAAACCGATCTCGATTTTGAAATTGGAAGTGAAATTTATCTTGCAATTCCTTTGCCTTCTAAAGTTATTAGAATTGAAAAAAATCCAGTTACTGGAAAGAAAAAATATGCCGTTGTTTTTAGAAAATATGAAGATTAGATGAAACATTTTTGGGGAGGTATTATGAAAAAATTTGTTTTGTTGTTATCCATCCTTTTTTTACTACAGTTGTTTTCCTGCGCAAGTCCCAATGTTGGATCTGGAAAAGAAGGAGAAAAAGTTAGTTCAAATAAAGGTACTGTTCAGGAAATTTCCTTTGGTAAAGAAGTGGACATAAAGAAATATGTAAAAAAAGGGAAAATGACCATTTTTGATTTTTACAGTGAGTATTGTCCACCGTGCAGGAGAATTGCTCCTTTATTAGAGAAACTTGCTGAAAAGAGAGATGACATTGTTGTTGTAAAGGTAAATATAAATAGGCCTGGGACCTATGGAATAGATTGGAGGTCTCCAGTTGCAAGGCAATATAATTTAAATTCCATACCCCATTTTAAGATATTTTCCAAAGATGGAAAACTTGAGATGGAGGGAAGAACTGCCTATAGGTATATTTTACAACTTCTTAAGGATGAAGGACTTATCAGTTTTTAAATGAAGGATACCCTTTTATTAAAAAATGGAAATATAGTTCTTGAGAATGACATCGTTAAGGGTGATATTTTGATTGAGGAGGGTGTAATAACCTCCTCTTTTTCGGGTAAGAGGAAGTATAGGGAAATAGATTGTAATGGCCTTTTTATATGCCCAGGTTTTGTAGATATCCACTGTCATTTCAGGGATCCGGGGTTTACCCATAAGGAAGATATTGTAACTGGATTGCTAAGTGCTGCATCTGGTGGAATAACTGCAGTTTGCACCATGCCAAACACCAATCCCATATGTGATAGTCCAGATATATTGGAATACCAGATAGAAAAATCGCGTGGTGTAAATGGCGTAAAACTTTTTCCAATTTCTGCCATGACTGTGGGGGAAAAAGGAGAGATTCCAGTTAATTTTTTAGAGATGAAGAGTTCTGGTGCAGTAGGTTTTTCCGATGATGGAAGGTGTGTACAGGAAAGTGGTCTTGCCTTTAAGATAGCAAAGGAAATAAAAAAAATAAATTCAGTTTTTATAGATCACTGCGAAGACTACTCATTGAGTTCTGGAGGGGTGGTGACAGATGGTGTAATTTCAAAAAGGTTTAATCTTCCTCCACAAAATCCAATGTCTGAAGAGATAATTGTTGCAAGGGATATTTTACTCGCAGAAAATGTTGGGATTAAGGTTCATCTTCAACACATATCAACAAAAAAGAGTGTTGATCTCATTAGATGGGCAAAGAAAAGAGGATTAAAGGTTACCTTTGAAGTTACTCCTCACCACATTTATTTTTCAGAAAAAGATATTGACATAAATAATTCGAATTTTAAAATGAATCCCCCTTTGAGAGGTGAGGAAGATAGATTGGCATTGATAAAAGCAATAAGAGATGGAGTCGTGGATATTATTGCGTCTGATCATGCACCTCATACTAAGGATGAAAAAGAAAAAGGATTTATGGATGCCCCCTTTGGAATAATTGGCCTCGAAACTTTAGTACCTGTGGTTATGACCCTTTTATATCACAAAGAGGGTATAAAAATGAATGAAATTGTGAGATTACTTTCTTTAAATCCTGCCAGAATAATCGGAATTGAAAGAAATTTAGATGAGGGAAGTGAGGCAAATATAACTGTTATAGATCCCAATAAAAAATCTTTAATCACTGAGAGTTTTTTCCACTCTAAATCAAGAAATTCTCCTTTTATAGGTAAAGAATTTATTGGAAAGGCTGTCTGTGCAATTGCTTCGGGAAAAATTTCCCATGTTGAAATATAATTTAAACTTTTTTCTTTTTTCTTCGTAAAATTTATCTTATGAATAGTAAAGATGGAAAATGAGGATAAAAAAATAGTGGAGATGATACTTGCTGGAGATACTTCTCTTTTTGAAGATATTATAAAAAAGTATGAAAAAAGTGTGGTGGGATTTATCTATAAAATGGTGTTTGACTATGAAGATGCCCTTGAACTTGCTCAGGAAACTTTCATGAAGGTCTTTTCTTCACTAAAAATGTATGATCCTTCTTATAAATTTTCCACATGGCTTTTTACAATAGCAAGGAATAAAGCCATAGATTTTTTAAGGGGTGGTAAATACAAAAATAGTTATGATGATAGGTTGAAAATAAAAAGCAATGGACAAAATATGCCCTTTTCCACCGATTTAAAAAGCCCAGAGGATAATTTTTTTGTTAGAGATAATTATGAAAAGTTACTTTT
>JAMOQF010000048.1 GCA_027064125.1 Acidobacteriota bacterium
AGTTTAATAGTTATCTTTCCTGTGTTTTCTTTTTTTTATTTACTGCTTTCTTATGATATCCTTTCTTATGATATCAAAAAATGTTCTTTATTGCGAAGAAAATCGAAAATACATTTTCCCTTTAAAGAGCAAAAAAACAGCAAAAAAAAGAAAAAAAAGTGCCAGGCAAAAACCAAAACAAGAAACAAGTTGAATTGATGCTCCCAAAAAGGTGTCCCCCCAAAAAAAAAGGTGCCAGGCAAAAAAAGATTTTTTGGGATGCTTTAAAAAAGGAAAATTTAGATGTTATTTCAATTCAAAATACAATGAGAAGAATTATAGAATTTTATTTTAAAATACTTGCTAATTTGGATGAAGAGAAAATTATAACTAATTTTGAAAAAGAAACAGATAAGAGAATTTGCCGTTCTCTAATTTCTTGGTTGAATGTAGGTTCTCATGATGTTTTTAGTGATATTGATTATACACCAACCCAAGAAGAAGCAAAAAATTTTAGAGAAGTATTTAGAAAAATATTTGAGTATACTAATCATTTGTCACATTATAATATGATGATGGGAATTAAAAAAGATGAAAAAGAAATAAAAATTGATGATAAAAACTTATGAATATTCTTTGTGTAGTTGAAAGAATTTTATTTTCCTCATTAAAAAATCTTTTTCTTAACCAACCTGATATTTTTAATTTTACCTCCCAAACAGGTCAAACTGAATGGAATTTATGTCACCATCTGGCAAATGAAATACATAAATATATTTTCTGGTTAGACCATGATTTAGATGTTACCAAAAGGAATTTAGACAACAAAAGACCGGATATTATTTTTCACAAAAGAGGTATAAACGAACTGAATTTTCTTGTTGTGGAAGTTAAATACAAAGATAGACCAATTAAAGAAGACATGATAAAAATCAAAAAAGATTGGATGGGGAACGAACTACATTACCGATTCGGGGCAAGTATAAAATTTTACAAAAATGAAAGAAAATTTGATATTTTCCTTTTTGAAACTCTCAACAGTGAAGAAAAGCATATTAACCAAAAGAACCAACATTGTCTTTTACCTATTCCCAATAATCAAAATCCGTTAAGAAAAACAATCCTCAACAATGTTGAAGAATATGCATCCCTCGTTAAATCGGGGGAAAAACCACATGATATTGAAGAACACAAAGAAAAAATTGACCAATTGATTTACCATCTTTATAAACTTTAATTAGCGCAACCTTTAATTGTGTTGAGGAAAACTTATAAGGATAAAACTTAATCGGAGTTAACAAGTAGTATGTTTATTATAAAAACTTCATTACTATATTTTCGGTACTGAACCAGGTATTGTTTTTTTTAACTGCGATTATTTTGCCTCTCTCAATCAGTTTTCTATGGCTTCCCTCTTTGTAACCTCTCGTTGACAACAATTCGGAAACAGGTTTTAGTTTTTCACCTTTTTGTTCCAATCTTTCAAGAATTATTCTGTCCATGCTTTCTCTTAAAGCGTTTTCTATCATTTTTTTTAATTGGTCGGCTTTTGTTTTTTGCAACACTTCAAAAACATACTCTTTGTATGGAACCTGTGTTTTAAATTTAGTAAATAAGGCCTGATGCTGATTGTCTATTTCCTCCAGCGCTTTGTAATACTTCTGTTTGTCCCTTTCAACTCCCTTTATTATTACGAGAGGATAACCTTTACTTATTAAAATGTAATTGAGTAAAATTCTTCCCGTTCTGCCGTTTCCGTCTTCAAATGGGTGTATTTCCTCAAAAAAAGCATGGGAAACACAGAGTTTTTCTATAAAATCAGAATCAGACTCACTAACAAAACCATTTACAAAATCAACAAAACACTTGAGCCAGTCGTTTAGATTAAATTCAGGTGGAATAAATCCAGAACCAGCAATTCTTACCTCGCCTTTTCTAAATTCCCCGGTATATCCCAGCTCTTTGTTGATTTGCCTTATTAAGGGAATATTTAAGTAAAATTCATTTTCTTTAAAATTTTGATATGCAAGCCCGTAAACAAATCTTGCCGTTGAGAAATAATTGTATGCTTCTTGCTGGCTTCTTGTTTGACTTAATCCTTTATTTAAAACATTTTTCAATTCGTTTTTATCAATAAAAAAACCTTCAATCAATATAGAATTTCTTGTTTCTTCTTCAAGTAAATAAATCCATTCTTTGTTTTTTACAACAGGCTCATTTATTCCGCCTAATTGTTCAAGAATTCTTTTTCTTTCCAGAATCATCATTTATCCTGTCACGTTTAAATTTATCCTCTAACCAGAATATACACTATTTTCCTTTAAAATCAACAAAAAATCCCGTTGTCACGAAAATAACGGTTTTTGTAGACGTGACAGGAAAGTGTTTACAACTTCCTCTGAATCTAAACGGAAATCGTAAAACCGTTTACAAGTTTTTTCAAAAGTAAACGAAAACCGTAAAAGTGTTTACATTTGGTTTTTAAAGAATGAGATGTTTAAAATCCCTCTGCTTTACAACAATATGGGTAAAAAAGGCAAAAAATTACCTATGTTTTTTTGTTATGGGTAAATTTCCTTTAAACTTACCCATTAAATCCTTTAATAATTTAAAGATTTGGCAGTGTAATATTAACTAATCAGAAAAACTCCCGAAAATAGCGTATTCCATGGGTGGATTAATTTTTTCAGGGAATTGTGAAGTTTTCAGAGGAATGATTGAAAGAGTTTTATTAAGTGATAAAAAGCCTTATAGACCCATTGGTATGTAGACAGATTATCAAACATACGGGGCTCTTTTAAAACAAAGAAAGTGGCAAAAAATTTGAATCAGTGCCACACAAAATCTTTTATCCTCTTGTACTTTCCCCTTACACCTTCTCCCACCTGTATTCCCCTATGTTTCTCTTTTCCTTATCAAAACTTATGCCAATTAGAAAGGTCTCTCTATCTCCATATTTCTCAAAATATCTCCTCTCTTTTATCTGTTTAAATGCATCAACTGCATCCTTTCCAACCTTAAACTCAAAAATGTATGCCTTATTCTCAACTAAAACTGTTAAATCTATCCTCCCTTTATTTGTTATATCCTCTGCAATCACTTCTACTCCTAAAGATGCTAAAAATGAATAGATAACACTTCCATAAAACCCCTCATATCCCTCAAGTTCATTCCTTGTAAAATTTGTATAGGGGATGGATGAAAAAAGTCTCTTAAATTCTGATATAAGTTTTTCCACATCTCCTTTTAAAAATGCCTCATATACTCCACTTGAGGTGTTGCTGTAGTCTGATACTCCTATATTACTCAGATATGTGAGTATGTATTCCGAAAGGGATATCTTAACTTCCATATTTGGATAGGAAAGCAAATACCTGGTCCTTTCCCCAAGTTGCCTCGTCCCCTTTATTGTCAAATATCCCGTCTGCCAGAGAAGGGATTCTATCTCAATGGTATAT
>JAMOQF010000049.1 GCA_027064125.1 Acidobacteriota bacterium
TTTAATGCAATTATTTTTAAAAAGGTTTGACAGAAAATTTTTTTTTAATATAATTTCCTTTTGCCGACTTTTGCAGGCTTAAGTCCCGTTTTTATTTAAAATTGTTTAAGGAGAAGGAAAAGTGGCTAAATTAAAAACTAAAAGGTCAGCGGCTAAGAGATTTAAATTAACTGGTAGTGGAAAAATTTCAAGGAATAGAAACTATAAAAGTCATATCCTTACTAAAAAGAGCAGAAAGAGAAAGAGAAATTTGAGGAAGAAAGTTCTTGTATCCAAAGCTGATCTGAAAAATGTCAGAGATATGCTTTTAGCATGAGTTTAATTTAGGAGTTGTAAAAAATGCCAAGAGTAAAGAGAGGAAATAAAAAGTTAAAGAGAAGAAAAAAGATTTTAAAACTTGCCAGGGGTTACTACGGAGCCCGTCACAAGTTATACAGAACTGCGAAGGAGGCAGTTGAAAGGGCGCTTGTCTACTCATATGTGGGAAGGAAGTTAAAAAAGAGGGATTTTAGAAGATTATGGATAATGAGAATTAATGCTGCAGTGAGAGAGTATGGGCTTACCTATAATAAATTTATAAGTGGTTTGAAAAAGGCAGGAGTAGAACTCAATCGCAAGGTTCTTGCCGATATGGCAGTTAGAGATCCCGAAGGTTTTGAAAAATTGGTGGAGATGGTTAAAAAGGGATAGTTTATAGATTTTCCCATTTTTAAATTTTTTTACCGGTTGTGGCGGGTTTTTACTCACTGCAACCGGTATTTTTTTTATCAGAGGATGTTATGAAGGTAGATTTTGAGAAAATTTTTAAAGAATTTGAAGAAGACATATCCAGAATAAAAGATTTGAAAAGTTTTAAAGAGGTAAAAGATAAATATCTTTCAAAGGAAAAGGGTTTAATTACTTCTTTATTAAAAAAGATAAAGGAAATACCCCGGGAGGAAAAGCCTCAGTTTGGGAAGAATGTTAATATTTTGAAGGGAAAAATAACGGGTAAGTTAGAAGAATTAAAAGAAAAAGTTGAATTGTTAGAACTTGAAAGTAGGGCCAAAGAAGAAAGTGTGGATATCACTTTACCTGGTCTGGATCTCCCTGTTGGGTCACATCATCCGATTAAAATTGTTGAGAAGGAAATTTGTGAAATTTTTGAAAGAATGGGATATTTCATAGCGGAGGGTCCAGAAATTGAAACTGATTTTAATAATTTTGAAGCACTGAATTTTCCAGATGACCACCCAGCGAGAGATGCTCAGGACACCTTCTTTATTAGTGAGGACAAGTATTATTTATTAAGAACCCACACTTCGCCAGTTCAAATAAGGACCATGAAAAAATATGGAACGCCCATTAAAATAATTGCTCCCGGAAAGGTTTTCAGAAGGGATACCCCTGATCCAACACATTCACCAATTTTTCATCAGATTGAAGGACTTGTGGTTGATAAAAATATAACCATGGCAGATTTAAAGGGTACCCTTGAGAAATTTGCCAGGGAGTGTTTTTCTGAAGATACTCGTATTAGGTTGAGGCCAAGTTTTTTCCCATTTGTGGAACCCGGGGCTGAGGTGGATATAAGTTGTATTTTTTGTAAAGGAAAGGGATGTAGAATTTGCAAAAATAGTGGATGGATAGAAATACTTGGTGCTGGTATGGTCCATCCTGCTGTATTTGAAAAGTGCGATATAGATCCTGAAACATATAGTGGTTTTGCTTTTGGGCTCGGCGTGGATAGAATTGCCATTTTAAAATATGGTATACCTGATATTAGATTATTTTTTGAAAACGATGTTCGTTTTTTAAGACAATTTTAATCTTTTTTGAGAGAAGGAATTTATGAAAGTCAGTTATAAATGGTTAAAGGAACTTGTTAATATTGAAGAAAGTCCGGAGGAACTTTCTGATGACCTTTCAATGGCGGGTCTTGCCGTTGACAACATAGAACATCTGGGTTTTGATTCTATTTTGGTACTTGATTTAACAGCGGATAGGGGAGACTGCCTCTCCCATGTTGGGGTGGCAAGGGAAATCTCTGTGCTTTATAATGAAGATTTGAAAGTACCCACTTATGGAAATTTGCTATCCTCTGAGAAAAATCTGGACATTTCAATTGAGATTCTGGATGAAGACCTCTGCTATAGATATAGTGCAATGGTTGTGAATGGAGTGAAAATTGCGCCATCTCCTTTTTGGCTCAAGGAAAGACTTGAATCCCTCGGTGTTAGATCCATAAATAATGTGGTGGACATCACAAACTATCTTTTGTTTGAGACCGGGCAGCCACTCCATGCCTTTGATTATGACAAATTAAGGGGACAAAAAATTGTCGTAAGAAGGGCTAAAAAGAGTGAAAAAATTGTAACCCTTGATTCTGTTGAAAGAAATTTAAATGAGGATATTCTTGTAATTGCCGATGAGAAGGATCCTGTTGCCATTGCCGGAATTATGGGAGGTGAAGATAGTGAGGTAAGTGAGAATACCACAAGGGTTTTAATTGAGTGTGCCTATTTTAATCCCCTTTCCATTAGGAAGAGTAGCAGATTTTTAGGACTTTCAACAGAGGCATCTTATAGGTTTGAAAGGGGAGTTGATATTTCTATTTTTGAAAATGTTGTTCGCAGGTGTGCCTGGTTAATTCAGGAAGTGTGTGGGGGAAGGGTTGCAGGTGATTTTATAGATGTATATCCAACAAAAATTGAAAAGAAAGAGGTCTTTCTACCTCTGAGAAAGGTGGATTGGCTTCTTGGGGTTTCGATACCAGTTGATTTTATAAAAAATACACTCACTAAACTTGAATTTGAAATTGTCAGGGAATCTGATGATGGAATTTTGGTGAAGGTTCCCCTGCACAGACACGATATTTTTAGAGATGTGGATATAATTGGGGAAATCTCAAGAATTTATGGTTATAACAATTTACCTTCCACTATACCCGGAAATGAGTCAACTCCAGTATATAGAAAGTACGCAAAAGAAAAGGAGAAATTGAGGGAATTCTTTAAGGGATATGGATTCAGAGAAATTTTGACCACAAATTTTGTTGGTGAAAGGGAAAATAATAAGTTTTCCTTTTTTGCAAAGGGTGAGGGGGTTAAACTTATAAATCCACTTGATGAAGATGAACCTTTTTTGAGAAATAATTTAGTTTCGCTGATGTTAAAGACATTAAAACTAAATGAAAATAATTATAACAGAAATGTAAAGTTATTTGAGGTATCCAACATACATTTTAAAATCAAAAGTGAATATGTGGAAAAGACTCTTCTTTCCCTTGGCTGTTATGGAAATATTTTTGGAGAAAATTGGATTTCAAAAGAAAGTAGAGTTGATTATTTTTATTTAAAGGGTCTGGTCGAAAAAATGTTGAAAGTTTTTCAGATAAAAAATTTTGCCTTTGAAGAAATAAATATTCCCTTTATGCAAAAGGGTAATGGTGCCCTTTTAAAAATAAATGGTAAGATAGCCGGTTATTTTGGAAGATTAAACATGATGGTTGAAAGGGAAATGAAGTTTAAAAATCCAATTTTTGTGGGGGAATTTTTGACAGAAGAGATATTTAAAAATTCTTTGAAAGAAATCAAATATGAGGATTTTTCAAGATTTCCAGCAGTTGATAGGGATATCTCCTTTTTAATAGATAAAGAAATATCCTTTCAGAAAATAAGGGATTTAATATCCCGTATGAAAATTGAAGAACTTGTGGATGTAAATTTAATAGATGTGTATGGGGGAAAAGGGATACCTGAAGGTAAAGTGAGTTATACCATAAGGGTTGTCTTTCAAAAGAAAGAGAGGACCCTTACAGATGATGAGGCAGATAAGTTGAGGGATGCTATAGTTTCCCTTTTAGTAAAGAAATTTAAAATTTCTTTCAGGTGATTTTATGGATTTATTGGAGAAATTGGATAAATTTAAGGAATATGTTAGTAAAATTGAGTCTGAATTTGGTAAAATAAAATCTGAGAATGAACTTTTAAGAAAGGAGATAAAAAGATTATATAGTGAAATTGAGTCTTTGAAAAAAGAAAATGAGTTTTTAAAAAATGAGGTGATGAGGAAGGATGAAAAAAGGGAACTCCTAAAAAGTAAAGTGGAAGATGTTATTTTTAAATTAAATAAACTTGAGGAGTAAATAATTGGCTGAACTAAGATTACTTGGAGATATTCTTAAGGTTGAAGGTATTGATGAAAAATATCTGGAAAAATTGGGTAAGTGTGTTGAAGATACATACAATGCCCTTAAAGAGGACGAGAGTATTGTAGATACCATTATTTTAATGAAATTAACTGCTTTAAATATAGCCAATCGTTATTTTATGCTCCTTGAGGAATATGAAAATTTACAAGAAAAATTAGAAGAAAAGTATGATGAAATTGAAAAAATTCTTAAAAGAATTGTTTGATTTTATATGGAGGCAGGGTTGCTGTTATTTGGGCCTGCACCCATATAACAGGGATCTGATGTTTCGGTGTTGTGTGCATGTCCGTGAAAATTCGGAAAGCCTAATGCACCGAACAGGAGCCCACCTGGTAGAAGCCAGGCCAAATTAGGGATGCCTTGCCTCCCTTTCTTTTCTTTCCTTTTTTTGTCCTTCCCATTACCTATAATATAAATTCCAGGAAGGAGATGAACTATGTATTTACTAATTGGAAGTGAGTTGATAGCAGGAGGGGTGTTCCTTTTAATTGTTGGTTTAATTTTAATTTTTATTTTTTATACAACCAAGAAAAAGTATGTGGATAAACTTCTTCAAGAGGCGGAAATCAGGAAAAAAGAAATAATAGAAGGCGCTCAAAAAGAAGCTGAACAGATGAAGAAGGAAAAATTGCTCGAGGCAAAAGATGAAATATTGAGTTTAAGGCGGGAAACTGAACAGGAACTGAAACAGAAAAGAAGAACATTTGACGATCTTGAGAGGAAATTGGGGAAGAAGGAATCTGTTTTAATGAGGAAGGAGGAGGATCTTTTAAGGAAAGAGAGAGAACTTGGAAATTTACAACGGGAGTTAAATAGGAAAGAAAGGGAATTGCAGAATAAGGAGAGGGAAATAAATAGGATTTTAGAAGAAGAGAGATATAAACTTGAAAAGATTTCCGGACTTTCAGCTTCAGAAGCAAAGGAATTGATAGTTGAGTCTTTAAAGGATGAAACCAGAAAGGAGTCAACAAATTTAATTAAACAGATGGAGGAGGATGCAAAACTTGAGGCTGAAAAAAAGGCAAGGGAAATAATTGCTGGTGCAATTCAAAGGTGTGCAGCGGATTATGTGGTTGAAAGCACCGTATCTACTGTTCAATTGCCAAATGATGAGATGAAGGGAAGAATTATTGGGCGTGAAGGTAGAAATATAAGGGCTCTTGAAACTGCCACAGGTGTTGATTTAATAGTTGATGATACCCCTGAGGCTGTTATTCTTTCAAGTTTTGATCCCTATAGAAGGGAGATTGCTAAGATTGTTCTTGAGAGATTAATAGAAGATGGCAGAATCCATCCTGCGAGAATTGAGGAAATGGTTGAAAAGGTTAAGGCTGAAATGGAACAAAATATTCTTGAAGAGGGGAAAAATGCTGCCTATGAACTTGGAATATATGATTTTCACATTGAAATATTAAAACTTCTTGGAAAATTAAAATATAGGACAAGTTATGGACAGAATGTCCTTGAACATTCAAAGGAAGTTGCCTCAATTGCTTCTGTGATTGCTTCAGAATTGGGGGCAAATGTAAAGGTGGTTAAGAGAGCGGCGTTGATTCATGATATAGGAAAGGCAGTTGATAGGGAAGTGGAGGGTACCCACACTCAACTCGGGGTGGAAATTGCCAAAAAATATGGTGAGAGCCCTGAGATTATTCACTGTATTGAGGCACATCATTTTGATGTGGATTTTGAAACCATTGAGGCAATGATTGTACAGGCTGCGGATGCAATTTCTGCTGCAAGACCAGGGGCAAGAAGGGAGATACTTGAATCTTATCTCAAGAGACTTGAAGAACTGGAGAAAATTGCATGTAGTTTTGATGGAATTACAAAGGCCTATGCGTTACAGGCTGGAAGAGAGATAAGAATTATGGTTGAGAGTGAAAAGATAAGTGATGAACAGGCCTTCTGGCTTGCAAAGGATATAAGTAAGAAAATTGAGAGTGAACTTCAATATCCTGGCCAGATTAAGGTGATGGTTATAAGGGAGAGAAGATTTGTGGAATATGCAAAATAGAAAAGGAGAACTTCTTTGAATATCCTTTTAATTGGAGATATTGTAGGGAAACCAGGGAGGAAAGTCATAAAAAGGCTCCTCCCCCATATTAAAAGTCAGTACAATGTTGAGTTTGTTGTTGCAAATGGAGAAAATGGTGCAGGTGGATTTGGACTTACCATTGATACCGCAAAGGAATTATTTAACAGCGGTATAGATGTACTTACTTCTGGAAATCACATATGGGACAAAAAGGATATTTTTGTTGAACTTGAGGAGGGTAATAGAATTTTAAGACCCCTCAATTATCCTGAAGGGGTGCCCGGTAAAGGTTACACAATACTTGAGACAGAAACCGGTAAAAGGGTTTGTGTGATAAATATTCAGGGAAGAATTTTCATGCCCCCCATAGATTGCCCATTTATGGGTATTCAGAAGTTACTCGATTCGATCTCTCAAGATGTAAAAACCATAATTGTGGATTTCCATGCTGAGGCAACATCTGAAAAGATGGCAATGGGGATTTTTCTGGATGGAAAGGTAAGTGTAGTGGCTGGAACACATACCCATGTTCAAACAGCAGATGAGAGGATATTACCCAATGGGACGGGATATATCACTGATCTTGGAATGACTGGTCCCCATGATTCAGTTATTGGTATGGAATTTGAAAAGTCCATGAAGAGAATTTTATATCAGATTCCCTTTAAACTAAATGTTGCCAAAAAAAACTTGAGGCTCAATGGTATTTTTTTGAATGTGGATGACGAAACTGGTAAATGTAAGGAAATTAAAAGGTTAGATATTCCTTATGAGGTTTAGGAAAGGTATTTTAATATCTCTTTTCCTTATTTTCTTTCTCCTTCCAAAAATAGGTTATATTACTGAACCCATGATGGATTGGGATGAAGGCGTATATCAAACTGCTGCCTTTTATATTGTAAATGGCTATTTACCATATAGGGATTTTTTTGAACAGAAACCCCCTTTGATTTACTATTTTTATGCACTTTGTATAAAAATATATGATTCATTTATCTCCTTTAGAATTGCATATTTTTTGATTTTTTTCTTTACTGAGGTTTTTTTATATTTAATTTCAAGGCTTTATCTGAATGAATTTTTTTCACTTTTTTCTGTATTTTTATTTTCCATTTCCACATCCTCCTTCTGGGCATCAAGTTTTAACGGTGAACAACTTTTTCTGTTGCCCCTGCTGATTTCAATATATCTGTTTTTAAAAGGTAGTGAAGAAAAGAGAATTTATTTTTATATTGCAGGTATAATGGCAGCACTTGTTTTTTTTATAAAATATAATGGGCTTATAATAATTTTTCCCATATTCTTTTTAAAATTCGATTGGAAGAAGATTTTCAGATTTTGTATAGGGTTTTTACTTACCTCTTTGTTGGTTTTTCTTTTTCTCTTTTTAAATTCCATTTTTAGAGATTTTATTTTTGATACTTTGATTTTTAATAGAAAGTATATTTTTGTGCCTGGCACCAAAATCTTTTTTAAATATGGGATTTATTCTCTTTGGGAGGTTTTTAAAGATACTTATTTCGTTTTAATTCCTTCTTTTCTTTTCTTTTTCTACAGATTTGGCAGGAATGAGTATATAAGACTAATTAAAATGTTTATGATTTTTTCGCTTATTTCTGCAATAGTTCCTTTGAAATTTTTAAATCATTACTTTTACCCTCTGGTCCTTTTTTCAAGTTTAGGGACGGTTATTTTACTGTGTAAATTGAAGGATTCATTTAGAATCAAAGCAATTTTAATACTTTTTATGGTAGTTATTTTTCTTTTTTACGCAGTTCCTTCTGTGAAAAGGGCTTCAAATTTCAGTATTTTAAAAGTGGAAAAATTTTATCCCCCATCTGTTGTTTCAAATTTTTTGGAAAGGAATAGTTCCCCTGATGATAGAATATATCTCTGGCGTACTCACTTTTTAAATACCTATTATTTGAGTAAAAGACTTCCTTTTACAAAATATTTTTTCTGGTATCTCCTTTTGAGAAAACCTTTACCCCCCAAATTTTTGAGTGAGTTTAAGAGAGATTTTAAAAAATTCCCACCGAAATTTGTTGTAGTTGGAAGTAGCAACATTTATAGAGATAAGAAATTTCCCTTATTTGAAAAGATGCTGGAAAAGAAATATGAAAAGGTTTTCTCCTATAAGGGAGAAAGAGTTTATAGATTAAAAAATTAATATTTTTTGTTTATTCTTCCTCTTTTTCTGGTGTTAAGGTTTTTTCTTCCTGCTCTTCTATATTTTTTAAATTCTTCCCTGGGATATCTTGGAAACTCGTAGGATGCCAGATCAATAACGTCCCATACCGCATGTTTTAAAATTATAATACTTAAGTCCACATCAAGTTTTAATTCAAATTCATATTCAGTTGTCCATCCCACAATCCCTTCAAAAACCTCTCCCGTAAATAGGGTTACCATGACAGGAGTACCCTTTTTAACCATACTAAAATCCACTTCTTTTCTATCGGAAGGTTTGTAAGAGGGTACTTCCTTTAAATCTTTTACAAAGGGGTCAATGGAGGAGTACTTTCTCAAGAATTTGTAATCTTTACTTTTTGCAATGTAGGCGGTATTTATCTTTTCCACATATTTTAGTTTTCCATGAGATTCAATCAGGTTGTTGTACTTTCTGACTCTGACCACAAAACCCCTTATACAACCCTTTTTGAAAGTTTTAAAAGCAAGGAGTACTTTATTTTTTTTGGCTTCCAAAAGCCATGAAACGCCTTTGTTAAAAACTGGATATTCGAGGGTTTTTGCATACTCAAGTGTCCATTTTTTCTTTAAAACCATCTTTGCCGAATACATGGCAATTTTGTGTTCTCTTGCAAAATTTTTAATTTCTTCTTTTGCTATCTTTGCCATAGTCCCCTATCCTCAATGAAATTTTAAGAAAGTTTTATTCCCTTTATTTCTGGAAATTCACTTTTCAATTTATTTTCAAGATTCATTACCATATGGGGTAGTGTGTGACAGGTGGCACATCTACCTTTGAACTTAATGTGGATGTAATTTTCCTCTATCTTGACAAGTTCCAGATCACCCCCATCTAAATTGACCCCTTTTCTGATCTTTTCTATTATTGAATTTAGTTTTTCTAAGTCTCTTTTTTTGTTCATATTTAATTTTAAAAGTAATTTTACTCCTCTTTCCTATTTTTTGTCAATCTCATCTTAAGGCGAAAATGGGGAAAAATTTCCCCTTTTCACCTATATATTTCCATTTATCATGTTGAGCAGATAGGCAACATCAGTTGCATCAACGATGCTGTCTCCATTTATATCTCCACCACACCCATTTGCTGGAAGGGATGAAATGGTGCCATTTAGGTAGTTACCAAGTTCAATTACATCCTGAATATCCACATTTCCATCACCGTTGACATCCCCATTTTGAGAATAAAGTCCAAAAAATGAAAGTATATTCTTCATTAGGTTTGATTTTGTGTTGTTTCCAGAATCACTGAGTCCACCAAATTCAAAACTTGCACCAATGGTTTTGTAGTTATTTTCCTCATTTGATACCATACATCCATATTCCGGGGATTGATTTTTAAATATCAAAAGTGCATTGGGATGATTTGAAGTGTCTGGGGATATATGATCAATATAGGAGTTATCTCCCGAGTAGGAAAATGAATACCCATCTGCAAAGGTACCCGGTTGGCCAATCAGTGTTCCAAGATCTCCTGAGCCATCCGAATCACTTGTAATTCCAAAATAGGGATGTACAGAAGTTTGAGTGTCGTAGTACCAGGTATCTCCCCCTTCCATGTATAGATTTCCCCCTCCATCAAGGTAGGCCTTTAATGTGTCTCCTTCATCACCTGTTAGGGTGTGATTTGAACTATAAATTCCCAGACATACAAAAACCGCATCAAATTTTGAAAGTTGATCAAAGAATGTGTGATCTGTTTCATATAGACATTCCTTTCCCATGGCTTTTATTGTATCTCTTATTACAGTTCCGCTATTGGTATTTCCATCCCAATCATAAACGATGATTCCACCAACATTTGGTAGGACATTAAATGTTAAGTCCTTTGAATAATTTCCAGCGGCGGTGATGTGAAGTGTAAATTCCACCACATGTCCCCTTGGTATGTCATTTGAAAATGTTATATTAAAAGCAGTTGAATTACTTTCATAATGTCCCCTTTCAATATCTGGATATGTTGATGTATCTTGATTTATTGTACAGTAGGTATCATTTGTGGTTAGTGTTGCATTGATATTTGTTGCATCTATTCCAAAATTATTAACAATTTCAATGTTTAAATTTAAGGTCTCACCGGGATCAGGATTATTATCGCCATTTCCGCCTGAAGTTTCTGTCCAACTTTTGTTCCAGATACCTAAATCTGGTTCAGTTGGAGATGTATATATTGCGTATTCAGCTGAATATCCCACATTTGAACATCCATATTCAATATACATATATCCATTGTCTCCCCAATCGGTATCCCATGAATTTTTTAGTATCCAGCATCCATTGGTGCCCATACTGTCATCCCATCCAACTAATAAAATTGCGTGATTTGGACTTGAATCAGTGCATGAATTATAAACTCCGCCACTATATGCCTGAAAATTGCTGTCAACATAAACTGCTGCAGACACAGGTCCATATGTGTATATTGCCTGTTTGATATCGTCGACGGAGGGTACAGAATAACTGTTATCCACATAATGCCATTCTGAAATATATACGGGCCTTGGACAGTCAGTTTTACAGGTGGTATCCTGTGCCTGATAGGGGTCGCAATCTTCATAGACTGCTCCATTTTCCTGAATGTAGTCAAGTGCTATCAATCCCCCATTACATCCATTATAATCTGTATCACATGAGATTAAATTCTGTTCTGAAAGATCCATTTCAATGCCATCATTTATTTTTACCACCGATTCCACACATCCTATGGTGGAAAAGGCCCAGCATCCCCCACAACTGCCCTGATTTTTAACTGGAGTACATCCATTATGTTCTCTCCAGTCCCATCTTGATGGAAGATCCTTCCTCATGGGTTTTTTAGCAAATGGAGATGGTTTTAAATTTTTGAATTCTTCAGGTGGAGTATATCCGCAGATATCTTTAATATCATATTCCATAATTTTGCTGTAACCCACATCAAAGGTATATCCAAAAATCTTTTTTTCATCTTTAAGTTTTTTTAGTATTTGATTTATTTCTTTTTTACTTCTTTTATGAGGTTTTGCAATGGAAAAGATTGCAAAAATGAAGAGAAAGTACAAAATAAAAATTCTTTTCCAGTTAATAATCATTTTAATTTACCTCCAATTAAAGCATTTTTACTTTTCTTCTTTTTTAAATGTCTCTGGGATATATTCCACATTTCTACTGTGTTTTAGAGGTTGAGGGTATAATTCCATTAAATTTAGAAAATCCCTGGGGATTTCAGTATTAACATTAAGCCCCAGATCCTTTGCCATCTGACTTGTTATGGGATAGTCGTGTGTCCATTTACCACTTGTGAGAAGTTTTGCAAGTTCTTCTGCCTTTTCATCGTTAAAGTGTTTTTTTAAAATTTCCTTTGCTGCTTCTTTCATTTGGTTTAGAGCCTTTTCAGCCATATCAGCCATAATAAGTGTTTCATCTTCAATTTTATTTATATCTTTTTTCTGGGTGATATTTAAAATTGATGCAGCAGGAAATTGTCCCAATTGTGGATCTATGGGACCTAAAACTGCATGGGGACTCATAATTATTTCATCTGCTGCAAGAGCAATGAGTGTTCCTCCTGACATTGCATAGTGGGGAACAATTACAGAGACTTTACCCTTTCTATTTAAAATTGCCCTTGCTATTTGAAGTGCTGCAAGGACAAGTCCCCCGGGAGTATGTAATACCAGGTCTATATTTTTATCCTCTGGAGTTGTCTCAATTGCCCTTAAAACTGCTTCTGAATCCTCCATATTCAGGTATTTTATTACTGGAAATCCTAAGAAACTCATTGTTTCCTGTCTATGTACAATTAAAATAACCCTTGAGTTTCTCTTTTTCTCTATCTTTCTAATTAAAGTTATCCTTGCCTTTTCAATCCATTTTTGAAGGAGAATTGGCTGCAAAGAAATTATTATTAAAAATACCCACAAGAGATTTATTAAATCCATTTATATCTCCTCTATCATTTTTCTAAATTTTTCAAAATCCCTTTCTGTGTCAATTCCCAATGAATCAAATGCCGTTTCCACAACCTTTATTTTATACCCATTTTCAATAATTCTCAACTGTTCAAGTCCTTCCATTTTTTCTAAAAAAGTGGGTTCAGTATTAACAAAGATTTTTAAAAACTCCCTTCTATAGACATAAATTCCTATATGTTTGTAGTAATTTTTGAGCAAAATTCTATTTTTCTTTGCCTTTTCCTGAAAATCACACATGTCATTTACGCCTTTTCTATAGAAGGGTATTGGAAGTCTTGAGAAAAAGAGCGCATTTCCTTCTCTATCGAGAACCACTTTGACAACGTTTATATCAAAAAGTTCCTCAAAATTTTTTATTTCTACACATGCAGTTGAAATACTTACATCCCTATTTTTAACCAGAACTTTAATTGTTTCATCAATTGTGGAAGGCGAAATTAGAGGTTCATCTCCCTGAACATTTACAATAATTTCCACTGTTTCTCCAATTTCTTCTTCGATTTTGTCAAGTGCTTCAGCAATTCTATCACTTCCACTTTTATGATCTGGAGATGTGAGTATTGGTTTTCCACCAAAGTTTTTTACCTCAATTAAGATATCTTCATTATCTGTGGCGATGAAAATATCTTCAATGAGGGAAGATTTCTTCACCTGGGAAAAAGTATAATTTAAAATGGTTTTTCCATTTACCATTTTCAGTAATTTACCAGGTAATCTTTTGGAATTAAATCTTGCCGGAATTATTGCTATAATTTTACCCATATTTATTCCTCATCATTTTTATTTTTGATCCCACTATCTCCGGGATATGGTATCCTTTTGTGGTTGCTTGCAGATAAAGCCTTTGTCAGGCTATCTACAATTTTACTTAGTTCACTTAGCGTTAAATCGCATTCGTCAAATTGCTTTTCCTTCATTTTTCCTTCAATGATTTTTTCCACCATTTCTCTTACATTTTTTTCTGATTTATCTTCTATTACTCTTGAGGCCGCCTCTACTGCATCAACAATCATTAATATGGCTGCTTCTTTGCTCTGGGGTTTTGGCCCCGGATATTGAAAGTAAGTCTTTTTTATGTTGGGGGATTCCTTTTTGGCTTTTTCATAAAAATAGGTTAGCAAAGATGTTCCGTGGTGTTGAGCGATCATATCTAAAATTTTTCTTGGAAGTCCCACCTTTTCTCCAATATTTAATCCCGCTGAGACATGGCTTTTAACAATTTTAGCACTTGCATATGCGGAAATCATATCGTGGGGGTTTTCATTGTCTTTTTGGTTTTCCACAAAAAAATGGGGACCTGCCATTTTTCCTATGTCGTGATAGTATGCTCCAACTCTCAATAATAGTGTATCTACATCAAGCCCACTTGCCGCTATTTCAGCGAGGTTTGCAACTTCAAGGGAGTGATGGTATGTTCCAGGGGCCTTCAAATAAAGTTGTCTTAAAAGATCTGAATTGAGATCTGAAAGTTCCATGAGACTAAAGGGTGAAACGTAGCCAAAAATCTTTTCAATAAATTGAATTAGAAGGAGTGTTAAAAAACTTGAAAAAATTCCATTTAGAAGTGTTGGAAGGAATTCCTTTTGTAAAAAGGTCAGGTTTATATATTTTTGAAAGAGTAAATATATTGAAAAGAGTAAAAATGTCCCTATTATTCCTACTGTACCACCCATTATGAGAAGTTGTGATCTCTTTTTAATTCTGTGGGGCCAGAAAGAAATTGGAAGAGAAGATGAAAGTAAAATGAAAAAGAGTAAAAAATTTAGCCCTGAAAAAATTCCACATAAAAGGGAGGATAAAAATAAAACAGGAACGATACTTTTTTTCCCAAGAAGCAAGAATAAAACCATTCCTAAAAATGCTATTGGGGTGTAAAAGGGTGAAGTTATTTCTGTAATGTATGTAAATCTTAAAAATGCCACTATGATTATAATTAATGTATAAATCAGAAAGAGGTTTCTATTTTCATCCCTTTCATAACTTTTAAATATTTCTCCAAGCCACATTAAAAAAATCAGGGATAGGATGAAAAAGAAAATAAATCCTCCCATAAGTTCAAACACAGTGGGAAATTTTTTGGAATTTTTGTAGGCTTCTATCAGGTGTAATCTTCTTTCATTGATTATCCATCCCTTTTTGATAAATATTTCTCCCTTTTTGTAGGTTATTCCTTTATTCTTGAATGTATATGCTGCCCTTAGAGATATTGGGTATACCTTTCCCTTTTCAGGTGGTGGATAATAGGTGAAAAAGGAATTGAAAAAAAAGATGAGAAGCAGTAAAAGTGAAAAAAATATGGAAGAAAACCACTTAAAACCTGATAGGGAAAAGAATTTTATCCTCCCACTTTTTATTTGTTTTACTTCCTTTAATGCTGTTTCTTCAGAAAACATTTCAAAGGAAGATATGAGATCCTTTTCTCTCTGTTCTCTCTTTCTTTTAAAAAAAAATCTAATTATTAGGACTATTCCAATGAAAATTGCAAGAAGCAGGAAAAAGATAAACACAGAGTTAATATTAGAATCTGATGATAACCAAAAATTCATAGGTTAAAATTATATATCTCTATTTCTTAAAAAAAAAGAAAAAAAACTTGTATGAGATTATAAAATTTGTATAATTATTATCTCTTTGAAATGCCGGAGTGGTGGAATTGGTAGACACAAGGGACTTAAAATCCCTCCCTGGCTAATCCAGGGTGCCGGTTCGAGTCCGGCCTCCGGCATATCCTTATAAGAAATGGTAACTCACATTGAATTTATCCTCAGTAAAAAGGGAAATTCTCTTTCTTGCAAGACGCACTTTGAATTTAAGTGTAAGGCATCAGCATTCTCTCTTGAAATATACCCCTAAGAATCCATTTTTAAGAGAATCCTTTGAAGTTATTTTAACTTTGAAAAATGCTACGGGCTTAAGGGGAAGGGTTAAAAGTAGTGCCTTTGCTCCACTTTATGAAGTTTTGATTTATTCTGTAATTGCAGCCTCCTCTTTTGACAGGAGGTTTCCTTCAATTAAAGTGTGTGAACTTCAGGAAATTGTCATTGAAGTTGAAATATTGGAAAATGGAGATACTCTTTTAAAGGTTTCGGAATAAATTTAAAAAGGTATTTCTTCAAAATAAAGGTTAAAGTCCTGATCGAGTTCTATGCTTAAAGTTAGAAAGTTTACCCTGAAGTCTGATAAATTGTATTTTTTTACAAATAGGGTTGCCATGTAGTGATATTTTTTCTTTTTTTCTTTTCCAACGGAGTCCTCAGGTTTGAAAAATTGGTTTTTAACTTTTTTTCTTGTCTTTACTTCCACAAAATATAGATTTTTATCTTTTATAAATATTAAATCAATTTCTCCTATTTTTTTAAAAGTAACATTTTTTGCAATAAGTTCATATCCTTTCTTTTCAAAGTGTTTTACACCTTCCCACTCTCCAAATTTTCCTAAAAGGGATGGTGTTTTGAGGATTTTTCTTAAAAATATTTTTTTTATTCTATTCACTTATTTAAACTCCCCTCAAGTGAAAAATTTTAAAAAAAATAGCAACATCATTTTTTATTTAACGATAATTTCATGTAGAAAACAATAGGTAAAAATTGAATTTTTCTGTTAGTTGACTCTTTAAAAGATTTTTTTTAAAATTAATTCAAAGTTAAAAAAGGAGTGGGAAATGAAAAAAGTAATTTTCCTTAACTTTATAATTGTTTTAATGTTTACCTTTACTTTTTCTCAGATTCAGGTAATTTATCCAACAACCACCCCTTCTGGTCCTGTTTTTGATGCTGAAAAGGCCATAATTCCCTGTTCACCCCTTACTTTTAAATTTAATATTTCAAACCTGGCTTCTGCTATGGGTGGTTCAAATTCTTTCATTTTAAAAATAAAGTTAACTTTAAGGGGAAAAGATGCAAATGGGCAGGAGGTTACCGATTTCCCCCTTTTAGGAAGTGAATTGGCTAACTATAATCATTTACTACCCCTTGCTGTTTGTTCAGTACTCCCACTTTCGGTGGGGCAAAATGATGTAAACATTACCAATTGGGAAACTTTTGGAGATGAGATAGATATCCAGTTTGACAATGTTTCAAGTTGGAGTGGAAGTGGTGATGCAACTGTCTCCATCTTTTTTGGTGGAGGAACCTATCCTTACAATTCAGGGGGATATATATATACTAATTTCCCTTCGGGAGTGTATCAGGATGGGACATTTTTAATTCTATTTAACTTCATGGAAAGTGGTGTTTTTTCAACTGATTATCCTGTGTTTTTAGATGCACATTTTTCCATTGCAGGAAGTGGAAATGTTACAGTTTCTCCAGATGATGTGACCTTGTATAAATTCACCAGTGACACAAGTTGGGATATGGATTATGCAAATGTTTTGCCTGTGGCAAGATCATTTTCTAAAATAGTTACCACCAATCTTGGCACACCTTCTTTCAATACAAAATTCCTTTTTTCATCTTTTGGATTATCTGATAAGGATTTTGTGACAATAAATTCTCTTTATAATTTATTGTGTGTACTTTTTGGTGAGGATGAATATGCAGGATCTTTTAGTTCAATGGAACTTCCTTATAAACCAGTTTCAATTTCTGCAGGTGATGTGGATGGAGATGGAAAAAATGAAATAATTGTTGGGGGCGATGATGGAAGTGTAAATTTCTATGAAATGGGGGATTTGAGCCTTTCAAAGTATGGATTGGCTTTTTTGAATAAAAAATTTGAGATAATGGTTACAGGGGAGGCCACAGATTCTACACTTGCTGATGTAAATAATGATGGAAAATATGATTATGTATATATTGATTCCAATAGTAGTGTGGCATCTGTTTTATTTGGCGGGGATTTTAGCGATTCTATCTCATATAATTTAGATGGTATTCCTAAGAAAGTTACATATGGAGACTTCAATGGAGATGGATTGAAGGATGTGTGTATAGCTAAGGTTACGGGAAATAATGTATCGGTGCTTTATAATAATGGTGATGGAACTTTTGATTTAGAAGAAGAAACATTGGGTAGTTTTTCAATACCTCTTGATAATGTGGATAGAGGAGATTTTGATAGGGATGGGGTGGATGATGTGGCATTAACTTCTTCATTCAACGATTGTATCGTAATAGCTAAGGGGAGTGTAAATGGCCTTGGATATAAAAATACAATAGGTATAAACTATTCACCTTCTGCTATTTCTGTTGAAAATTTTGATGGTAAGA
>JAMOQF010000050.1 GCA_027064125.1 Acidobacteriota bacterium
AAAAAGTTGATAAAGGAATTTAAAAAAAGGGAAGTTTCTTTTGAGATACTTGAAGGTGAAATTGGTGAAAATTATCCCATTGATTTTTACTCTGTCCTAACCCATGGAGGGAGTAAAGAGAGGGGAAGTGTTGGAGTAGTTGGCTTTGTATGTGGTAGAGAAAAATTTCTCTACTGTAGTGACTGTCAATTTATGGATGAAAATGTGTGTGAAATGGCACTTCAATTTAAGCCCGATGTACTTCTTTCCTCAGGTCCACCAATCTATCTTGAAAACTTCAGGGAGGAGGATGAAAAAAAGTCAATTTCAATAATAAAAAGGGTTTCTCCCCATGTGGGAAATTTAATTCTGGATCACCATCTTATAAGAAGTAAAGATTATGAGAAATTTTTAGAAAATCTCTCTTTAAAAAATATTTTTACCTCTTCTTCCTTTATGGGGTTAAATGATGAACCCCTTGAGAGGGAAAGAAAGGAAAATTACTTTAAGAAAAGATAAATTTCATTGATTTTAGATGAAAGTTTTTAAATCATTTTAGCCTTTCAAAGGTCTTTTTTTCTCTATTTTTCCTGACATTGTCTATGTCGTAAACTTCATTGTGAAAGACGATGTAAATTCCAGGTTTTAGAAATTGAGTTGCAAAAATGCTTTCTATTAAATTCTGAAGTCCATCACTGTTTTCAATTACAGCGGGAAGCATGGCACCTGTGAGGACAATCGGTACGTTGATATTGGGTAAGTGTTCCTTTAAATATTTTCCGGTTACAACCATTGTATCAGTTCCATGGGTTATAACGATGGGATGTCCATCTTTTAAAAGTTCCTTTACCCTTTTTAAAATGAGTTCCCTGTGGCTATCTGTCATGTATAGACTGTCTATGTTCATCACTCTGTGTGTGTGAATTTTTACATAGGGAAGGCGAAGTTTTGGCAGAATCCTCTCAATGCCGCTTCCCAGGTTCCCTATTTTCCCATGCACTTCGTCATAAATTTTTTCAATGGTACCACCGGTAAAGACTAAGTTTATTTCCCTCATTTTTTCTCCTTTTTCTTTTTTGCTACACAAAAAATTATACCACCTTTTCTGAAAAGGGCCTCCAGAAAGGATATGGGTTGAAAAGATAATACAAAAATGAGATATATGAATTTTTTAACTGTTGAAAATAGGTCATTTCTCCCTTTTATATTTAAATATACTGGGTTGAAGCGAGGTATTAGTGAAGATACAATTGATGGTGAACTATCTCTTAGTGAAAAGTGACATATCCTTTCTATTTCAAAATTATGTTTTTTTAGTAGTATTCTCAGATTTTCAGGGTTGTAATTCATGAGATGTCTTGGAATGTCAATTCCTGTCCATCTTTTTTTGAATATTTTTGCCTGAATGGAATCGGTGTTTGGAAGTTGAAGGATAACTTTTCCATTTTCCTTTAGAAATTTATTCACTTTTTCTAAAAATGAATCTGGATCTGGAAGGTGTTCAATTACATGAAATGCTGTTATCACATCAAATTCTTCAGGGATTTTTTCTACATTTTCAATTTTTTCTGGAATGAGTGTGAAATTTTTAGCAATCACATTTTTATTAAAACCTTCAAGTCCATAGGCTTTGTATCTTTTTTTTCTATTTAACTCATTTAAAAAGAGCCCATCTCCACATCCTATATCGAGAATTGAATTTCCATTTTTGAGGTATTTTTTTACAAAAAAAATGTGGTGGTAGATTACAAATTTCCTGTACAGATTTTCAGTTTTTCTTTCTTTTTCCTCCCAGTAATCTTTAGGATAGAATTTTGCCAACTCCTGGGGATTGAATTTTTTTTCCATGAAGATTAAATCACACTTTTTGCATCGTATGAGTTTGAATTTTTCTTCTGTGGTTTCAAACAGAAAGTCACTATTTTCACAGTATAAATTTGTTTCCTTTGATCCGCAAAGGGGACAGACCTTCATTTTATGGATTAAACCTCTTTTTTATTAAGAACCATAGATTTTTAAAGCCATCTCTCCATGGCTTTAGTTTTATTTCACCTTTTCTATTTGAAAAATTGATGGGAATTTCTTTAAATCCAATATTTTTATTTCTTATGGCCTCAATTTTTATTTCTTCGGAGAATGCCATGAGATCGCTTTTTAAACTCATTTCATTTAAGATGTCTTTATAAAAGGTCCACATTCCAGATTGTGAATCCCTTACCCATCTAAAATATAAAATTGACATGACCAGACTTAAAATTATGTTTCCAAATTTGTGTTTAAAGGACATGGCATCTGGGTTTTGAATTGGAAATCTTGAGGCAGAAATAAATTTAACATCGGATCTCAAGAGGTTTTCGATAAGGTAGGATATCGCATCAACAGGATAGGAATGATCTCCATCCAGAGTGATGATGATGTCTCCTGTGGCATTTTTGAGGCCTGTTTTATATGCCCTTCCATATCCCCTTATTTTTTCGTGAATTACCTTTGCCCCCATTTTTCTGGCAATTTCTGCAGTTTTATCGGTTGAGTCATTGTCAACTACAATTACCTCATCCACAAATTCCGGGATTTTTTGAAGGACAAGTCCAATTCCCTCTTCTTCATTCAGACATGGAATTACAACTGTTATTTTATAATCTTTGTACATGATATCTTCTTAAAATTATTAAATAAGAAATTTAACAGAAGTTTTAAAATTTATCAATAAAATAAGTTAAGTTAGGTCTGTCCCCATTTCCACCACACTTAAAAGTCTCAAAAGGAGATAGATAAAAGGAGATTTTACTTAGTGGTTTGTTTTAGCCAGAAAATTTTTAAATTTAAATCTTAAATCATAAATCGCAAATCCTACCTGACACCTTTTATCCTTTCAATCAGGCCTGTCCCCCTGTCAGGCCTATGTATGATAATAGTATTTTGTGTTATAATCACTTTCCTATTTTGCTTTTTGGGAACTATTATGCTTGTTGAACTTAAAAATGTTGAGAGGTTTTTTCCTGAAAAGGACCTTTTTTTTGATGTCAATTTAAAAATTGTAAAAGGGGATAAAATTGGGCTCATAGGTTCAAATGGCAGTGGAAAAACTCAACTTTTAAAAATAATTTCTGGAGAAGTCATTCCCGATGGCGGAGAGGTAATTAAAAGGGGTGATGTTAAAATTGGTAAAATGGATCAAAGTTTTTTGGGAGATGGGGAAAATACTTTAATAGAAGAGGTTAAATCTTCATTAAAATACCTTGAAGAGATTGAATTTGAAATAAGAAGACTTGAAGAGGAAATATCAAAAAATCCCACAGATAGTGCTCTTAAAAGGCACTCTTACCTTGTGGATAGATTTTTTATGGAAGGTGGGTTTGAGATTGATTCCCTTATTACCCAGACTCTTATGGGTTTGGGGTTTAGGATGGAAGATCTTTTCAAAAGATGCAAAAATTTAAGTGGAGGTGAACTTTCAAGGGTAAATCTTGCAAAACTCCTTCTTGGAGATTTTGACTTAATACTCCTTGATGAGCCCACGAATTACCTTGATATAGGAGGAATAAATTTTTTGGAGAGATTTCTAAAAAATTTCAAAGGTAGTTTTTTGCTTGTTACCCACGATAGGTATTTTCTCAAAAGGGTTGTGAATAAAATATGGGAAATAGAGGGGAAAAGGGTAGATGTTTACAATGGGAATTTGAACTTTTATAAAACTGAAAAGAAAAAAAGGTATGAATATAGGCTTAAAGAATATGAAAAACAGCAGGATTTCATAAGAAAATCAAAGATATTTATTGAGAAAAATATATATGGAGAAAATCACAAGCAGGCAAAGAGCAGGATGAAACTTCTTGAGAAAATGGAAAAAATTGAAAGACCTGTGGATTATGGGAAAAAATATTCCTTTAGCTTCAAACTCTCAAAGATGCTTCCTTCACGAATTCTCTATGTGGAAAACCTTCAGGTGGGTTATGAAAGGCCTCTGTGTAGTTTTAATTTTTCAGAAATTTTTGTTCCGGGCGATGTGGTTGGAATTTTAGGCAGAAATGGAAGTGGGAAGACCACCTTTTTTAAGACTCTTTTGGGGGAGATTTCTCCCATTAGCGGTATTTTTGAGTGGAATAAAAATGTAATTATAGCCCATTTTGATCAATTTTTACTGGGAGTTGAAAATTCTCCTTTTAGAGAAATTTTAAATTGTGGGAAAGGATTTTCGGAAACAGAAATAAGAAAATATTTAGGTAAATTTGGATTTAGTGGAGATGAAGTATTTAAAGACATAGATGAAATTAGTGGTGGAGAGAGAAATAGGCTACTCCTTGCAAAGATTTCCCTTCAGGAGACAGGTGCCCTTTTACTTGATGAACCTACAAATCACCTTGATATAAATTTTAGGGAGGCATTGGAGGAGGCTATTAAAAAGTATGGTGGATTGATTTTTGTTATTTCTCACGACAGGTATTTTCTGGATAGGGTTGTAAATAAGATAATACTTTTAAAGGATGGAAGGGGGTATCTTTTTTATGGAAATTACAGTGAGAATGAGGAGAAGATTCTGGGATATGAGAGATCAGATACATTTAAGAGGGATAAGGAGAAAAATGAAATAAGAAAGAGAAGAAAGAGAGAAGGACTTTCAAAAAATGAGAGGATGAAAATTGAAAGGAAAATAGAAGAAGTAGAAAAAGAAATATGTAAAAATGAAGAGAGGGTGTTTGAAATAGAATCAATCCTTTCTTCTGATAGGGTTAGTAAAATTCCCCATCAGGAGTTTAGGGAATTGACTTCTGAACTTGAGGATAGAAAAAATAAAATTGAACTGCTTTTTTTGGAACTTGAAAAATTAAATGATAAATTACTTTAATCTAATAAGTATTGGCTTTTTTATCCCGTTTAGTTTTCTTTTAATTTTATCCTTTGACTTTTTGTCATACGCGGTTTTTAGTGCCATTTCATAATATTTTTTTGCATCTGAATAGAATTTTAGTTTAAAGGCAATGTCTCCACCATGTTCATATATTTCAGAAAAATTTCCACCATTTGCCATTGCCTCTTTGATTATTTCATATGCCTTTTTATATTTTCCCAATTTATAATAACCCCAGGCAAGAGAGTCTAAAAACATGGGTTCCATGGGCTTTTCCTGAAGGGCTTTTTTGACGTACTCTATTCCTTTTTTTATATTTACTTCGCTTACAATGAGAATATATCCAATGTTGTTGTAGTCAAGATAATTTTTGGGGGTTATTTTTTCAATCTGTGGCGCTATTTCCTTTAATTTTTTTATATCTCCATCCTGGAGGTAAATACTGGATATTAAATTTAAATATTCCCATTTTTCCAGTTCATTTTTATGAATTTTTAAATATTTTAAAAGTAAATCCCTCCTGTTTATCATATTGTAATATACATTTGCAAAGTTAATCCCTCTTTTTTTAACACCTATTTTCTTCAAGAAAATTTCAAATTCTTCTACGTTTAGATATCTCCCCTTCTGGAAAAATTGAAGGATCTTTTCATAGAGTTTAACCATTTTTTTGAGGTCGTCATTCAGGTTTTTCTTTAATTTTAAATTTTCTAAAATTTCTATTAGTTTTACATAGTTTTTACTTTTTAAAAGGGCTTCAAATAGCAATTCATAGGGGAAATCTTCCATTTTTTCAAATTTTATTTTTTTGGAGAGTTCTATTAGTTTTTTATAGTATCCACATCTGGAATATAGATATAGAAGTTGATAAAAAACATATTTGTATGCTTTGCTCTTACTCTTGAAATTTTTTATGAGTCCTTCAAAGATTTTTATTGCTTCATTTGAATTTCCAATATCTCTGCAATATTCTCCATATTTTATGACCCATGAACCATTTTTATCGGTCTTTAAAATTTCTTCTAATGTTTGAAGGGCTTCCAATTTTCTCTTTACACAATCAAGAGCAGAAAACTTAATTTTCAGATAGGGAAGTTTAAAATTTACATTGTTTTCAATATCTTTTTTATCTATTTCCTTTAATACCTTTAAGGCCTTTTCACAATCTTTTTTTAAAAATGTTAAAAAATTTGCATATTGGAGTAAATCTTCACTTGTGGGAGAGTTTCCAATTAGTTGTTTATACAATTTATCCACTTCTTCCAGTTTATTGAGTTTTGTATAATTTTTTATTTCAAGTCTTATGAGATCTTTTGAAAGTCCAAAAAAGGAGGAATACCACTTCACAAGTTCAAGGCTTTTTTCATATTTCCCCAGATTATAATAAATGTCTGCAAGGAAAAGTGTGGCATAAATTCCTTCAGAAGTTTTAGTTTTCTCCAGTGGCTTTAAAACTTTCAGGGCTTTTTCTAAATCCCCTTTATTGAAATAATACAAGCCCACATCCATATTAAATGGCGGATATACCTTTTTCTCAATATACTTTTCCTTTTCTTCAATCCCCTTTTTGAAATAGGATGTTGCCTTTTTTTCATCTTTTGTTATTCTTGCAAGTTTGGTATATAAAAGTGCCTTTAATTTGTGAATTTCCCTTTCACCGGGATGCTTTTTTTCATAATTTTCTATCTCATTTAAAATGACAGAAAGGGTGTCTTCACTTGAAAAAAACTTTATTTCCGTTTCTATTTTTTTGAATAGGAGGTAAGATACGCTTTTGTTTAATTCGTATGCCTTTGTTATCTCGTTTAAAGCCAATTTTAACGATTTTTCATTTCTATCTGAATTAAAATCTGCCATATATTTTGAGTATTTCAAAAAGTGGTAATAACTTTCAGCCCTTTTTTCCACTTTTTCCTTAAGTGTTTCACATAGAAGAAAGTTTGTAAAAATAAGTATTGAGACAACTGTTAAAATAAATTTTTTCATTATCCTTCATCCTTTTTGAAATCGAAAAAAGAAAATCCCATGTGCTTTATCATTCTTATAAAGAGATTTATGGGAAATCCCACGACATTGTAAAAACAGCCTTCAATTCCCTCTACAAAAATTGAGGCTTTGCCCTGAATTGCATATCCCCCGGCTTTTCCTTTCCATTCATTTGTGTTTAAATACCACTCCATCATTTCATCGTCAATTTTAGAAAAGGTAACTTTTGTGGTGGAATAACTTAAAATTTCTCTTCCTGTAATCGTATTTTTCATATTTATTGCTGTTATGACATAATGCGTATTTTCCGATAGGATAGTTAAAATTTTTTTTGCTTCTTCTTTATCCTCTGGTTTTCCAAAAACCTTTCCGTCGTAAAAAACTATGGTGTCTGCCGAAAGTCCAATTCCCTCTTCATTTAAATCAAAAAGTACACTTTTTAACTTTTTTTGTGCTAAGGTGCATGCAAGGTATACTGGATCTTCAGTAAAGGTCTTATATTCTTCTTTAAATTTATAGGGTACAACTTCAAAATTAAATTTTAGTTCCCTTAGAATTTCTATCCTTCTTGGCGAAGATGAGGCCAGAAATATTTTTTTTGCCATACCTTTTTACTTAACTTTTATTTTTTTACCTTTTTCTAATGTCTTGGGGTTGTTTTTCAATTTTTTTCTCTTTATTTTTTCTCCTTCGAAGGGGATTGAAATGGGCCCCAGAATTTTTCTATTTGGGAAAAATTTCATGGATGTGGCAAGGGAGTCCCCATAAAGTTTTATGCTTTTTAGTGAATTTTTATTTTTAACTTTAAATTTTGCAATGGCTACTGATATCAATCCGGTGGGTGAATTCTGATTTGTGTGAACCGCAGAAAATTTAACAAGCCCATTTTCATTTGCCTTTTTGTTATTTGTGTGAAAGGGTGGTTTTCTAAATTCCTTTGTATTTCCACCTTTAACGCCTAAGAACTGGATATTTTTATTGTCAAAACTGATTCCAACGGTATAGCCTCCAAGAACGGTTGGACTTGAATTACCATTGTCTTTTCTGACAGTTTTTACCCCTCTTAGATCTATTAATATCTCAAAACCATATATATCTTTTTCTTTTTCATTTTTAAGTACTCCCAGTGGCTTTAGAATGAGTTTTGCCTTGCCAATAATTTTTGCAGGAATTTGATTTTTAAGGAAATTGCTAATTCCATATGTAATTGACATCAGTGTAAAAAGTATAACCACCATAACTGAAAGTTTTTTTACCATTTTTCACCTCACCACTTATTTTATTAACCAGAGTTCCCTCTGGAAGGAAGATAAAAATTTTCCACCATTTTTTGTAACCACTATTATGTCTTCCACAGTGGCTGTTCCATAACCCTTTATTCTGACCCTTGGCTCAAGGGTAAAAACCTGTCCCTCTTCTATTTTCAGGTAGGGGAGATTTCCATATCTCTCCCATCTTGGACAGAGGAGTGTGGCTCCATCGTGGGGAGATCTACCCACCTGATGTCCAAGCCCGTGGGGAAATTCATCAAACCCCTGGGAAACTATATGATCCCTTGCAATTTTATCCACTTCCCATCCACACATCCCGGGTCTTATTGCCTTTGCTGCAAGTTCTATTGCATCCACCACGGCTTTAAAACCCTTTTTTACAATCTTTGGGGCATCTTCTTCATCATCTCTAAGTATGTACCAGGTCCTCTGAAGATCTGAGCAGTATCCATTTATTTTAAGCCCAAAATCTATATTTAAAACATCTCCCTTTTCCACTTTTTTGTGAGTTGGGCCAGTGTGTGCCTCTCCCTCAGTTGGCTCTCCAGTGAATACAGAAGGACACATCTCCCTTTCCCATGCGGTCTCATATCCCTTTTTATCTACAATATCAAGAACAAATTCCCAAACATCCCTTTCTGTAATTCCGGGTTTTAGGAATTTTGTAACCTCATCAAATATTTTTTCAGTTTCTGAAATGGCGTGTTTAATCCTTTCAATTTCAGTTGGAGACTTTCTTCCCCTTAGTTTCGAAACTATTTTTTCAGATTTTACAAATCTTTCAAAATAGGGGGTATCTGAGAGTATTTTTTTCAAATATAAGTACATTCCATGGGTAAGGCCATCTGCCATTATGTCATCTTCACTGTAATTTACGGCGATTTTTGACGGATTTTTTTCATTGAGTACTTCAATTAACTTTTCCTTTATTCCTCCCACATATGGAATGATTCTTTTGTAATATCCCTTTTTTTCTAATTCTGCAGCATCAAGAGATCCAACGATTGCAACTGTGTCTCCATCTTTAAAAATCATAAATGCTGAGTGCCAGGTGTAGTGGACACCTACCACAAGGTCTGCTGCGGGATCTGGAATTGTTCCAGATTCCCTTCCAAAAATCATCCACATATCCACATCTTCTTCATTTAAAATTGAAATTGCCTGACTGATTTTTTCTTTAATCATATTTATATTCCTTTATTTTTTTAATTCTTTTTTCAGAAGATCGTTTAAAAGCTGGGGGTTTGCCCTTCCTTTTGTTTCCTTCATTACCTGTCCCACAAAAAAGCCAATGAGTTTTTCCTTTCCTCCTTTGTATGCGGCTACCTGCTTTGGATTTTCCTCAATTACCTTTTTTATTATGGGAAGAAGTTCCTCTTCACTTGTAATTTGAGATAGACCTTTTTCCTTAACGATTTTTTCTGGATCTTTACCACTTTTAAACATCTCTTCAAAAACTGTTTTTGCTATTTTTCCACTTATATTACCTGATTTTATGAGTTTTAGCAGTTTGCTGATATGGTTTGGTGTAATTTTACTTTTATCTATCTCCACTTTTTCCTTTTTCAAAAGGGCTGTGAAATCTCCCATAATCCAGTTGGCACATCCCTTTGAATCTCCGCTTAACTTCACACATTCTTCAAAAAAATCGGCTACTTTTACCGTATCGGTGAGAAATAGGGCTTCGTTAAAGTTCAATTTATATTCTTCTATAAACCTCTTTTGTTTTTGATGTGGAAGTTCCACTAATTCCCTTCTGGATTTTTCTATCCACTCTTTTTCAACCACAAGGGGTAGCAAATCAGGTTCCGGGAAATATCTATAGTCATGGGCTTCCTCTTTGCTCCTCATTACAAAGGTCATATCCCTGGATGAATCATAGAGTCTTGTCTCCTGAACGACTTTTCCACCACTTTCTATAACCTTAATTTGCCTTTTGATTTCGTAGTCAAGGGCCTTTTGTAAAAATCTAAAGGAGTTTAGATTTTTTATCTCAGTTTTTGTTCCAAATTTTTCCTCTCCCTTTGGCCTTACTGAAACATTTGCATCGCATCTTAAGGAACCTTCTTCCATGTTGCAGTCGCTTACTCCTATATATTGAAGAGTCCTCTTTAAATGTACCAGATAGTCGTAGGCCTCCTGTGAGGATCTGAAATCTGGTTCACTTACGATTTCAATTAGTGGCACCCCACTTCTATTGAAGTTAAGCAGTGTACTATCACCTTTATCGTGAATTGATTTTCCCGAATCTTCTTCAAGGTGGATTCTGGTAATTCTGAATTTTTTAAATTTATTATAGATGATATTTCCATCTTTATTTCTTTCACCTGTTAAAACCTCAACTTCTCCATTTTCAGCAAGGGGTTTGTCAAATTGTGATATCTGATATCCCTTTGGAAGATCGGGATAGAAGTAATTTTTCCTTGCAAAAATGGATGTTAGATTTATCTTACATCCCAGTGCAATGGCGGCTTTAATACCCATAAGGACTGCTTCTTTATTAACCACCGGGAGGGCGCCAGGGAGCCCCAGACACACCGGACATACATTGCTATTTGGTGGGGCATTGAACTCTGTTGAACAACTGCAAAACATTTTGGATTTTGTCTTAAGTTGGACGTGAATTTCAAGGCCAATTACCGGTTCAAATTCCATATGATTCTCCTCAAATTAAAATCCTTTTTCCTTTAATTTTTGAAGTGTAATTTTCTCCTCAGTGGAAAATTTTCCACTTTTTAGATATGAAATGATGTATTTTCCAATTATGTCAAATTCTATGTTTACGACATCTCCCACCTTTCCAAATTTTAAATTTGTATTTGAAAAGGTGTGGGGGATTATGGCAACCTTAAAAATGGATGTTTCGCAATTTGATATTGTAAGACTAATTCCATTGACACAGATGGATCCCTTTTCAACAACCAGATCTGAATACTCCTGTGGGTATGAAATTGTTAACTCATAAAATTGTGAAAATCTCTCTATTTCTAAAATGTTTCCAGTTGTATCCACGTGTCCCTGTACAATGTGTCCTGAGATTCTGTCAGATACTTTGAGTGATCTTTCAAGATTTACAAAATCTCCACTTTTAAGTTTTGAAAAATTACTTCTTTTAATTGTTTCAAAACTTATATCTGCAGTGAAATTCTCCCTTTTAATATCCTTAACAGTTAGACAGACCCCATTTACCGAAATGCTGTCTCCTATTTTTGTTCCATTTAATATCTCTTTACAGGAAATATTTAATTCATTTTCACCTATTTTGACTATTTTTCCCACTTCTTCAACAATTCCCGTAAACATCAGTTTAAAACCCTCTTAACCTCTTTTAATATTTTTTCGAATACCTCCTCTATGCTTAGTGCTGAAGTGTCTATATATACTGCATCTTCTGCCCTTTTGAGGGGAGAATCTTCCCTATTTTTATCCCTTTTATCTCTTATTTCAAGTTCCTCTTTAACCTCTTCAAAGGAGGTTTTAATCCCCTTCTGGGTTAGTTCTAAGAATCGTCTATTTGCCCTCGCCATTATGGAGGCATCCAGGTAGATTTTAAGTTCAGCATCTGGAAAGACTACAGTTCCAATATCTCTTCCATCCATTACTATTCCGCCTTCTTTTCCCATTTCCCTCTGCAGTTTTACCATGAATCTCCTCACTTCTGGTATGGTGGAAACTATTGATGCTCCTTGAGATATAATGGGTTCACGTATCTGAGAAGAGACATTTTCCCCATTTAATATTATAAGTGAAATACCATCTCTATTTTCAATTTTTATATTTACATCTGGTAGTAATTCTATGATCTTTTCTGTATCCTTGAAGGGGATGTTATTTCTGTGAAGGTATAGTGCAAGTGCTCTGTACATGGCACCTGAATCAATGTAGATGTAGCCAAGATGGGATGCTAACATTCTTCCTATGGTGCTTTTCCCCGATCCCGATGGTCCATCGATGGCTATTTTAATTTTTTTCTTTTGAGTGGCTGAATTGCCATTCATAGTCCTCCTCTGATAATTGCGATTTTCAAATCACATTTTACCACAATAAATTTTTTTGTGGAGTAAATAAATTTTAAATTGGTGTCAGGCAAAATTATTCAGGTCTGTCCCCAATAAATCACCCAATAAATCACACTAATAAATCACAAAGAATTATTCAGGTCTGTCCCTGTTATTTTTCTTATGGAGTCACATGGGTGACATGGGGGGTGACATGGGGACAGACCTAACCTTTATGGGTTTATAGGTTCTTTTTTGTCTGGTACTATTTGTTTTCATAAATCTTTAGAGGTATAATTGGGGGTATAATTGGGGACAGACCTATATTTTATCGGGGAATCTAAATACGTTGGATTCTATAAAATATATTTTAGATTTAAATAGTGATTATTTAATCAATGCTGTTGATTTGGTGAAGTTATTTAAGAAATTTTTAGATTAAAAAATTTTACTTTCTTTTTTATTCTCTTACTTCCTCTTAGACTTTTTTTCACCTTTTGTTTCTTTATTTTCCATTACATTTTTAAGTTCCATCACCTCTTTTTCGGTTAATTCTCTGTAGTGTCCAACAGGTAATCCCCTATCGGAGATGGGACCTATGGCGATTCTTTTTAGTTTCAGCACTGGATGAAAAATTGCGTCGAACATTCTTCTTATCTGTCTATTTTTCCCCTGGTATAAAATTACTTCAAGCCATGTGTAGGATTCAGGTTTGATTTTCCTCACATTGATTTCACAGGGGGCAAGTTTTTCACCATCAAGTAATATTCCCTGTCTCAGTCTTTTAAGTTGTTTCTCAGTTGGGTTCCCCTTTACCTTTACGAGGTACTTTTTGGGGTGTTTTCCTGCTTTAGTAAGTAAGTTAGCAAGTTCTCCATCATTTGTAAGTATTACAAGGCCACTTGACATCATGTCAAGCCTTCCAACGGGGTAGATCCTTTCTCTGGATTTTACAAGATCCATTACTGTGGGTCTGTGTGATGGATCCTTAACGGTACAGAGATATCCTACAGGCTTATTTAAAAGATAGTAAATATACTTTTTCTTTTTGAGAATGGGGTTAATTAATTTCCCCCTTACCTTTATGTAATCTGTTTCAGGATCTGCCCTTTCCCCAATTTTTGCTGTCTTCCCATTTACAGTTACGAGTCCCTCTTTTATCAGTTCTTCAGCCTTTCTTCTGGAGCAAATTCCAGCATCAGCTATTATTTTCTGAATTTTTAACTTCAATCTTTTCTTCCTCCTCACTTCCAAAATTGAGTAGATTTTTTATTTCTTCTTCCTTTGGTAGATCTTCAATTGAATTTAATCCGAAGTGAATCAAAAATTCTTTACTTGTTCCATACATCATTGGTTTTCCCAGGACTTTTTTTCTTCCCCTTGGAACTATTAATTTTTTTTCCATAAGTGTCTTAATGGCTCCTGTGGATTTAACTCCCCTTATCTTTAAAATTTCCGGAATGGTGATTGGCTGTTTGTATGCAATTATGGCAAGTGTTTCCAGGGCAGCCATTGAGAGTTTCATCTTTGGAAGATTTTTTATGAACTCCTTTAGGTAGGGCTGATATTTGTGATTGCTTTTAAACATGTATCCTTCGGCAACTCTTTTAAGCACCACTCCACTTTTATCATTGTATTTTTTTTCTAAAACCTTTATTTCTTCCAGGATTGTGGATGGAGGTATTTTTAAAAGTTTTGAGACATCTTCTACCTTTAGCGGTTCATCTGACATGTAAAGGAGTGCTTCTATTACTCCTCTAATTTCTTCCCTCTCCATATTTAATCTTTCCTTTTATTTTTAACTAAAATTATATCGCTGTAATCTTCAGTCTGTTTCAATTTTACAATCTTTTGTCTGCATATTTCAAGTATTGCAATAAAGTAAGTTACAACCATTTTCAAAGTTCCATCTCTGATAAGAGAAAAAAAGGAGAGCCGGTTCTTTTTTTCGAGTTTTTCCTTCAGATTTGATATGGCCATTTCTACTGTAAGATCATCTCTTTCTATGATTTCAGATTTCCTCTCTTCAAGTTTCTTCAAAATATTTTTGTAGGCATCGATCAGGTCAAATATTGTTACATTTACCAATTCTTCATTTTCATCAAGAATTTTCTCCATTCTGCCTTTGTGATAACTTCCACCTTCAATTTCATTAATGACATAAAGTTCTTGAGCCAGATCCTGAAATTTTTCATGTTCAATAAGTCTTTCCACCAATTCTTTTCTGGGATCTTCAAATTCTTCTTCCTCTTCTATATCTTCTACAGGAAGTAGCATTTTTGATTTAATGTAGATTAATGTCGCCGCCATCTCTAAAAATTCTGCTGCAACTGTTATGTTCAGGTCCTCCATCAATTTAATATATTCAAGATATCTTTCTGTAATTAGAGCAATTGGAATGTCATATATATCTATTTTTTCCTTCCTGATTAGGTGCAGTAGAAGATCTAATGGTCCTTCAAATTGCGGGAGTTTAACACCATATTTTCCTTCATTTTCGAAAATAGTTGCATTGAGTTCCCTTTCCATATCTACTCCTTTAGTGGGCAAGGAGACTGAAAAGAAAATTTATGAAAATTTGAACAGGATAAAAGATTATGGAAAAGGGCAAGAATATAAAGGCAAGAATTAAAATTATAAAGCCATAAGTCCTTATGGAGTAGTAAATATCCCTATATTTATAGGGGATAAAGTATTCCAGGATGGTTGAGCCATCCAGTGGCGGTATTGGAATCATATTAAAAAATGCAAGGAGAAAATTTATCTGGATGCTCAATGTAAAAAAGAGAACAATTGGTTTTAAAATGGAAATTAGTGAGGGGTTATTTACCGGTACAGCCTTTATCATTATAAATAAAAGTCCAAAAAAGAAAAATCCCAGAAGTACATTGCTAAAAGGTCCTGCAAGTGCAACGTATAGTACATCTTTTTTGGGATTTTTCAAGTTTCTTACATTTACAGGAACGGGTTTTGCCCATCCAATTATTGGAAGATGTGTTATAAATAATATGAGGGGAAATATTATTGTTCCCCAGATGTCAATATGGGCTATGGGGTTTAAAGTGAGCCTACCTGCCCTTTTTGCGGTTTCATCCCCCCTTAAATATGCCACATATCCATGGGCAGTTTCGTGAAAACTTATTGACAGAAAGAGGGCAAAGATTCCTACTATCAAATTTCCCCAATTTATTGTGGATAGATCCAATTTATTATTCCTCCCTCATTAATTCCCTTGCAATGACAATCCTCTGTATTTCATTTGTGCCTTCATATATGGTTGTGACCCTTGCATCTCTAAAAAATCTTTCCACTGGATATTCCTTTGAATAGCCATAACCTCCGTGAATTTGAACTGCTTTTGCCACCACTTCATTGGCAATATCAGAAGCATACATTTTAGCCATTGAGGAATATTTTGCGATTTTTTCCTTTCCTTCATCCTTTTTATAGGCTGCATAATAAACTAAATTTCTTGCTGCCTCAATTTTTGTTGCCATATCTGCTATCATGAATGAAATAGCCTGAAAATTACATATTGGTTGGGAGAAAGCCTCTCTCACTTTTGAATATTTGACTGCCTCTTCAAATGCTCCCTGAGCAATTCCAAGGGCCTGCGCACCTATACTTATTCTTGAGGAGCCAAGTACTGTCAATGCTACCTTATATCCCATTCCCTCACCACCTAAAAGGTTTTCTTCAGGTACTTCACAGTCCTCAAGTATAATTTCGGATGTTTTTGAAGCTCTAAGACCCATTTTATCCTCAACCTTTCCTGCCTTTATGCCTTTAAAGTTTTTTTCAACGATGAAGGCGCTTATTCCTTTAGCACCTTTTGAAGGATCTGTCTGCGCAACTACCACCAAAACTTCGGCTACTGGTCCATTTGTGCACCATGCCTTTGTTCCATTTAATATGTATTTATTTCCTTTTTTAATAGCCTTTGTTTTCTGATTTGCAGCATCTGATCCAGCCTGGGGTTCAGTAAGTGAAAAGGCTCCAATCCATTCTCCACTTGCCATTTTAGGTAGGTACTTTTTCTTTTGTTCCTCGGTCCCCCAGACAACTATTGGGTAGCATGCCACGGAGTTGTGAACACTTACTGTAACAGCAAGTGCCGGGTCAACTCTTGCGAGTTCTTCAATTATGATGGCATATGATAAATTGTCTAAATTTGAGCCACCATATTCTTCGGGAACAAGTACTCCTAAGAATCCCATTTCACCTAATTTTTTTAATAATTCATAGGGGAACTCACTATTTTTATCCCTTTCGGCAACTCCTGGTTTCACTTCATTTTCAGCAAAATCTCTTATTGTGTCTCTTATCATTTGTTGTTCTTCTGTTAATTTAAAATCCATTCTACCTCCACATTTATGGGAAATTTTTTAAATATAAAATATAACATAAAATGTATTTTTTATGAACTTTTTTAATTTTTTTCAATGGGGACAGACTGAATTAAAAAAACTTTTAAAAAGGTGCCAGGCAAGTATGTTAAGCAAGTAAGGTAGTAAAAAACAAAGTAGGGTAGGGACAGACCTGAATTTGAGAAATGTCATGCAAAGTTAAAGGTGTCGGGGTTAAGTTTCACCTATACAATTTCCACCGTGGGTTTATAGAGAAAAAGATAAGGAAAATTGAAAACTAAAAATTTAGAAAAATTAGTGCCAGACAAAAAAGAAAAAATTTTTCTCATCTTTTCTATATCTTTTTCTTTTCTATAAGCCCGTAGTGGTGATTGTGGGGGGAATTCTATTATTTTAGTTTGACACCCTTTCTTTTTATCCATTATCCAGATCTTGTTATCCAGATCTTGCCTGACACCTTTTCATTTCTTTCCATTTCCATTTTTCCATTTTTTGCCTGACACCAATTTCCGACACCAATTTCCCCTAAATACCCCCTGAAGGTTTATAGATATGAGAAACGAGGACTTAATCGTTGCTTTTTGCCAGAAAATTTTAAGCGACAGCCAGTATTTGGTTTTTTCTTACTTATCACCCCTAAAAGTCCCTTAAATTTCTCTTAAATTTTTGCCTAAATTTTTTGCCTGACACTTTCTCTCTCCTTACTTATTTGCCTATTTGCCTGATACCTTTTTAGCCCATCCAAAAAAATTTATAGAAGATAAAAAGAATTTTCCTTTAATCATTTGGTTCTTCCAGAAAAATTTTTAAATCTTGCCAGTTTTGTTTTCTTACTTGCCAACCCCCAAAGTCCCTTAAAGGTTTATAGAATGAAAAGGGAATTTTATTTTAATCGTTGGTTTCTACCAGAAAAATTTTAAGTGATTGCCAGTTTTGATTTTATTTTTGCATGCCTACCCTAAAACCCTCCTAAAGGTTTATAGGATGAAAAAAGAGTTTTTATTTAATCATTGCTTTTTGCCAGAAGGCTTTTATTTTTGCCAGAATTTAATCTTTTTCTTATTTGCCACCCTTGAATACATACTGATGGTTTATAAAATGGAAAAAAATTGCTTTAATTCTTTGTTTTTTTACTTTTTTTGCCTTT
>JAMOQF010000051.1 GCA_027064125.1 Acidobacteriota bacterium
AATTTTGCGTTTTCTTCTATGGTGATATAGTTGTGTTTTACTCCTTTTTTTACCACTTTCCACAACTCGACCAAAAACATTTGAATAAAAATTTCAAAAAGAGGCATTTTTGTTGTTTTTAAATTTACAGACTGAAAGTTTTTAAAAGGAAAGTTTTTTAAGGTTTTGAGCATTTTTATTAAAATTTCTTTGGATTTTTCTACATTTTTTTCTTTGCTAATTTTTGGGAGAATTTCGATTGTTTTCCCGTTTGTAAGTTGTATTATTCCTACAAATTGTTGCGCTTCCAGAGCTTCATGTTTGTTTCTTGTTGTAATTTTTAAAAATTGAGTTGCGTTGGTTTCTTCGTTTCGGTAAATAAATTCTTTTACGGCATTAAATTCTTTTAAAGATAGTTTCGTTTTTTCGTTATCATTCTCGTTGTAATGTAAATACTCATATTCAATAAGAGTAATTGTTTTGTTATTCATTGGTTTCGGTTATTGTTTCTTTGTTGTCATTCTGGTTATTGTTTTTATTTTTATCCTTTGGGAGACAATATATTTTTTTAAAAAATACTTCTGTGAACTCTTTTTGATTTACTCTATACAATGTTTTTTCATTTTCAATATCATTATGGTCAAAGCCAATTACTTTATCTTCTTCAATTTGTATACTTTGAATAAATCTTGTTTTATTTTTTTCATCGTCCCATTTTTTACAATCTCCATTTAATCCCAACTGTTTGTGATGGTTCCCCAGAACAATCTGAATTTTTTCCCAGTCGTCATAAAAGTATTCCTGCAAAAGAGGGATAATTTTGTTTCTGAAAATTTCTTCAAGTTTTTCTATTGTCGGTTCTTCTTTTAGAGGCATAAAGTATGCGTGTCCTATTGTATGGTCTCTGTCGTAAAGATATTCAATTCTCGTATTCATGGTTTCAAGCATTTTTTCCAAGTCTATTTCTGTTTCATTTATTGTTATGTTGGTTAGCAGTATAGGGTCAGGCATAATCTCTTCAAAGTGAAATCTTCTTCTTAACGCTGTATCCATTAACGCAATGCTTCTATCAGCAGTATTCATTGTGCCGACAATGTAAAGATTTTTGGGAACTCCGAATGGTTCATTGGAGTATGGGAGTTTTAGTATTATTGCTTCATCGTTTCCCAATCTCTTGTCTTTTTCAATTAAAGTAATAAGTTCCCCGAAAATCTTTGAGATATTCCCACGATTGATTTCATCTATAATGAGAACGAAGTTTTTAGGATTTTCTGGTTTTGTGAAATATTTTTCTTCTCCATTCTTTTTAAGAAATTCTTTCATCTTTTTAAATAAAGAAAAATAGTAAATTGCATTTCCATGATATTCAGTATTGGAGTCTCTTGAAGGTTTAATATCAGAATATTGTTTAATTTCTCCTCTTAAATATTTTTCAAAATCTCTTTCTATTATTTTTTTAGAAAGTGATTGAATATTCGCTCTTCCCTTTGTTGTGAATGATATGAATTCTCCATCAGAGTTTTTATTAACTGTTAGGGAAAGATTTGTATCAATTTCAAATTTTTTATTATGCTGTATTTTGGTTTCTACATAATTGACAAAATCATTGATAAATTTGCTTAATTCAAATACTTTTTCTTTTTCCTGTGATTTTTTTAAATTGTCGTTTGCTTTCAAAGAGTGAATTTTAAAAATCCCATCTTCAATTTTGTATTTTAGATTTTCCTCATTGTCAAAATCAGGTTTTATTCCTTCAACAAATTCTTCATAAGAATAGTTTTGGTGAAAAGTAATAAATTCTATTTGTCCATTTTCCCTATATTTATCAAATATTTTTTTTAATTCTTCCCTGTTATTGTTTTCTTTTGCATTATGATAGCGTTCTTTAAGACTATTGTCAGTTTCTTTTTCAAAAATAATTTCTAATGCTTTTTCAACCACTTTATAGGTTTTTCCCGTTCCGGGAGGGCCGTAAAGGATGAGATTGAAAGGGAGTTTTTTGTCGGAATTTTTGTTTTGGTTTTTCTCTTCTTGAGAGTTTTTTTTGTAAAGTTTCCAAAGTTCTTGGGAATATTCTAAAATATCCTGTTCGTTGGGTTTCAGAGCTAAAAGCTTTTTTGTTGTTTCAAGATAACTATTAGGTGCTTCCTTAGAAGTTTTGATTTTGTAAATCTTTCTTAATGTTTCAGGGTTAAATATGTTTAATAGTTTTTTGTCATTGTCTTGATTGTATAAGAAAACAATTTTCCATTTAACAGTTGGGCCAAAAGATTTTACAAAATTACTTTTTTCTATTGATTCAAAATCGCCTTTTTCAATTGTTTCAATTAGTTTCAAAAGGTCTTTTTTTACCTGAGAGAATGCTTTTTTAGCAGAGTTTCCTAACTCAGCTTTCCATGCGTATTGGTCGTCAGTCTTAAAAAGGATTGGTAATTTTTCTGAAGGGGGTTTGTTAAATTTATAAATTCCAAACTTAAGTGCATTACCTCCAAGAATGTTACCTACATTTTTTGTTTTATGCTCAAGCCAATAGGTAAAAGAGTTTTTTTCAAGATTTGTGTATTCTTTTATTGTCATTTTTTCTATTTTTTCTTTTGGCCATTTTTTTAAAAATGCTTCCTTTTCTGAAATATTACTCATAATTACCTCTAAGTTTTCAGATTTATCAAGATTCTATCATATGTAAACTACTTTTCATATTATTTTTATGTTAACGATCTGGTTTATTTATCTGGCAGTTTATAATTGGTTTTGTTGCTGTTTTTTTTGTTGTAATTAATTAAAGGTCTACATTGCTGGTTTGGGTGATAAATATTTTATATTTTTTCTTTTTTGTTGTCCTTTCCCTTTTTAAATTCGATGAAAGGGAAAAAGTTAGAAAGAAAAATATAAAAATGATAAAAATTGTTTTTCTTTTCTTCATTTTAAATCTTCTTTAGAGGTATTTCCCTTAGAAATTTTATCCACATGCCATCATATTCAAGAAGTAGTGGAAACACTTTAAGTCCATTTTTAACTGCTTTTTTGAATGTTTCAGAAAATAGGGGATCGGTTTTTTCATTTGGGGAAAAGATTTTTGCATCACTTCTAAAGATGAGTATTAAAAGACATATTTCATTTAGTTTATCTTTTACTTCAAGTAGCGAGTTAATGTGTCTGGCACCTCTTTTGGTAGGAGCATCCGGAAAAAGTGCCACCCCATTTTCACACAGGGTACAGCCCTTTACCTCCACCCAGATTTTTTTGTTACTTTTTTCAATTAAAAAGTCTATTCTACTGTGATTTAGTTTTACTTCTGATCTTAAATTGTCATAATTACCTAAAAATGGAATCAAATTTTTAGTGATTATTTCCCTTGCAATCCTGCTGTGGTACATTGAATTAATAAAAACAGGAGTGTTTTTATAAAAGGCTGCAAGTAAATCCCATTTTGTTTTTCTTTTGGAAGAGTCTACTTTTTTTAAAAGAACCCTATTCCCTTCATAAAGTAATTCCTTTAATCTTCCTGGATCGTGTACATGCACTTTTTCAGTTTTTCCATCTATTTTCACATGAGAGAGAAATCTATTACTTCTTTCTATAAATATGCCTGTATGGGTATGGGAAATTTTTAAAATCTTTTCTTCCACTTGATTAATCCTTCTTCTCAAGAATCATTCTATCCACATTTTTTTCTCCTTTCAAGGATTAAAAAATTTTTGCCTGGCACCTTTTTTAAATTTTTTTTTTGGTAATTTGAATTTAAAACTTATTTTTTAAATGTTATAATCTCTTCTAAAAAATTCTGGTTAGAGGTGAAGGATGGAAGATTTCTTTTTTGAACCATATAAAATAAAGGTTGTTGAACCAATTCCAATTACCACAAGGGAAGAAAGGAAAAAAATTATAAAAGATGCGGGGTATAATGTGTTTAACATACCTGCAGGTAAGGTCACGATTGATCTTTTGACAGATAGTGGTACCTCTGCGATGAGTCAGGATCAATGGGCTGAAATTATGAGGGGAGATGAATCCTACGCAGGAAGTAAAAGTTTTTATAATTTTCAGGAGACAATAAAATCCATATTTGGGTATAAACATGTAATTCCATGTCATCAGGGTAGGGTGGCTGAAAATATCCTTTTTATGAATCTTTTAAAGCCAGGAGATATTGCCCTTAGCAATACCTTTTTTGACACCACAAGGGCAAATGTACTCAGTAAAGGTGGTATTCCCATAGATGTAGTAATTGAAGAGGCATATGATCCAGAAATTGAGATTCCCTTTAAGGGAAATGTAGATTTAAATAAACTTGAAGATACCTTAAAAAAACATGGAGAAAGGGTTAAAATATTTGTCTTAACAATTACAAATAATAGCGGTGGTGGTCAGCCTGTATCCCTTAAAAATATCAGGGAACTTTCACATATTTTAAAAAAGTATGGCGTACCACTTTTTTTTGATACTGCAAGATATGCTGAAAACTGCTATTTTATAAAGGAAAATGAAGAGGGATATGAAAATAAGAGCATACTTGAGATAGCAAGGGAAATCTTTTCCCTCGGAGATGGCGCCATGATGAGTGCCAAAAAGGATGCTCTTGTCAATATTGGTGGATTTTTAACCTTTAATGATGATGAACTTGCTGAAAAAGTTAAACAGACACTGATTATTATAGAGGGTTTTCCCACATATGGAGGACTTGCTGGAAGAGATCTTGAAGCAATTGCCGTTGGTTTAAGAGAGGCTCTGGATGAAGAATATTTAAGGGCAAGAATTAGACAGGTTAGGCTACTTGGTAATTATCTTATGGAGAAAAAAATACCAATTGTAAAGCCTGTTGGAGGGCATGCAGTTTATTTGGATGCTTTGAAAATTTTGGACCACATCCCTCAAAGTCAACTTCCAGCACAATCTCTGACCTGTGCCATCTATGTTGAGGGTGGCGTAAGGGGGGTTGAGATTGGCAGTTTGATGTTTGCTGAAAAGGATGAAAAAACAGGAGAAGTAAAATATCCCAGAAATGAACTTGTAAGACTTGCCATACCGAGAAGGGTATATACTGACAATCACATTTTATATGTGGGAAAGGTTGTGGAGAGTGTTTTTGAAAAGAGGAATAAAATAAAGGGACTTAGAATTATAAAAGAGAGTAAGTATCTCAGACATTTTACAGCGATACTTGAGGAAGTAAATTGAGATATATAATTTTTACAGATCTTGACGGTACACTGCTTGACAGTGAGACGTATGAATTTTCAGAGGCTTTAAGTTCCATCGATTTGATTAAGAAAAAGGGGTACCCTTTAATAATTGTTACCAGTAAAACAAGAAGTGAGGTTTTACCAATTTTAAAAGAACTGGAGATAAATTTTCCCTTTGTGGTTGAAAATGGGGGAGGAGTGTTCTTTTTTAAAGCAAATTTAGATTTATTTAGCGAAAAATTAGATTTAATAGATAATTTTTATGTTAAGATATTTGGCAAAACTTATGATAAAATAAGAAATATTTTTGGAAAATTAAAAGAAATGGCACCTTTACTTGGCTTTGGTGATATGGATGATAAAACTATAGCAGAATTAACACAACTTCCGATTGAACAAGTAAAAAACGCAAAAAAGAGGGAATTTTCAGAGCCATTCATTTTTGAGAAAGATGAAGATTTATTTTTAGGAAAAGTAATTGATATGTCTTCAAAATATAATACGAAAGTTTTAAAAGGTGGAAGATTTTATCACCTCGTAGGTGCAGAACAGGATAAGGGGAAGTCGGTTAGATATCTTATAAGTTTATTTGAAAGATTATATGGAAATGTAATTTCAATTGGACTTGGGGATAGCAAAAATGATGTGGATTTTTTGAAAGTAGTGGATATTCCCATTGTAATTAGAAGGAAGAATGGAAGTTTTTTAGATGTTAAATTGGAAAATAAAATTGTTTCAGATTTGCCTGAAACCAGAGGCTGGAATGAGGTTTTGCTTGAGGTGTTAAAATGAATTATAAAAAAACCCTTTTGGAATTGGCAAAGTTTGGAATAGATGCAGTAAAGCCGGAAAATTTTATATCCAGATGTATTAAGGTTGTAAATAATACCATTTTCTTTTTTGATTGGAAGGGAAATGAGGCTTTGAAGGTTAAAGGAGATGAATTTAAAAGTTTACATCTCTTTGCTGTTGGAAAGGCATCGGTTGGGATGTTTTCGGAGACCTTAAATGTGTTGGGGGATAGATTTCACATATCTGATGGAGTGGTTGTTACAAATGAAGTTGTCAGTGATGTAAAGGGATATCAAGTTATAACATCTTCTCATCCAATCCCTGATGAGAGAAGTCTTTTTGCTGCCGGAGAGGTTTTAAAAAGATTTCAGAATATGGATGAGGATGATTTCTTTATCTTTTTACTATCGGGTGGTGGTTCTGCTCTTCTTGAACTTCCGATGGAGCCCATTACCCTTGAAGATTTAAAGGTTGCCACTAAGTTATTTCTCGAATCTGGTATGGATATTTTTGAACTAAACACATTGAGGAAACATCTATCTAAGGTTAAGGGTGGAAGACTTGCAAAATCTACTAAAGCAAGGGGAATTGTACTTGTGCTTTCAGATGTAATAGGAGATAACCTTGAATTTATTAGTTCCGGTTTGCTTTATTGTGATTCCACATCCTATTCTGATGTGAAGGGGATTTTAGAGAAATATAGTTTATGGAAGAGGATTCCTGAGAATGTGGAAATGGTATTTAAAAAGGGAATTTTGGGAGAAATAGAAGATACCCCAAAAGTGGAAAACGAGAGGATAAAAAATGTGATTGTTTCCAATAATGGTTTTGCTTTGAGGAAAATAGAAGAAAGGTGTAAAGATGTAGGGATTTATGGGAGAATAATAACCTCAACTTTAAGGGGTGAGGCAAGAGAGGTTGGAAAAGTACTGGTGGCGATGGCTGAAGGGATTCTGAGTGGCATCTATAGTGGGAATATAAAAAAGCCTGCTTGCTTAATTTTTGGAGGAGAGACAACTGTGACAGTATCTGGAAATGGATTTGGGGGTAGAAATCAGGAACTTGTACTTTCGGCACTTGGTGAAATAAGAGACAAAAAGGGAATTACCGTTTTAAGTGTTGGAAGTGACGGTATTGATGGAAAAAGTGATGCGGCAGGAGGGGTTGTAGATTGGGAAAATTATATTGCCGCAGTTGATAAAAAATTGAATATAGTGGATTTTTTAAAAAATAACGATTCAAATACGTTTCTAAAAAAGGTTGGGGGAGAAATTGTACTTGGAAAGACCGGGACAAATGTGTGTGATATCATTTTGATTCTCATAAATTAAGGAGGTTCTTATGGATTGTATGAGATTTTTGACAGCGCTCAGGGATGAAGCAAGGAGAAAAATTGAGAAGATATCAAAGGCTGATATCGTTATAGGTATTCCCACTTATTATAGTTGCGGAACCATAGAATTTGTCATAAAGATGGTGGCTGAGGGGCTCAGAAAATATTTTCCCGGGAAAAAATCTATTATTTTCATTTCTGATGGTGGCTCAACTGACGATACCAGAGAAGTTGCAATGGATGTGGATATTACCAATTTCAATCAGGAAAAGATTGTAACAATTTACCGGGGGTTACCGGGGAAGGGTAGCGCCATAAGGGCAATTTTTGAGGCAAGTAGTTTTTTGGGGGCTGATGCCGTTGCGCTATTTGATTCCGATTTAAAGTCCATAAAGCCTGAATGGATAAAGAATGTTCTTGAACCTGTTTTTTATGGATATGATTTTGTTACTCCATACTATACAAGGTATAAATTTGATGGAACCATCACAAATACAATAGTTTACAATTTGACAAGGGCACTTTTTGGAGCAAATATCAGACAGCCAATAGGCGGAGATTTTGGAATTTCGAGAGAGTTGATAAGGGAATACTTGAGAAAGGATGTGTGGGAAAGCGATATAGCGAAATTTGGAATAGATATCTGGCTTACCGTTGAGGCCATTGTTAACAAGTTTAGAATTTGTCAGACGAGACTTGGCGTTAAAATTCACGGGGAGAAAGATCCTGCAGCAGATTTAAGTGGTATGTTTACTCAGGTTGTGGGAACTATTTTTAAACTTATGATAGATAATGAAGACTATTGGAAAGAAGTTAAGGGAAGTGTTGATATTCCCATTCTTGGAGATGTTCCTGAAGAGGAGGCAAAACCTTTTCAGATAAATAAAAAGGCTCTTCTTGATTACTTTAGAGCGGGATATAAAAACTTTGGGTCTGTGTGGAAGAATATAATTGAGGTTGACGATTACAAGGTGGTTGAAGAACTATTTAGACTTTCAAGGAGATCGCCCAATAGGGTGATATTACCTGTAAAAACGTGGGCACATATCGTTTACGACTATGCAATTGCCTTCAAAAAGACAGATATTCAGAGATTTAAACTTTTAGGCACTCTGATTCCCATATACAATTTAAGGGTTGCCTCAATGGTGAATGAACTTAAAGATATAGATGACCTTGATGCTGAGAAATATTTTGAGGAGCAGGCAAAGGTATTTGAAGAAGAAAAGGAATATTTATTAAAAAAATGGTAGGAGGAAATTATAAATGGCTGATTTTTTTCAAAATGGTGTAATTACTACACTTCAAAAATTGGGGCAGAGGAATTTGGAGGAGATTGAAAGGGAACTTACGGATTTTCCCAAGAGAAATAGTTCAGTTTTACTGTTGCCAGCCCTTTATTCAGAATTTGAAAGAGAGGCAATGCCAAAAATTCTTGAGGAACTGAAAAAGGTAAACTACATAGATATGATTGTGCTTTCACTTGGGATGGCAGACGAAGAGGAATTTTTAAGGGTAAAAAAGATTATGTCTGCTCTACCGCAAAAAGTAAAAATTGTCTGGAATCAGGGGAATAGGGTGCAGAGGTTGTACAATCTACTTGAGGAAAAGGGATTTATAGCCAATATTCCCGGCAAAGGAGCTGCGGTATGGATGGCAATGGGGTATATCCTTTCAGGAAATAGGAATGTGGTCATTGCTTTGCATGATTGCGATATTAAAAATTATAACAGGGAACTTCTTGCCCGTTTGATTTATCCCCTTGTAAGACCCGGTGCAAATTTTGAATTTAGTAAGGGATATTATGCCCGTGTGGCTGGAAAACTCTATGGAAGAGTTACAAGACTTTTTGTTACGCCGCTTATTAGATCCTTAAAAAAGTTGCTTGGTGTTAATAATTTTTTAGAGTATCTTGATAGTTTTAGGTTTATCCTTTCAGGAGAATTTGCTCTTATTGGAGAACTTGCAAGGGGTATTAACATTTCTCCTTCCTGGGGGCTTGAGATATCCATTTTAAGTGAGATATATCAGAATACAAGTGTGGATAGAATATGTCAGGTGGAACTTGTGGAAAGTTATGAACATAAGCATCAGGACCTCTCTGTTGAAAACCCCAATAAGGGACTTTTAAAGATGGCTTCTGATATAGCGAGAATACTATTTAGAATATTAAGTGAAGATGGGATTGTAATGTCAGAGGCATTTTTCAGAACATTAATTACCACTTACATTCATTTTGCCAAAGAAACAGTTGAAAAATTTTACGCCCTTTCAATGATTAATGGTCTTTTTTATGACAGGCATGGAGAAATAAAAACTGTTGAGGCCTTTGCAAATACCCTTTCAAGGGCGAAGGATGACTTTATTGAAGATCCCATGTCAATACCTGTCCTTTCATCCTGGAACAGGGTAGAGGCTGCAATCCCGAATTTTATGGATTTAATTAGAGAAGCAGTTGAAGAGGATAATAAATAGCAGGGAATGTTTTTATGCAGGTAGTATATGTTTTTAAAAAGATCCCCCACCATGCAAATCATTCGGGCTATGATAGATTGGCTTATTATGTTGATTCCTATCACTACAAACCTGGAAAAATTGCCTGTTTTTTAAAGTGTGGTTTTGAAAAAAAAATTGCATCCCTTAAAAGAGTGAACTATACCTGGTATAAGCCTGAAAGTTTTGCCATAGAGATGGAAATAATTGTAAGACAGCACTTTGTTAAGGAAACAGTGTTTCACTTTCTATATGGTGAAGATGCCTATAGATATTCCCATAGGAGAATTTTTAGGAGGAAAAATAGGATAGTTGTTTCTTTTCATCAGCCTGAATCAACCTTTTTTGAGCCATTTACAAAAGAAGATATTCCCCTTTTAAAGAAGATTGATAGGATTGTTGCTGTTGGAAATAGACAGGGAGATTTTTTGAGGAATCTTGTTGGAAATGAAGAAAAGGTGGTTGTTATTCCTCATGGTATTGATGTTGATTTTTATAAACCCAGGGAGATGAGGAAAGAGGGTGAATTTTTTGAGACAATTTCAGTGGGTTGGTGGTTAAGGGATGTGGATATGATGAAGGAGGTTATAGAAAAGTTAAATTCTGAGAATTTAAAAATAAGGTTTAATATAGTGACATTTGATTGGTGTTTTAAATATTATGAAGGTCTTAAGAATGTGAGACTTTTTTCAAATATAAAGGATGAAGAACTTTTAAAATTATATCAAAAAAGCGATATTCTTTTACTTCCTTTAAAGGATTGTACAGCAAATAATGCCGTTCTTGAGGCAATGGCATGTGGTCTTCCCATATTTACCACTGATGTTGGGGATATTTTTGATTATTGTGGTGATGACAATGGAGTATTTGCAAAGCCCGGAGATTCAGACTATCTTGTAGATGCCATAAAGAGGTTTTATAAAGAAAGGGAAAAGTTAAAAATTATGGGTGCAAAGAGTAGGGAAAGGGCACTTAATTTTAGATGGGAAAATGTGGCCCGGATGTGTATGAGTTTATACAGGGGGTTATACTAATATGAGGATAAAAAGGAGAGAAGTACTGTTATTTTTAATTACTTTTTTTCTTTTTATTCTTTTTAATTCCATTTTATTGTCGCAAAATAAGAGATTGAGAAAACCCATTTTAATAAGGGATGACAGGACTAAAGGTGGTGATATCCCAAAGGATGAAGTTTTTAAATTAGATCCAAAGAAGTCTAAAAAGAATGTTGAAGTGGGAAAGTATTATCTAAAACATAAAAAATATGATGCAGCAATTGTGAGATTTATGGATGCCATAAAATACAATCCAAAAAATCATGAGGCAAAGTATTTACTTATAAAGTCTCTTTTTAAGAAGGGGAATTTTACTGAAGTTTTTCAGATTGGAAATGGGTATTTGAAGCAAGATATTCCTAAAAAATTTAAGAAAAAAATTGCAAAATTTGTTGAAAAGTCGAAAAAATATCTTAAAAAAAATGGGGAAGAAAAAAAATTAGATAAAGGCAAAGTTTCAATAGATTCGATTAATTAAAAGAGGTGCCAGGCAAGATATCACTGAGTATGACACTTATCCATCTATGAACCTTTTGAGGGATTTTAGGGGGCATTTGGAAGGCAAATAATGGGAATTGGTGCCAGGTAAAATCTGAGTAAAAAGAAAAGTATCGGGCAAAAAATTCAAGTGGCATTTAAGGTATTTTTAAGGAAGGCGAAAGGAGGAAAAAAATAAAATTTAGCAAGAAGAAGAAACTTTTATATCAAAATCATGGATTTAAGCAACCCATCCTTTTACCCTTTTATATGCTTTTAGGGGACATTTGGGCAGGCAGCAAAAAATATACTAAATTCTGGCTAAAAGAAAATTTTTTTGAAAAAGACAACGATTAAGTAAACCTTTTTACTCTCTATAAACCTTCTGGATTGAGTTTGAGGTGGAAATGGAGATATACCTGAATTTGATATTAATAAATGGTATTGTGAAAAGTGTATGGTAAAAGGCAAAAAGGTAGTGAACTAAAGCAAACTTTCCTTTTTTCTATAAACCTTTTGGGTAGCCTTCAGATGTAGTAAATGGAGAACTGTTTTTTTACCTTTGATTTTTTTGCCTTGATTTTTTGCCTGATTTTTTTTTGCCTGGCACCAATTGCTGATATTAGTGATATTAGAGTTGCTGACATTAGAAAAATAAATAGAAGATGCCAGGCAATATTTTTGGCTTTAATAATATTGAAAATAATTAGTATCCCTGCTGATATGAAAAACTTTTTTGTTTCTTCCCATGTGTGGTATATTAATTTTTTAAAAAGGTTAAGAATAAGATGGCAAGTTGAAATTATGAGGGAAAAGTAGAAATAAAAGACGAAGAATCGCTTTGGATTAAATATGCCGGGTGATATCAGGAGCAATAGCCCTTTGTTTATGGATAATTTATTTGCAAATGTGTTAGATTTGAACACAATCTCAAAACCTGGAATATGCCAGAAATAATCAGAGAAATTTATAGTCAATTAAAAAATGATGAAAACATTGAAGATTTTTATCCCGAACAATTTGATGTTACTTTTGATTTTGTTTCCAGAATGTATAATAAAAAATTATGTAATGTTTGTCTTTTCGGAAAAAACGGTGTTGATTTCATTTATATCTCGACAAAATAAAGATATTGTCCTGTAGTTTTATTGAGCTGTGATTATATCTCGAAATATTGAGAGAAAGATTGTATTATAAAAGATGGTATTGGTAAGGGCATATGTAAAGGAACATTGAAATGATTTTAATGCACCTTAAATATTTTGTAGCATTATTAAATATTTAAGTTCAAGTATTATATGTTAGAGAATATCAAAGGAGATAAAAGATGGGCAAAGAAAAAAGAGGATTAGATTCAAATTTTGCTCTGACACAGGTAAGAGAAAAGGGAAAAGTTCTTAGGGAAAAAACGGGAATGTATACGTTCCCAGTTGGTGTAAAGTTTATTTTGCAGAAAGACATTGCAATCATCAAAGATTTAATGAAAGCTGAGAACGTGGAAAGGCTAAATATGTACAGATATTGTCAGGCAGTCATGGAAGCCAGACATGGTAAACACGTGCTTCTTGATAAAGAAGGTATATCGTGCCCGGCAGCCGCTGCTGCATTTGGCTTCAAATCGCTCCCAGAGGGATTGAAGAATGGAAAAGGATTGGCTGGTTTTGGTATAACCAAACATGCAGCTACAGGAAGAGAAATGTTTAATGGAATGGATTCGTTGGTTATGGGAGAATTGAATTCGCTTTATCTTTTCCCATTGGAAACGGCCATCGTTGAACCTGATGTTGTCATTATAGAAGATCAAGTTGAAAGATTAATGTGGATTGTTTTGGCGTATGTAAATACGAAAGAAGGACGGCGTGTGGAGAGTTCCACTGCAGTATTACAGGCAACCTGTGTTGATTCCACAATTATTCCATATAAACAACATAAAATGAATTTAAGTTATGGTTGTTATGGGTGCCGGGATGCAACTGATATTGGACCAGGTGAAAGTGTTCTCGGATTTCCATATAGCGATTTTGATAGCATTGTAGAATATGTTGAATATTTATCAACGAAAGCTATTCCTAATTCAAGAAATAAGAACGCATACACCTTGCTTAAGAAAAGGAATGCTGAAAAAATTCTGGAGACTGATATATTTCAAATGAACAAAAAAGAAGAATGATTTTTTAAAGTTTTAAAAATATACTTGATCATTCATAACATTTATAATGAAGGTGCCCAAAATCAAAATGGTGCCAGGCACATTTAAAAAAAAATAAAAAAAAATAAAAAATTAATTAAAAATTTAATTTTTTTGCCTGACACCTTTTTTAAAAAAATATATTAATTTTGAAACAGGATAAAATTTAGAAAGAAAGAAGAAGAGGGAAGTTACTTCATCCCTCTCCTTAACTTGGATTTAGCTTTATTATTTCGATTAAATTTCAAAGGATTCGCCTGGGTTTAAAATCTTTACTTCTGTTTTATTCTTTAAGTCATTTTTGAGTTCTTCAAGTTTTTCTTTTGAAACATTGATAATTTCCCAGGTATTATAGTGCATGGGAATTAAAATTTTTGGACGAATCCAATCGGCCGCAATTTTTACTGATGGAATTCCCATGGTATACCTATCTCCCACGGGAAACATTGCTACATCAATTGTGTCAAATAGTTCCTTCACAACTTTTAAATCATAGGTAAGTCCAGTGTCTCCTGTGTGGAAAATATTTTTTCCATCCATGGTAAGAATAAATCCACATTCTCCACCATTCGAAGATGAATGTACACTATTTGTCATAAAAATTTCTATTCCATTTTCAGGTATAATTTTTCCTCCAATGTTCATTCCTTCAGCCTTAATTCCCTTTTCTGCTGCAAGTAGTGAAATTTCATGGATTGTAATTATCAATGCATCATCCCTTTTTGCAATTTCGAAAGCATCTCCAAGGTGATCTGCGTGGTCGTGGGTTACAAGAATGTAGTCAACTTTAGGTATTTCAGATACCTTTGTGTTGCAAATTGGATTTTGACTTATGAAAGGATCTATTAATACCCTTTTTGTTCCTTCAATTAAAAATGCCGCATGACCATAAAAGGTTATCTTCATTTTTTCCTCCTGCGTAAAATTTCTTATGGCAAATTATACTAATTTTTTTATCATATTTCAATTACTCCATTCATACCCTTTAATTTTCCATTTTTCAGTTTTTTTAACCCTTCCACAGCGTTTTCAAGTTTAAAGAGTTCAATTTCAATATCTAAATTTAAATTTTCCACCAGTTTCAAAAACTCCTCTCCCTCCTTTTTGTTAATATGATAAAGTGTTTTTATTGTTCTTCCCCATAAGTTTTCATGGTAATTTTCAATTATTATTTTACTCATTGTTATTCCAGATAGGACTAAAATTCCATCGGGTTCCATGCTTTCTAAGACTATTTCTACTAAATCTCCAGCAGGTGGAAAAATTATTGCTCCATCTAATTTAAATGGCGGTTTTTCCTCATAAATATTTCCAACAAAATCTGCTCCATTTCTAAGGGCTTCATTTCTGTGGTATTCAGATCTACTACTAACATAAACTTTGTTTCCGAAATATTTGGCAACTTTTAAAACATAATAAGCGGTTGGTCCAAATCCTATTAGTCCTATTGCCATATTTTTAGGGGCTTCAAGTAGTTTAAAAGTATTGTAACCTGCAATTCCGGGACATAAAATTGGTGCCAGGCACGTTAAATCCAATTTTTTAATTCCATTTAGATTAAAAGCTGCATCTTCATCCACCAGGGTATATTCTGCATATCCACCATCTACATTCCATCCAGTTAGTTTTATTTCAGGACAAAAGTTTGTTTTTCCCTTTTTACAGAATTTGCATTTACCACAACTTCCATTAAACCATGAAATTCCAACAAGGTCTCCCTTTTTAAAACTCTTGACATTTTCACCAATTTCATCAACCATTCCAACTATTTCATGTCCCACAATAATAGGTGATTTTTTTAAGGGGATATCACCTTCTATTGTATGAAGGTCGGTTCTGCATATCCCACAGTACTTAACTTTTACTTTTACTTGATTTTTGCCTGGCACTAAATCTTCTATATCCATCAATTTTAGTGGGTTGTTTTCTATTTTATCTTGTTTCTCAAGTACTAATCCTTTCATACCTTTATCCCTTTTTATAATTTATATTATTTTTGGGAGGTATTTCTTTTTTATTTCTCCAAAATTTTCCCTTAAATTTTTCATTGCAACTGGCAGAAAGTTCATTAAATCGGTGGGAAGCATTCCATCTTTTCCAATTCTCTCTGCACAAATATCACCGGCATATCCATGTAAAAAGACTCCCATTCTAACGCTTTTTTCAATGTCAAATCCTAATCCATGCATAGCAGCGATGCATCCTGTAAGTACATCTCCACTTCCAGCCACGGCCATTCCACTATTTCCTGTCCTATTTATATAAATTCTTCCATCTGGAATTCCTATAAGTGATCCTTTTCCCTTTAGGACGACTATGGAATTATTTTCTGCTGTGAATTTTCTTAATACTTCAATCTTATTGTTTTTTATTGTATCAATATCTAAGCCAGTAAGCCTTGCCATTTCTCCCATATGTGGAGTTAAAATTGTGTTTCTGTTTCTTCTTTTTAGAATTTCAAGGTTATCTTTAATCATTGTCAGACCGTCTCCATCTATGAGAATTGGCTTGTTTATCTTTTCCAGTAATCTCAATAACAAATTTTTAGTGTCTTCATTGAGTGAAAGTCCTGGACCCATAACAATAAAATCAACTTTATCTGATATTTCAATCAATCTTTCAAAATTTTTTGATGAGATACTTCCTTCAGGAGTTTCCTCTAATGGGTGAAATACTATTTCACTTCCCCTTGTAGATACGCTCTCAATTACGTTTTTTACCGATGCAAGTCTTGAGTAACCACCGCCTGCTTTTAAAAAGGAATATGCTGCAAGAAATGGTGCTCCATAGTAATTATTTGAGCCTGCAATAAATAGTACGTCTCCAAAATTTCCTTTATGGGAATCCTCTTTTCTTTCTGGAATTTCCATTGGTTCATTTATCTCAGTTTTTATTCTTCTGTCTTCATATATTAATTCTGGAAATGATATATGTGACACATACAGTTTTTTGGTCATTCCAGCACCTGGGTATAGTAAATTTCCCAATTTAGGTAAACCAAAGGTAACTGTAAAATCAGATTCTATTGCACAATTCATTATTTGTCCTGTATCGCCATTTACTCCTGAAGGGATATCAACGCTTATTACGGGTTTTTTATCTTTATATGCGTTTATTGAATTTATTACTTCTTTATAAACACCTTCTACTTTTCTGTTAAGTCCCGTTCCAAATATTGCATCTACGATTACATCGAAATCATTGATTAGACTTTCAATTCTATAAATTGATTTGAGTTTTTCAATGTGAATTCCTGACTTTTTGGCTATTTTGTAGTTTAAGGCAGAACTTCCTCTAAATTTTGTAAGGGGAGAGAAAGTAATTACCAGAACTTTTCCACCTGATGAGGCAATCTTTCTTGCAGCTACAAGCCCATCACCACCATTATTTCCGGATCCACAGAAAAATAGGAATTTTTTTTCTTCAATTCCAATTTTTTCCCTTATGAGATAGTAAACACTTTCTCCTGCATTTTCCATTAGCAAAATTTCTTTAATACCAAGTTCACTTATGGCTCTTTTGTCCATTTCCCTCATTTCTTTAACAGTGGTTACTTTCATTTTTTACTCCTTTTTCCTTTTTTTATTTTAAATTACAGATAATTTTAACATTTAATTTTTTTTTTCATTCATTCATTCATATTCGCATACATATTCACATACACATACATAAAATGTGTCAGGCAATTTATTTTAAAAAAAATATTTTAAAATGTGTATTAATTTTAGATAGGTGAGGATTGGATGGATGGAAATGGAAAGGATATTTATTGATTTAATGTTTTAATGGGAAGTGAAGTTAATGGGAAGTGAAGTGCCAGGCAATTTTTTTTGGGGGAAAAAAATTTTTGTCCGGCACTTTATTTTTCATCTTCTCCGAATACCATTTAAGAGGTTCATAGCATAGAAAAGAAAAGGGAT
>JAMOQF010000052.1 GCA_027064125.1 Acidobacteriota bacterium
AGGATTTATTGGAAAAACAGGACGAGGAACACATGAATTCAATGGAGTTATGGGAAGGGTGGACATTATAACCACTACTTTTGGAAAGGCGCTGGGAGGAGCATCTGGTGGTTGCATTGCATCCAAAAAAGAGATCGTGGATATGTTAAGACAAAAGAGCAGACCATATCTCTTCTCAAACACTCTCGCCCCAGCAGTTGTTGGAGCAACTATAAAAGTACTTGACATGTTAAGTGAGACAACTCATCTAAGGGATAAACTTGAGAAAAATACAAAATATTTTCGTGAAGAGATGACAAAGGCAGGCTTTGAAATAAAGCCGGGAATTCATCCAATTGTACCAATTATGTTGGGCAAATTTCCAAATGATGCAAAACTCTCCCAGGAATATGCAGATAAACTGCTTAAAGAGGGAATTTATGTAATTGGTTTTTACTATCCGGTGGTACCAAAGGGTCAAAGCAGAATAAGGGTGCAGATCTCAGCTGCCCATGAAAAGGAACATTTAGATAAAGCCATTGAAGCCTTTACAAAGGTGGGTAAGGAACTGGGAGTAATTTAGTTAAAAGAGGGGGAATTTCTCCCCCTAATCTCTTAATTTCTACTTGCCTATATCCCCAATTTCTCTGTGAATCATAAAGGTTAAATCAACAGAATTTATCTTTCCATCGCCATTTACATCAAGTTTTTTCTCCTCCTGAGAGGAAATAGTGGAAACATTACCTGCCACATAGTTTGTCATGTAAATTATTTTAATCAAATCATCACTTTTCTTTTCTCCAGAAATTGTTTTACTTATAGTAAAGTTTTTAGCAGTCACAGTTTTTCCCCCCTTAAAGGAGTTGTAAATGTTTAAAAAAAGTGGTACGGCAACTAAAATAACAACTAAAAATGAGTAAAAGGCAAATTTTACGGCATGTTTCATTCCCCTCTTTTCCACATCCTTAAGGAAATTTTCAAGTCTCTTTTTAAAATTGCTCCTATGCTCAACAAAATAAAGTGATTCAACAGCTTTTTTATAAAAATCATCATCTATTTCAGGGATATCTCCACTTTTTTCAATTGCATCACTTAACTCCTTTAAATTTCTCACCTCTTCCCTGCAAAACCTACATCTATAAAAAATCTTTTTAAAAATTTCATCCTCATCCGGGGTCAAATATCCACCTAAAAACTTTCTGATAAATTCCCTGTGTTTTTCCTCATGCCTTTTCCTCAAATACCTACCAAACATCTCCTTCCTCCTCAATTATTTTTTTCAATTTTTTCTTTCCCCTTTTAAGCCATGATTTCACAGTATTTTCACTTACTTTTTCCATTTTTGAAATCTGTGGAATACTATAGCCTTCCACAAAGTGGAGTAAGATAGCCCTTCTATAATTTTTATTCAACTTTAAAAGGGATTTTTCAATTTTTTTATACATAAATTTTTTTATTATATTTTCCTCATCAGAAGATGAAAATTCCCTATTTTCAATAATATCCTCAATCTCAACACTTTTTTCTCTAAAAATTAGTTTTTCCCTCTCCTTTCTAATCGCCTCAAGAACATAGTAATAACACCAACTGGTTATCTTTGCATCTCCTCTATATTTTTTGAGATTTGAATAAATCAAGTAAATTGCCTCCATAACACTATCTTTAAAACTCTCCCTGTGCTTTGGCAAAAATGCCTTTGCACACATTCCTTCTATATATGGTTTTAAAATATTTAAAAAGAGTGCATCCCAGGAATTTTTATCTCCCTTTAAAACATTTTGCACAAGCTGGAAATCTTCTTTAAATTCCTTTTTCATTAAACCTCTATTAAAATTCTGAAAACCACTCCATCTTCTTTACTATTTTTATGCAAAAATACTTTAAAACCATGATCTTCTGCTATTTTTCTCGAAATTGTAAGTCCAAGCCCCATACCTTCTGCTTTAGTCGAAAAATTTGGCATAAAAATGTTATCCACAAAATCGGAGGGGATCACAGGTCCATTATTTCCAATATCAATGGTTATTTTCCCGTCAAAAAACCGTAGATGTACAAATAACCTCTTATCTCCATCCTTTTTTAAAAGGGCTTCAACGCCATTATTTATAATGTTTGAAATCATCCTGTCAAAAAGCACTGGATCAATGTAAAGAGGTGGAATCTCCTGAAAAAAATATTCAAACTCTATTTTCTCATATTGCTTTTCATAAAATTTCACTTTCTTGCTCAGTAAGTCCCCAATATCTACCTTTTCAGGCTTTGGAAGAGGAAGTTTTGCAAACCTGGAAAACTCCTCAATCATATATTTTAAAACATTGGATTCCCTTTTAATATCTGAAACAGCCTCAAATATGACCTCACCCAATTCAAGCAATTCATCTCTGTTAAATATGAGTTTGTCTCCCAACATCTTTTTGAATCTCTTCTCAATCCTCTCAGCACCAAGTTGAACAGGGGTTAGCGGATTTTTAATCTCATGGGCAAGTCTTTTAGCAACATCCTGCCATGCAATTGCCTTTTCAGCCTTAACCTGCTCTGTAATATCGTCAAAGACAACCACATATCCCCCCTCTTCCACAGATAGACTCACATGGGAGACCCTGAAGGAAAAAATTCGCCCCTGTCCATCTCTTCCCATTTTTATTTCAACCTCCCTTGCCACATGTCCATCTTTTTTACACTCCCCAAGAAGATTAATCAAAATTTCAGATATTTTTCCCCCATCCCTTGAGTTAAGATAAATAACTTTATTTAAATAAACACCTCCTTCATCACCCTCCAAATTCAAAAAATCTCTTCCCTTTTTATTAACCATTGAAATTTGAAAATTTTCTTTAATAAATAAAAATGCTGTATCAATTGTATTTACAACAGTTTCAATAAACTGATTTCTTCTCTTCAACTCCTCATTTTTCTGAAGCAAAATGTCTCTACTTTCCTTTAATTCCCTCATCATGGTATTAAATGAACTCGCAAGAAGTCCAAACTCATCATTTGAAACCACCTTTACATTTTTACTGAGATCCCCACTTCCAACCCTCTTTGCAGCATCAGATAGGGCAATTAATGGTTCTGTAAATTTTTTGGAAAGAAAATATCCAAACCAGCCAAACCCAAAAAAGAGTAAAAGCCCAACGGCAATGATTCCCATGTAGTAATTTGACTTTATAAGTCTTATCTTCTTTCTAAATTGTATAAATCTTCTGTAAGCCTGATTTATTCTGTAACCATCATAGGAGATTTTTCCACCTATTTCACCTACCACCACAAAAATTTTCCCCCCAACCTTTTTTCCCCCCACTATTCTATCCCCACCGGGTTTTGAATCAACAAAGACAATACTTCTTCTCTTTTTACCCAAAAGGGAATCAAAAACTTCCTCAACTATCCATTCTTCAGGTATAAAATCTTTGGGTTTTGATTCCAGAATTTTTCCACTTAAATTAAAAACTGTTATTTTGTACTCATCCTTTTTCCTCTTCAAATTTAAAACATCGTCCTTTAAATATTTTTTCATATTAGAAATCTTATCCCTGAAATATTTCTCCTCCATCTCCTTTGCATATTTCAGCACCTCTTCAGCAGGTGTGGAAAAAAGTCTGTTGAAATTTTCACTCACCACCTGATAGGAAAAAAATAGAAATACAATTGTAGGCACAAGGGATACCATGAAAAAAAGTGCCGTGAGTTTACTCTTTAAAGTAACCCATTTCTTCCCGGACCTTTCAAAATAAAATCGGGTAAAATACTTAATTATAAGGAAAAATACCCATATAAGGGCGATGATATTAAAAATGGTAAAGATTAAGGAAAAAATTGCCCAGGTAGAAAAAGATTCTCCTTCAATTCTGAAAAAATTGGAAACAATATTTCCAACCAGCAAAAAGGCAAAAATAACGATAAATAATAAAATGTAAAACAGAATCTCCCTTTTATTAACTTTCAAAAGATACCTCTAAACTACTTTTTAAAATAAAATTTAATACCCTTATCCACATACACTACCCTTCCATTTACCACGGTCATTAATATCCTGGTATCTTTTACTCTTTTTGGTGGTTCATAAATTATATTTCTATCAAGTACCGTTAAATCCGCAACCATCCCCGGAAAAATTCTCCCCCTTACCTTCTCCTGAAAAGCAGCATAGGAAGGGTAAATTGTAAGTCCCTTTAATGCTTCCATTCTCTTCAATTTTTCTTTTCCCCTAACAATAACCATGCCATTCCCATTCCCACCCCCTGTAATGGCTGTATAATAATTTAATATGGGAGAAGGAGGAGCAACAGGAAAATCCGTTCCCAGAACAACCATCTTTCCCCTCTCCACAAAGGAATTCCAGAGATAACTTCTCTTCATTCTCTCTTTACCAATCTTTTTTTCTATCCATTTAAAATCAAGTAGATAGTGGATTGGTTGAATGGAAAATAAAATATTACAGGAACTTATTCTCTTTAAAAACCTATCACTTACACTCTGGACATGCTCAATTCTGAATCTCAAATCCCTCTTCTCATATTTTCCCAAAATTTTACAATAAATTTCAAGCACTTTATCATTTGCTCTATCTCCAATTGCATGGGTCGCAACCTGAATATTTTTTTCCGCACATTTCTCACAAAGGGATTCAAATTCCCTTTCAGACAGGAGTTTAATCCCACAATTTTTACTCCCCTCATAGGGTTCATACATTAAAGCGCTATTTGATCCAAAGGATCCATCTGCAAAATACTTAACACTTCTCAATGTCAACATATTATCATCGGTTTTAAAAATACCTCTTTCCAATAATTTCTTCTCAAGTTCCGAACCATGTAGTGCCATACAGTAAACCCTCAATTTAAGTTCCCCACTTTTATACAAATCCCTATATACTTCAAAGATCTTTTCATCAATTCCTGCATCCTGGACTTCAGTCAATCCATTCTTTAAACAGTGATTTGCTGCAAGTTTAATCATTTCCCTTTTTTCCTCAAAACTATCTTCAGGAATTATCCTTTCAGCAAGTTTTACAGCCCTATCCACCAAAAAACCTGTGGGTTTTCCACCTTTCTTTTCAATTTTTCCCCCTTTTATTCTGGTTTTCACATCTATTTTAGCCATCTCAAAAACCTTCTTATTAACAAAAACTGAATGTAGATCCATTTTGTACAAAATAACAGGTATATCGGAGAAATACTTATTTAAAAGGTCATAATCAATATCTTCAACATCTTCAAGGTTAAATCCTATCAACAAATTTCTTGATGGATTTTTTTTGTGAAATTCCTTCAGTGCATTTATGACATCCTTAAATTTTTCTCTTCCCCTTAGATCCACCCAGTAAAGCATTTTCCCAAGAAATTCCATATGGCAGTGGGAATCAGTAAATCCAGGAAAAACATATGAAAAATTGAGGTCATATATTTTTGTTCCATCCCCAATAAATTTTTTTACTCCACCATAATCTCCAACAAAAATAATCTTTCCATCCTTCACCGCAATATTAGATGCAATACTTGAAAACTCATCCAGCGTAATTACAGTACAATTTTTAAGTATGAAATCTGCATAATCATTTGACATATTACCCCCCATCAAAAAAATTGAAAAAAGGAAAAGGAAAAAAATATTTTTTAAAAAGAGAAAAAATTTCATATAATATCTCCCGTAGGGTTAAATTTTATTTTACTTTAATGAAGGATTATATTCAATGGATGAAGAGAAAAAGGAGTGTCCTATTTGTGGTGGAACCTTCTGGGTGGAAAAGGGAGATGGTGTTGTAAGATGTAGTTGTTATAAAGAATATTTAAAGAAAAAAAGGATAGAGGAAGCCCAAATCCCATCTGCCTATAAAAATAAAAAACTGGAAAATTACAAGCCTCTAACCAACTCCCAGGGCAGAGCCCTTAAAATATCAAATGAATTTGTGAAGGAATTTTTAAATGGAAAAATGGACAGAGGTCTCCTCTTCATGGGGAAAACTGGTGTTGGAAAAACACATCTTGCCATTGGAATATTAAATGCCCTTTTAGACGAAGGATTTAGAGGATATTTTATTAATTTTATCCATCTGATTGAAAAGATTAAATCCAGTTATAATCCACTATCTCAAAGTGCATTTAGCGAACCAGAGTTTTTTAACAGAATAAAAAGGAGCCATATCATAGTCATTGATGAATTGGGTGCACAAACTCCTACAGAATTTGCCTTTAACAAGATGTATGACATAATCAACTACTGCTTTAGTGAAGGAATTTCAATAATATTTACAACAAATTACTATCTGATGGATGAAAAAAGAAAAAATCCCACAGATATTAAACTGGATTCCACCTCCTACATATCAAAACTCCATAAATACTATCTGGAAGAAAGGATTTCGGATAGACTTGTATCGAGAATTCTCGGCAAATGTATTAAGGTTGAAATTGAGGGAATTGATTATAGAAGAAAATTTAATGTATATTAGAGGAAAAAAATGAAAAAGGAAAAAAGGATAGAAACAAGAATCCCCATTAAGGTACCATTAAAAATTGAAGCCCTCGACATAAATGGAAATCACTTTATAGAGGAAACAGAGACTGAAAATGTAAGTATAAATGGTGCATGTATAAAAATTTCAAGAAAAATTCCCACAGGGTCTAAAATAAAAATTTCTGCAGTTAAATTTCCCTTTGAAGCGACTGCCGTTGTGGATGTTGTCTGGATGGATGAAGTGGATGGACAATTAAAAATGGGTGTAAGATTTTTAGACAAGAAACACAACTGGATATTGAGATAGGTAAATTTTTACTGAGAAGAATATTGAAATATGGCTAATAATCAGGAAAAATGTTACCCAAAAAATCCACAAAAGATTCTTGGAAAAGGCTATATTTTTAAGAAGGAAATAAATGAAAATTAAGAAATAAAACCAGAATCATTTCCTGCAAAGCAAATGTCTTATGATAATTGCCTTAAATTACTCCTTTAAGATATACATATGCACTTTTCAAGAGGAAAGTTAAAAAAAATTTTCTGTTTAGTAAATAAGATTTATTAAGATAATTTTAAAAAGAGATCTTTCAATTTTGCCTGATGCCAATTCCCCTCATCCCTTTTTCTTACTTACCAACTTTATCTCTATTTCTTGCCTGACACCTTTAAAAATTTATTTTCGAATTTAGGTCTGTCCCCCTGTCCCCTTTCCTCACCATTTCCATCTTTCATTTCCCGCTAAATACCCCTTAAAGGCTTATAGGCAATAAAGAGAATTTTTCTTTAATCACTGATTTTTGCCAAAAGATTTTATCCTTGCCAAAATTTTATTTGTTCTTCTGTTTGCCTCCCATAAATCCCTCTTGAAGGTTTGTAGAAGATAAGGAGAATTTTCCTTTAATCATTTGGTTCTTCCAGAAAAATTTTTAAGTGATTGTCAGTTTTAGGTTTTTTTCTCTTACTTATCAACCCTAAAAGTCCTTAAACTTTTCTTAAATTTCCTGCCTAACACTAAATTACTCTAAATTCTGAATTTCCTAATTTCCTGAATTTTCAATTTTTCTCTTTTTTCTTTTCCTATAAACCCACGGTAGGGATTGTGTGGAAGATAGATTCAGCCTGACACCTTTTCCCCAAATCCCAAATCTAAAATTTTGCCTGACACTAAATTTTTTCTAAATTTTAAATTTTCAATTCTTTTCTATAAGCCCATAGTGGGGATTGCGTAGGAAGTATTTCAGCCTGACACCTTTAATTTTACATGACATTTCTCATTTTTAGGTCTGTCCCCTCTTCCATTTTTTTGTTTTTTTACTTGCCCACCCTAAACGCTCACCTAAAGGTTTACAGGATGAAAAGGAATTTACTTTAATCATTGGTTTTTATCAGAGAATTGTTAACTCTCTCTGAATTTAGTTCCTTCTTATTTACCTCTCCTGAAAGGCTACTTAAATTCTCCTTGAATTTTTGCCTGACACTTTTTTAAGATTTTCTTTTAGATCTTTAGATCTTGTCTTTTCTTATGACACAATTAATTTTACACTACCCGAAAATACCGAAAAAGATAAAGAAAAACATTCATTTCTTTAAGAATAAAAATTTTAAACTCATCTCAACATTTGAGGTTTCCCACCATTAATCACAACTCTTCTTTCTCATTAAGGAAAGATTTAAAGTGTCAGATTCAATTAAGTTGACATTAACATGTTGTATATCTTTTAGTTGTATTCTTTATATTTTTCAAGATTTTTCAGTATTACATTTCCCAGGTCATTTAGATATTTTTCTCCCTCTTCAAAACTCATCTTCCCTTTTGGTGGAGGAAAGGGATCTGAAAATATCACGACCACGTCACCTCTATTTAGCAGGAAACTCCCCTTCTTCATTATCTTATGGCTACCAACAATGGTAACGGGAATTATCGAGGTTTTCTCCTTTAACTCATTTACAATTTTTAAGATGCCCGGTTTAAAAGGTTGAAGGCTACCATCCTTAGATCTTGTTCCTTCAGCAAAAAAAATAAAATTTACCCCCTCTTTAATCTTTTTTATTACTTCCTGTAAACTTTTTCTTGCCTTTTCAGAATTACTTCTGTCCACAAAAACACAACCCTGAAACTTCATCAAAAGCCCTATAAATGGCACAAAAATTATCTCTTTTTTTGATAGAAAGGAGGTTTTGGGTGGGGTAAGTGCAGATAAAATGTATACATCGAACATGGATTGGTGATTTGATACAAAAAGGGTACCTTTTTTGTCCTTTATCTTATCCTCTCCATACACTATTAAATTTTTCACCCCTATTTTTGTTATTATCATTCCCCATTTTTGCTTTATTATTGAAATCAGGTCTCTTTTAACTGGATCAATTATCACTGAAATAATACAAAGTACTACAACAACAGTTGTAACAATTATTCCTATACTCCATCCAACAATTGTTATGATAAATTTTTTAATATTTTTCATCATATCTGTGGTAGGTTGAATAGTAAGTAAAACTTGATTTTTCCTTTTTTATGTCCACAAAATTTAAAATCGCGCCTAAAATTTTTCCACTATTTTTCTCTATTTTTTCAATTGAAGCCATGACATGTTTTTTGTGAGTTGATTTATATTTTATTACATATATTATTCCGTCTGCGTAGGGAAGTAATAAATTTGATTCCGCCACAATTCCAGCAGGTGGTGAATCCACAATCACAATGTCAAAGTGTTTCTTAAATATTTTAAAAAGATCATTTATTTTTTCAGAAACTATTATTTCGTTGGGGTTTACTTTTGTTGTCCCTGAAGGTAAGAAGAACAAATTTGCCTCTTCGGTTTTATATATGTGAAGTTGCTTTAGAAGTTTGTCATAGTCTCTTGCAAAATACATTGTTTCAAAGAAAACCCCCATTTTCTTTTCAAGGAATTTTATTATCTGTGGATTGTAAAATCCGGGATGGTTGTCTGAAATTGTGAAGGTTGCCTTTTCAAATTTTAAAATTTTAATAAAAATCGCCTGGAACTGATGTACTAAAACCTCTGCAATTTTATCAGAGGAAATTAAACCAGAGTTTAGCAAATATTCTCCAAGTTTTTCTCCACTTTTAATGCTGTTTCTAATTCCTGCATCTACCACATCTTTCTTCATTCCCAGAAGGTTTACCAACAAATTTCCCAGGAGAAGATTTTCTTCCTTTTTATTCGATGTTATGAGAGCAACAGTTCCATTTATTATGTGAATTTCAAAATTTTCTTCCCCACAATTTATTTTGATTATGGAGTTTTTTCTATTGACGTAAAGTAAATATAAAATGTCTGAAAGAGGGTATTCAGATAGGCTTCCACTTTCTGGAATTGCTTTTTGTGGCGATATTAGTAATTCAGAAATACCCTCTTTTTCTGTTTTAAAATATTTGTTTAAAACCGGTCTTCTCAAATCAAGATTTATGAGAAGGGTTCTTTTCCCATCTTTTGCAAATAACCTTGCAAGATTTAAAGCCACGAAACTCTTTCCTTCCTTTGGCAAGGTGCTTGTCACAAGTAGTAGAAATTTTTCTTCCCTGAATTTTAAAAGGATTTCAGCCTTTATCATTTTAAAATGTTCATTTAAGTAGTACTCATTTATATCTCTTTTCTTTTCTTCGATTTTAGGAATGGGTGAAAGTGCTGTTATGCCTAAATCTGCTTCAATTTCTTCTGGTGATGTGATATTTGTTCTTGCAAATTCCATCAAAAATACCGCTGAAACACCAAAAATGAGTCCCATAAAAAGTGAAACTATTATATTCAAAATTTTATTTGGAGAAATCGGAGTTGATGGATATATGGGATAACTCAATTTGTATATATAATTTGCATTAAAAGTTTTTGATATATCAAGTGTTTTTATTTTGTTCAAAAGGGTTTCATAAAGGGTTTTATTGGATTCGAGTTCATCTTTGATGCTTTTATATTCCATTTCAAGGGAAGAGTTTTTTACTGCTCTAACTTCATTTTCCTTTATAATTTTGGAAAGTTCAGCAATTTTTGCATTTAATATTTTAAGTTTATTCTCCTTTGCTTTTATTAAGGATCTAATTTTTTGCGTTAGCGCATTTTCCAGATCTTTAATCTCATTTTTTTTGCTTACCACGAGTGGGTGCTTTTCCCTATATTTTGCTTTTAAATCTTCCAGTTGAAGTTTCAGGTTAAATAATCTGTTTTTCAATGAAATTATTTCCTTGTCTTCGCTTAACACCGGCTCATTTATTATTGAGTCAATATTTTCCCTTACTACCTTTCTAAGATAGTTTAATTCATTTTCCACGGACACTTTTTCAATCTTTTGCTTTGTAAGTTCAACCTTTAAATCTGATAATCTATCAAGACTAATGTTTGCATTATTTTTAAAAAAGGGGTTTCCTGATTTATTTAAAAATTTTATGTATTTCTCTTCTGATTTGCTTAGTTCTTCCTTTATGGATATCAGTTGCCTGGTCAAAACGGAGATTGTCTTTTTTACCTCTGACAACTTCATCTGTGATAGTTCCTCTTGATATACATCTGCTATTACAGAGGCCACTTTATAACATATTTCCGGGTTTGAATCTGTAACGTAAATATCAACCAGATTTGTATCAGGTATCTGTTTAACCGTTATATCGTTCATTACCCTTATTACCCATGGGTCAGGTAAATTTGAAGTTATACCTCCTTTGTGTGGATTGTTATCCACGGAAATGTTAAGATTGCCAAATATTTTTCCCTTTTTCTTCTCCTTCTTTATAATCTCTTTAATATTTATTCTGTCACATATTTTTTTTGCAATTACATAACTTTTTAGCATTTTAGTGTGGGAGTTAAATTCCCTTTCTTTGCTAAAGTAATCAAACCAGTAGTTTCCATAAAACAAATTGTTGACAGGAGATGTTTTTATTTCTATTCTGATTTTTGTCTGATACTTGGGGGTTGCAACATTGTTATAAATTATGGCAGAAAAGAGAAATATTAAGAGAGAAAGAAACAACAACTTTTTGTTTTTTCTCAGTATGGTTATGTAATCGCTTAATGTTCTTTGTTCTATCATGTTTCTCTTCATACCCATATAATATACAACATTTTTGATTTCAAGTAAATGGGAGTTTACCTGTATAGTTTTAGGTTTTTCAAATATAGGGTGTTTTTTACTCCATCATAAGATATGTAGTTGTTGACACTTATTAGAAAAATTTTTACCCTTTTTAAGGATAATTTTTTATTTTTGCCACTACATTCCACCAATTTTGAAAAGGGAATTTTAATTCTTTCCCATTTCTCACTCGATAAAAATGTGTGTCTATAGCAGCCCTTTTTATATCTTAAAACAAAGAAATATCTCATTTTTTTACTGGATCTTGTTTCAAATTCAACCCCCTTAAATCTCGAGATATCCATCTTAAATTTGTGATATATGGCCACGCCAAATAAATTGGAATTTTTGCATTTTTTTAAAGAAAAGGAAACTTCATACATTTTATCTTTATCAATACACCTTAATTTTATATGACATGGACCATCATTTCTCGTTGAAAAAAATTTTTCATCAAAGGGAAGGGAGAGTGTTATGTCCTCTTTTTCTTTAACTTTTTCCCTTTTGTCAGGTGGCATCAAATAAAAGGGATTTGTCACAATCCATGGAATATCTTTAAATAGACTTTTTTCAATAAATATTTCACTTCTATAAACACCCCTTTCTGTTATTTTGACTTTAAGGGTCTTTTCCCCATTGGTATTAAAGATTTTAAATGGTTTTCCATTTCTAAAAATCTTTATTTTGAGTTTTTCTTTTGTGGGAATTTTGAAAAAAATTTCACCATCTCTCTCAGTTATGGATTTGCCCATCTCAATTTTTTTACCATTTCTCGTTAAAAAATATGTCTCAAATCCCTCTGCATTTCCAAAAAGTTCCACCACATTAAAAAAGTTTCCCTTCTTTAATCCCTTTACTATCTCATTTTTTTCTTCTAATGGAGATAAATCTTTGCTTTGATCTACCTTTACATAAATATTAAAACATCCAAAGATATCTTCATATTTTGGAAAGTTTAAGGAAAATTTCTTTGAGAAGTGAAAATTTCCATGGGCATCAAGGGCATAGATTCCATAGTATTTTCCATCATTGTTTAAATTGTCCCACTTCAGGAAATTTCTTTTGTTAAATCTCTTTGATATGTATAACAAACTGTAAGATGGATTTACGTGATAGTAGAAAAATGCAATAAGTTTTTCAAGGGGATTACATCTTCTTATACAACTGTATGTGTTTATAAGTTCAATACCAGTAAAACCTCTAATGTTCCAGTTTTTCCATGGAATTTTTGTGTCAAAGGGATGGGCAATAAATTCTATGGCACCTTCTTCTTTTAACTCATCAATTGCTTCCTGTGGTTCTGGAGCAAATCTATAGGAATGGAGTTTATAGTTTATTGCCGTCATGTGTCCACAGTCCATCGTAAATTCAGATGCCCCAATTAGGAGGACATTGCCATATCTCTTTGTTGCCAGTGAGGATTTTATATTTGGCCTGCCATGATCTGTGAGTATCACAAAATCCAGATTATTGTTTTTAGCTGCAGCAATTATTTCTTCAATTTTTCCAACGCTATCATGTGAGTATAGAGAATGGACATGGTATACTCCCCTTTTGTAGTTGGAAACCTTTTGAGATGCGGTTTTTATTTTTTTATATTTGAAAATGGGTATAAAAAAAATAACTAATAAAGTTAATGTGGTAATGAAAAGTATATATTTTTTCATTTTAAGAAGGTTTCCTCTTTTATGTTTGAAAGGGATTTTAAAATATTTTCTTTAACACCGGGAATTTTTTTTTCAAGTTCCTTTAAAAAAATTTTTGTCTTTCCCCTTTCCCTTTCCTTAATTTCTTCAATGGGACATCCAAAGGGAAAGGAGGGAATATTTTCCCTTCTGGCATATTCTTTTATTTCATCTTCAAATACAAGTATGAGAGGTCTTATCACCTTAACTTTTTCATTTTCTGCAAGATAATTTGGAGACATTGCCCTTAAAGTGGCGTTGTAAAACATGTTTAAAAAAAATGTTTCCATTAAATCGTCTGCATGATGTCCCAGGGCTATCTTATTGCATCCTAAACTCATTGCCATTTGATAGAGTGCACCCCTTCTAAGCCTTGAGCAGAAGGAACATATGGTTCTGAGTCTTTTCCCCTTTTCCCTGAGAATTTTCTCTATTGGCATAAAGTAGGATATCAGAAAAAATCCCTCTTTTCCCACATACTCAAAAATTGGTTTAAGGGAAAATCCTTTAAAATCTCCAATCACCATTGCGGGGATTATTTCATATTTTACTGGAGCCCTTTTTTGAAGAATCTTCATTAGTTTTAACATTGCAAAGGAATCTTTTCCCCCTGAAATTCCAACAAGTATCCTGTCTCCATCTTCAAATAGATTATATCTTTCTATTGCAATACCTATTTTTTTTATTATTTTTTTTTCAATTTTTGAGGAGTATTTCTTCATTTTAAAAATAAACTTCCTATTTGATAGACCAAAGTGGAAATTGTAAGGCCAAGAATCATCATGTATAAAATTGTAAAAAAGGCCCACTTCATACCTATCTCTTTCTTAATGGCTGCAATTGTGGCTATACAAGGTACATATAGTAATACAGTTAATAAAAAAGAATAGGCCGAAAGGGGAGTAAAAAAGGAGTGAAGCGCCTGAGAAAGGGTCACCTGATTTCCAGTGGTAAGAAGTGTGCCAAGTATTCCAACCACAAGTTCCTTCGCCACAATACCGAAAATTAGTGCCACAGCAATTTGCCAGTGGGGGAACCCCGCCCATTTGAAAATTGGAGCGAGTTGCGTCCCCAAAATTCCAATTAGACTCTCCTTTGATCCATATTCCACACCAGGAGGAAGAGATGCAAGAATCCATATGAGAATCACACCGGAGAGAATTACAGTTCCAGCCTTTTTTACAAATAAAGCACTTCTCTTATAACTTATTAAAAGAACTCCCTTCAAATTGGGGAGCCTGTATGGGGGAAGTTCCATTATGAGAGGGGCAAATTCCTCCTTGAAGAAAATTGATTTAAATACCCTTGCCACAAGTACTGAAAGCAGGATACCAATTACATACAGGGAAAAAACCACAAGTCCCTGATAGTTTACGAAGAATACCCCTGCAAATAGTGTATATACAGTTAATCTTGCTGAACAGGATATGAGTGGATTGATGATTATAGTGAGAACCCTATCCTTTCTCGACTGAAGAGTCCTTGCAGCCATTATTCCCGTTATATTACATCCAAACCCCAGTATCATTGGGATAAAGGATTTTCCGTGTAGCCCCAGTTTGTGCATAAATTTATCCATGATGAAGGCCGCCCTGCTCATGTATCCAGATTGTTCAAGAAAGGTTAGGAGAAAAAAGAGAATGAATATGTTTGGCAAAAATACAAGTACCGAACCAACTCCACCAATTATTCCCTCTTTGAAAAATGAGGCGAATGTGGGGGAATTTTTTAAGATATTTGAAGCCACATAGTCTCCAAAATTGTTCATCAATTTGTCAATAAGTTCCGATATGGGATTTCCCACAGTAAAGATCAGTTGAAACACAATGGCCATCATTACAAAAAAGAGGGGAATCCCTAAATATTTATTCAGGACAAATCTGTCTACTTTTTCAGAGGAATTTATTCTCTTATTTATATCGGTTTTTTCCCTGAGACAGTCCTTTACTACACCCTCTATGAACCCATATCTCCTTTCAACTATGTAGACATCAATTTCTTCCCCCAGATAACTTTCCGCGTCAGATGTAATTTTATAGAGTTTCTCTTCAATGTTTAGATCTGGATAGTTTTTCTTTATGTAAGAAAAAATTTCCATATCCTTTTCGATTAATTTAATTGCAATCCATCTTGTTGGGGCGTTTAGATATTTTACCCTTCCATTTTCCAATATTTTGGTAACCTTTTCTATTGTGTTTTCAAGGATTTCTCCATAGTAAATCTGAAGGGGTTTTTTCTTTCTTTCGAGATTTTTGCAGATTGCTCTTTTTAGGTTGTCAACTCCAAAATTTTTGCTTGCTGCAGTTTCAACTACCGGGACCCTTAACATGTTTGAAAGCATTTTCGTATCTATTTTAAGTCCCTTTTTTTCGACTTCATCTATCATGTTAACGACCAATACCAGATTCAGGTCCATTTCAAGAAGTTGTGAAAAAAGATAGAGATTTCTTTCGAGAACGGTTCCATCAACAATGTCCACAACAAGATTGCTTTCACCCCTTAAGAGATATTCTCTGGCAATTCTTTCGTCAAGGGAATTTGCAGAAAGGGAATATATTCCTGGAAGATCCACCACTTTTATCTCTTTTTCCTCACAGTTGAAAAACCCCTCCTTTTTCTCAACAGTTACCCCCGGCCAATTTCCCACATGTTGATTTAAACCAGTTAAACTATTGAATATGGTTGTTTTACCAGAATTTGGGTTTCCACACAAGGTTACTATATATTCAGACATTTAAAACCTCCCATCCACCCTTATTTAACTTTTCCACTAAAACCGTTTCAGCCTCTTCCTGTCTTAGGGTGAGGTAATAGTCTTTTACCTTCAGATATATGGGACCTTTAAAGGGGGCTACTTTTTCCACGCTAATTGTGGAGCCACTTATTATCCCTAAATCGAGTAATTTTTTCCTGAATGGCGATTTTACCACAAATTTCACTATACACTTTTCCCCTGGGTTTATATCGGAGAGTTTTAAAAGTTTGCCATCAGCCTTTTCCTTAATTATTTCATCTGCAATACAATATGTTACCTTTCCTTCCTTTAAAAAGGTTTCAAAATTCTTTAAAAATAGGGGTGTTCCACACTCACAATTTTGTAGAAATTCCATAAATTTTGTCATTCTTTCATAGGTTTCCTTGCTTATATAGTGCTCAAAACTGCAGGCATCCTTTATAGCAACCTTTTCTGGAACTCCCAGAACCTTTGTGAGAAAGTTTAGTATTGCTCTATGTTTTTCAAAAATTTCCCTTGCAGTTTCAACCCCCTTTTGTGTGAGTTCTATGTATCCATATCTCTCCTTTTTAACAAGCCCCAGTTTTTCCAGTTTTTTAATTGCTCCCACCACAGAAGATTTCTTCACCTTCATCATCTCAGCAATGTCTTTTACCCTTGCCACCTTTTGCTTTTCAATTATTTTATATGTGTTTTCAAGATAGTCTTCTAAACTTTGACTGAGTGCCATTTTTATACCTCAATATTTTTTAAATAAAAATATATTAGCCTCAACTAACTTTGTCAAGTAAAAAAAATTTTTTTCTCTGAAACTTTTTAAAAATTTTAACATCATAGAAAGTGGAGAAGAGAGGTATTTGAAAATGGGGGCGAATATGGGTTCGACGGGAGCAGTTGAGGCTAAGGAGGCATGCCAGGTTCCTGAACCTGTAAAAATTCAGGGCTTAAAATAACTGCAAACAACAACTTAGCACTGGCTGCTTAATAGTATAGCAGCCCGGTCTGAAAATCCTTTGCCCGTGGGATTTTCAAGGCCGTCACATTACGGGCTTTGCTTCTGTGGATTTCCCCGTCCACGGAAGTGAGAAGGTGGGGATAGCATCCTGTGAGTTTGCCTGTTTAGATCACAGGATGTGAAGTTTGAAAACAGGCTAAGCATGTAGAGTCCTTAGACCGAAGGCTCTCGGACGGGGGTTCGATTCCCCCCGCCTCCACCA
>JAMOQF010000053.1 GCA_027064125.1 Acidobacteriota bacterium
AAGTATTTTCGCCATCTTGCCTTTTATGGAAAGTGGAAGGAGTTGATAGGGTATTTACTTTCAGAGTTTTACAGGATAGTATCTGTGAGGGATTTTATCTGGAAGGAAGAGGGAATAAAGATGTTTTTTTTGACGTATTTAAATATCACGAGTTTATATAAGATTACTTCGGAATACGATACGGGAAGTGGATTTACAGACATCTATCTTGAGAAGAACTGGGTGGTAGCACGAGAGGTAAAATATGAATACATAATAGAGTTAAAGCACTTAAGGGGAAAGGATGGGGAAGATAAGGAGTTGGTGGAGAAGGCAAGGAAAGAGGGGATTGACCAATTAAAGAGATATGCCTCTTCAATAGAGAGGAGAATTCCAGAATATTTAAAAGATTCTTCAGATGTGAAACTACCCATTTTAAAGAAGATTTTAATAATATCATCTTCCAAAAAACCACTTATTGTTGAAGAGGTGGAGTAAAGCAACTTTTCTGGTTTAAGATTTATGACTTGCAATGTTGGATTTGTTATTTTTTAATTTTTAATTTTTCCCCCAACTAACACCACCTCTCTAATAGTTTACTTTTCATCACTATCACCAAATAAAATTTCCTTAATTGATAACTTCTCCTCTGAAATTTCCTTTAATCTCTCAAAAAAAATATCCCTCTTTTCTTTAATCTCCTTAATCTCTTTAAACCACTCTACATCTATATCCCTTATCTTCTTATTTAAAAATACACTATAAACCACAATTTGCAAAACGAGATAGTTTAAATCCCTCCTTAACACACTATCATACCCTCCACTTACTCCCATTAACAAAAAAGGTATCATTGAAAAAAACCAAAAACTTTCTATAATAATATTCCAAGTAAATATTTTACGCTTGACCTTTTTTGCCTTGCCATAAAATAAATTCGAAGAAATAATAGCTAACTCTATTACTTGCACAATCTCAATAGTAAATAAAGCACACCAATCCAGAAATATCAGTACAACTGTTCCCAAATAACTATCTTCGGGGAAAACACCATCAAAAAAATATTTAAAGTGAAAAAAATAAACAAATACGATACTACTCAAACCAACCATTACTCGACAGAAAGGCACATACTTCATACATCCTTTTCCTGCATATACAGCACTCTTAACTTTCTCCCTTATATCAAGAAAAAAAGAGTAATCACCAAACACATCTTTATACCCTTTAACTATTAAAAAAAAACTACCCACACCTATAACTAAAGCAATAAAAGTATATACTCCCAGCAAATAGCAAAAATAGTTATCTGGATAATGTAAAATATAAGGTGATGAATAAAGCGAAGAAAAAACAATACAAAAAAAATATATAGGAAAGTTTTTTATAAAAAAGAACCACCCAAGAATATCTTTAAAACTCCTAAAAATAGATTTTATGTCCACTTTATTTCCACTTACAAAAATTCACACCTTAAATCTAATTAAAGTATATTGGTACCATTGTTCTTCGAGCATGGAGTGTTTACACACCTCATCCAACATTCAAAAACACCACATCCAGTATCCATGTAGCTTCTTAAAAAAATTTATAAGCTCACAGACGTATAAATATTTCTACAATCACAAAAAATTATACATTAATAAAAAACATCTTAATATAAATATCTTAAATGTATCCTACTACCCATAAATAAAAATAATTTGTATAAATCATACCAAAAATTTGATAACTCTAAAATCAAAGACCTTCTTACTACTACAAATGACTTACTTAAAACCTTCTATATCCAAAACCGTGATATCCCACCCCAAATCTTGTCCACCTATCTGGATAACAAATATCATTTAATATCTCCCTGCACCAGATCCTACATCCATACCACCAGCCAGCAAAATCAGATGCCTCTGGGAGATTTCTACCTGTATAATAATTGAGAAAATAATCCACTGCACCTATCCATCCAATAACTGCCACTCCAATACGTGTTGATTCTCCCAAAAAAGCATTTATGATTTCTCCTATAGACATTGCTCCTCCAATACCATATCTCTCATATCTATTACCACCAGGATATCTCATCCTACATCTATCAACACATCTTCTAAAAAATTCATCCCTCTTCCTTTTACACTTACACCAATCTGGAATTTTTGGCTTCGGGGGAACATATGCCCACGGACCAGATGAAATTCCCCAAAAACCAAAATTGTCATATCCCATCACCGGATTATCTTCCACATAAATATATAAATTATCATCACTCCTTACCTCATCCTCCCTCAAATATCTCCCAACTTCTGGCATGTAATATCTATGGAAATTGTAATAAAATCCAGTTTCACTGTCATAATACTGCCATGGAAATCTTAAGTTAAAACAAAAATCCTTTTTCTCAAAACTCCCTGCTTTCATTTAATTTTATTTTAGGAAATATTAAAAATTTCTGTCAAGGAAATTTACTTTTCTTTTTGGAGAGAAAATTTTCTGACAGGAAACCGTATTGGTTCTAATTGGCTGACTTAATAGGCTCTCCATTTAGTTCTCTTAATTTCTTCAAAATATCTTTACTCGCATTCAAATCACTTAGTTTATCCCAGTCTATTCCTCTTATTCCTATTAATAACATTATTTTATATATTATAAACAACAATACATAATACACTATTATTAAGTGAACTTTTAAGATGTAAACCCTCACAAAACCCTCCATGTTAAATACCACCGGAGTAAACACTAATAAAAATAATATATTGTATAAACAAAATCTTACCAGTATCATTTTTATTTTTTTTCTCACATTTTCAATATCTTCCATGTAGCTGTCACATATTATTTTAAATATCTTTACTCTTTCAAAATTACCAAAACCACCCCATCCAAATAATAAAAATATTCTCATCCACTCATCTTTATCCGCGATCAAATCTATTACAACTATTTTAGACAACTTTAAATAATTAAAAACAACCATTAATATTATAGGAAAGAGAAATATAAACAATAAAATAAAATTTTTCCTGATCTTCAATAACTCATTCCCAATATCTTTATAAATTTTATTACCTCCAATCACTTTTCCAAAAAATCTATAACACCACAAATGTACAAGTACTTCCACCATCACAAAAAAAATTATAGATACACAAAAAAGAAATTTCCCATAATCGGGACAAATCTTATAAAGATCATAAATGTGAAAACATACCCCCACCAATACAAAAAAATCAAAAATATAAATCCAATCCATCCCTATAAATCTAACTAAAAACCCGATGAATTTAAAAATCAAAAGCCAACCCCTCACTCCAGATAACTTACTTAAAACTTCCTGTA
>JAMOQF010000054.1 GCA_027064125.1 Acidobacteriota bacterium
CCTGAATTTTTCCCTCTCTAATGTAGTAGTTCATGATTTCTTCCAGTTCTTCTTCTGTTATTCCAACCATAGTGGAAAATTGTGGAAGTAGGGATATGTTCTTTCCCATATTCATCCCACTTGTCACGTCGCTTAACACAAGGGGACTTACGCCCACAACAAACAGTCTGTCTATACTCAAATTCTGTGTCCCATTTTTTATCACAGCAAAAAAACTCCTTAAAAATCCCCCACCGTGTGTTATATCTTTGTAGGTCCTCCTGTCGTGTTCTGCTATTATGTTGTTGGCAAAATTGTCATACTCATCTATTAAAAGATAGTACTTTACCCCATAATCTTTCATTGAGTAGATAAATGTATCAAGCATCGTACTTGCATTGCTTAAAGAGAGTATTTCCTCCTCCCTCTTCTTTGCCCCTTCAGGTAGATAGTCTGCATACACTGTGAAAAAACTCCTCAGGGAGTTTTTTATGTGCTGGTTAAATGCCTCTTTTGCCTCTTCAATTCCCTCTCCAACCGGTATCCCTGAAAAATCAAATTTTAGGATGAAGTATGAATTCTTAAGTGGTGTTGGATTTTTGCCAATGTAGGTATCTGAAAAGAGTTTCTCAAACTCATCCTTTGCAAGGATGTCATAGTAGTATTCAAGCATTGAGAGAAATAGTGATTTGCCAAACTTTCTGGGACGGAGGAAGAATAGATACCTTGAACCTAAATTTTCTATTTTTTTTATGAATTTTGTCTTGTCAATAAAGTAATAGTTGTCATTTTTAAGAAGTTTATAATTTCCAATTCCATAGGGTATCTTTTTCATATTTTAAATTATAACAGAAATTTTTGGGTTATAAGAAATTTTTTTCAAGTGGAGTATGCAGGGGATAATCTTAGACTATATAGAGGAGGCTCAAAAGGTGCCAGGCAGAAATTTCCTCTGGCAGAAATTTCCTTGATAGTGATTTTTATCTTTTCCTAAAACAAAATCAAATGAAAGCAGGTGGTTAATTTTTAGAAAAGGGAAAATATATATATTAAAAAAAGTCTTAAATTGGGTTATATTTATTTTTATATATTGTTGGAGGAAGTTAATATGCTCAAAAAAATTCTTTTCTTTTTTGTAATTTTTTTTATGGGTAGTTTTATCTTTTCCTTTGAAGAGTGTACCACGGCAATTGTGGGAAGTAAGGTTACCCCCGATGGAAGTATCCTTTTGTGGAAAAATAGGGATACTTCCCATTTATTTAATAAAGTGGTTTTTATAAAAGATGAACCCTATAGTTATTATGGAGTGGTAAACAGTGGAGAGGAGGCAGGGAGATATGTCTATGGGGGAATTAATATTAAAGGTTTTGCAATAATAAATAGCGTGGCGGTAAATTTGCCTCAGAAGTGTGGGGAGGAAAAGGACCTTGAGGGATTAATAATGGCTGAGGCCCTGAGAAAGTGTAAAACTGTAGATGATTTTGAAAAATTTATATCTGAAAATCTGGGGGAATCTCTCGGTGCTCTATCAAATTTTGGGGTGATTGATGCAGGTGGAAATGGTGCAATATTTGAAGTTTACAATCATGGATATAATAGATTGAATTTAAAAGATTTTAAGGAAGGTTACATAATAAACACCAACTTTTCAAGGAGTGGGAAAGAATACGAGGGTGCTGGATATGTTAGATTTTTAGAGGTAAAAAAATTGTTTGAAGGTAGAAAAAATTTTGGGATAGAGTTTTTACTTGAAAATGTTGTGAGGGACATTGACAATTTTTTTGTTCCCATATCTTCGAATAATAAGTGGATAAATACAGTTGATTCAATTAATAGAAGTTCAACGGCTTCCTGCATGATATTTCAGGTTTTTACAGAAAAAAAATTGAGAAAATATTCAACCATGTGGATTGTTTTAGGAGAACCTTTAACCTCCTTAGCGGTACCAATTTTTCTGGGGTCAGAATCCATTCCCGATGAACTTTTTAAGGGAAAATTTGCTCCGATTTCGGAGATTTCGCATAATATAAAGATGGTTGTAAGACCTAAAAAGGGAGGTCATCTAACGAATTATCTGGATTATTCAACTTACTTAAATAGTGGTATGAAAGAAATGTTTAGAAGGGAAGAAGAGGAAATTTTAAAGGATACCGAACTTTTCCTTAAAAAAAGACCTGATAAAAAAGATATGGTGAAATTTCAAAATAGGATTGCCAAAAGAGTATATGACTTTTTACATGCGTTCTATGAAAGAATAAAGTTTAAAAAGTATTGATATTTAATGTTTTTTTTTGCTATAAATATCCTTTTATTTCTTAGTTATTTGGGGAGAGTTAAAATGAAACTTCTTGAGAGGAGATTGAAAAAAATTGGTGGAAGGGGATATCCTGCATATAAGGAATTAAGGGGACAATATGATTTTGGGGATTTTCAGTTAATGGTACACCACATCCAGCCTGATCCCTTTGCTCCCCCAAGCAGATTGATTGTAAATGTGGATTTTCATAAAAGTGGATTTCCCAAGGAGACACTTCAAAATGGATCCAGAAAATTAGCACTGGAAGATTTTATAAATAGGACCTTTGCTGAAAATATTAATAAATTTTTTAGTGGAGAGGAAAAGAATATTAGATTTAAAAGGGGGGTAATTGCAATAAACCACGGTGGACAGGAAATAATAAAGAGATCCGCTGTGAATGTAACATCTAAAAATATTGAAGTTCGTTTTTACATGAGTTTACCTGCTTTTGGAAGGAGGATAGACGAAAAGGGTGCTGCCTACCTTTTTTTTAATGTAATTCCTGAGATAGTCAAAAAGAGTTTATTTTATAAGAATATAAATAGAAAAAAACTTGAAGAGCATATAGCCTGTGTTGAGGACTATTATTTTATAAGATCTCAACTTGATAATATGGGAATAGTGGCTTTTATAGCCAATGATTCTATTCTTCCCCGTAAGAGTGGGCTTGACGATAGGCCCAGGGTGGGAGGTGTGGTTAAGTTTAAGTCTCCTTCTTCCTTTGAGGTTTCAATTAATACCCCCCATAGGGGAGAGATTAAGGGTCTAGGAATACCGAGAGGAATAACTGTGATTACCGGAGGAGGATTTCACGGAAAATCAACTCTTTTAAATAGCATCACAATGGGAGTATACCCTCACATACCCGGAGATGGAAGGGAATATGTGGTTACCCATCCCACTGCCATGAAGATCAAGGCTGAAGATGGAAGATTTATTTCTAAGGTTGATATATCTCCTTTTATTGGAAATTTACCTCTTGGAAAGAATACAAAGAATTTTTCAACTGATCTTGCTTCTGGTAGCACCTCAATGGCTGCCTCCATTGTAGAAGCCATTGAGGTGGGAGTTAAACTGCTCTTAATTGATGAAGATACTGCGGCGACAAATTTCATGATAAAAGATGAAGTCATGAGAGAGTTTTTATCCCCAGACAAGGAACCCATCACCCCTTTTATTGAAAGGATAAGAGAAATTTACGATAAGAAGGGAGTGTCCACAATTCTTGTTACCGGTGGCAGTGGAGAGTATTTAAAAGTGGCAGACAATGTGATAGTAATGGACAATTTTGTTCCTGTGGATAAAACGAGAGATGCTAAGGATTTGGTGAAAAAATTCCCCATTTTTTTCAGTGAGAAAAAAGAATTTTCATATAATCAATTGAGATTGCCAATGACCTCAACTTTAAGTGCAGCAAGGGGGAAATATGAATGTAAAATAGATGTAAAACCTAAAAAAACTCTTCATTTTGGAGAAATTGTATGTAATTTAGATTCTCAGGAACAGATTGTGGAGCAGTTTCAAATACTTACAATAGGATATGCCATACACTATCTTGCAAAGAGGGTTTTTAATGGGCGCACTTCCATTAGAGATGGAATTGAATATATAGTTGAAAAAATAGAGAGGGAGGGCTTTGATTGTTTGACATCTTTTAAACCCTTTAACTTATCTTTGCCCAGAAGGGAAGATATAGCTGTTGCCCTCAATAGGTTTCCAAATCTTTCTGTGAAAATAGTGGAGGGGAGTGATGGCTAAAAAGAGGGATGTGAAAAAGATAAGGAATATTGGAATAATTGCCCATATTGATGCTGGAAAGACCACGGTTACCGAGAGAATTTTATATTATACCGGAAAGATTTATAAAATGGGTGAGGTGCATGAAGGAACGGCCACAATGGACTGGATGCCCCAGGAACAGGAGAGGGGAATAACCATAACTTCTGCTGTCACAAATTTTGAGTGGAATGGAATTTCTGTTAATTTAATAGATACCCCTGGCCATGTGGATTTTACAATAGAGGTAGATAGATCTTTGAGGGTGCTTGATGGTGCAGTTGTTGTCTTTTGTGCAGTTGGTGGAGTGGAGCCTCAATCGGAAACGGTATGGCATCAGGCGGATAAGTATAAAGTTCCCCGAATAGCATTTGTTAACAAAATGGATAGAATAGGTGCCAATTTTGACGATGTCATTTTGCAAATGGTGGAAAAATTGGGGACAAAACCTTTGGTTTTACAAATCCCATATTTTGAGGGAGATAAATTTTATGGAGTTATTGACCTATTAAAGGAAAGACTTATCTTCTGGAAGGAGGAGAGTCTGGGTGCAGAGCTTGAAGAACGGGAAATACCAGATACTTTTTTGGATGTTTTTGAGAAAAAAAGAGAGAATATGCTGGAAATTCTTGCGGATTATGACGAAGGAATTGCTGAAAAATACTTAGAGGGAGAAGATATTGATTACAAAGAATTACTCCAGGTAATAAGAAGAGGGACCATATCCCTTGAATTTACTCCTGTTTTTTGCGGTTCTGCTCTTAAAAATAAAGGGATTCAACCATTACTTGATGGTATTATAAATTTCTTACCTTCTCCCCTTGATTTGCCTCCAGTAAAGGGATATGACGTGGAGACGGGAGAAGAAATTTATAGAAAGCCCATTGAAAAGGAAAGTTTCTCTGCCCTGCTTTTTAAGGTAATGATGCTTGAGGGAAGAAAACACTCCTTTATCAGAATTTATTCAGGTTCGGTATCTGTAGGGGATGTTGTTTATAATTCCACCAAAAGGGTTAGAGAAAAGATATCCAGAATCTTTATGCTTCATTCAAATAAAAGGATAAGGGTTGAAAGTGCCTCTGCTGGAGAGATTGTTGCAATAATGGGATTAAAAAGTGGGACTACCGGGGATACAATATGTACAGAAGATGCTCCTATACTTTTTGAAAAAATAGATACATATATTCCCGTTATTTCTAAGGCTATAGAACCAAAAAGGAATAGCGATCTTGATAAACTTCAGGAGGTACTTAAGAAGTTTGAGGAAGAAGACCCCTCTTTCATGTCAAAGGTTGATGAAGAAAGTGGTCAGACAATAATTTCTGGAATGGGGGAATTGCATCTTGAAATTATTGCAGAAAGAATAAGAAGGGAATTTAATTTACCTGTTAATTTGGGGAATCCCCAGGTAATATATAGGGAAAGCATATCGTCAGAGGCTGAAGGTGAAGCCATTTTTGATAAAAAAATAGGTGATAAAAACCACTATGCGAGGGTTAAAGTTAAAGTTGTTCCTCTTTCAAGAGGAGAAGGATATAGGTATAATCTTGATTCCATTTATGGTAAAGTGGATGAATCTCTTTTTGAGGCAATTAAAAGTGGTGTTATAGAATCTTCCTATGGTGGCCCCATTATGGGGCATCCTCTAACAGATATACTTGTTGAAGTGTTGGAAATTGAGGTTAAGAGGGAACTTTCTTCTGAAATTGCCTTTAAGGCTGCTACAATGCAGGCAATACATGAGGCTTTGAAAAAAGCAGATCCCATTTTACTTGAACCTATAATGAAGTTGAACATTGTGGTTCCCGAAGAATTCCTTGGGAATGTAGTGGGGGATATTAATAGCAGAAAGGGAAAGGTTATTCATATTCAATCAAAGGGTGTAGTTTCAATAGTAGATGCTGAAGTTCCCCTTTCAAATCTTTTTGGTTATAGCACTGATTTGAGATCCATTTCCCAGGGAAGGGGAAATTTTAATATGCTTTTTTCACATTTTGAGAAAAAAGAATGAAGGTAAAATTTGAAAAGATTTTAGAGCAGATAAAGAGTTATTCAATAATTTTTATTGGCACCCTTTTGGTTGCCATAGGCCTTGATCTATTTTTAATACCCAATAAGATTACTGCAGGTGGTGTAAGTGGACTTTCCACGGTATTGCATTACCTTTTTAATGTTCCCGTAGGTGGGACGATGCTTTTTTTTAATGTGATTTTATTTATATTGGCCTTTTTGCTTCTGGGAAAGGACTTCGGGGTTAAAAGTATATTTGCAACCATAGTTTTATCTTTGCAAATAGATGGACTTGTTTATCTGTGGAGTTTTTTAGGTTTTAACATGGAGATTGTGAAAAGGGGTATAACTTCTGATTTGCTACTTGCAACCATTTTTGGAGACATATTTACTGGAATAGGGATGGCTCTTGTTCTTATTCAAAATGCATCTACCGGAGGGACGGATATTGTTGCGAGGATTTTAAATAGATTTAAAGGAATCCCCTTTGGCAGATCTCTACTGCTTGTGGATGCACTTGTTACAATTTTTGCGGGTCTTGTCTTTGGTCCTGAACTTGCAATGTATGCAATTATAGCTATTTTTGTTAATAGTAATGTTATAGATTTTGTAATTCAGGGTATGAATCAGGGAAAGAAGTTTCTGATTATAAGTGATAAGAGTGAAGAAATTGCAAAGGCAGTGCTCTATGAAATGGATAGAGGGGCTACCTTTTTAAAAGGGGTGGGTGCCTATAGCGGTGAGGAAAGGAAAATATTACTTGTTGCAATTAGAAATAGGGAACTTGTGAGATTGAGAGATATTGTAAAAAGGATTGATCCCGATGCCTTTGTGCTTGTTAGTACAATTTATGAGGTTATGGGAAAGGGTTTTAAGAGGTTTGAGTAATGCTTGCTAAGTGTCCAATTTGTGGTAAAACCATATTAATTGATAACTGGGGATATAACTATTGTAAATTTTGTAAAAAAGAGGTGTTGATCTTGAATCCAAATGGAGAAAATCCTCAGTTTAAAGATGATATGCTTCCCCTTGTTTTAGAATCGTCGAGAGAGAGAACTTTTTTTGCCATATCAAAGGAAATTTTTTCAGGTATTTTAAAATCCCCCGGAAAGTTTTTTGCCAGTTTTCAGTATGAGGATGGGGAAAGGAAATATATCTTTTATTATGGAATTATTATACTTACTCTTGGTTTAATCCTGTATTTTCAGGTACAGAAATTTTCCTTTATTATACTTGAATCCATGGCAAAGAGTGGAGGTACTTTACCCACTTTTGTTATTGAACAATTAAAGGAGTTTGAAAAATATAAAATAGATATCAGGTTTTTCGATTTTTCAACCCTTTTCTCTCCCCTGATTGCACTGTTATTTTTATTTTTTACAAATGGAATATTTTTTCTTGTGAAGACCTTTGGTGGAAAAGTTAGAGAGATATCGGAGTTGAGTGAACTACAGGGGGAAGTAAATTTTGTATCTTCTTCCTCCTACACATCCTGGATATTCTGGATAATACCAATTTTAGGGGTTGTTTACTCTATTTTTCTATTTTATAAAGGATTAAAGGAAAGACTTAAATTTTCAACATTTCAGATAATAATTTCAATTTTTCTTCAATTAATATTCATAAACTTCATACTCTCTTCATGGATTGAGATGTATGGATGGATTGCGTCAAGATTCTTTTAATATTAACTTTTGAGGTTTTTTAGTATTTTTTCCAGAAAATCCTCCATTTTTTCCATATGTGTTCCCTTCCAATAAATCCTGTTGCAGGTCGGACATTTTTTAAAATTATCGTGATTTTTGTAAACATAAGGTGGGACAAGGTGAATTACATTTTCTTTTTGGATGTTTATTAGAGGTGAATTACATATCATACACCTTGAAAAGGGCTTTATTTCAATAGTATTTTTAAATTCTTTTAAAAAGATTTCTATCTCTTCCTCTAAATTTTCATTTTTTAGATGGAAACACATTCCCCTGATTATTTTTCTTTTACACAGGGCCCTATCAGAAGATATTAAAATTCTCCTTTCGGAAAGGGCTATTTTTATGAGTTGAGAGTCTTCAATATCAGGGAAAAATTTTATGTCAACTCCGAGTAATCGCAGTTTTTTTGCAAATTTTCCCAGCATTGAATCTGCAACAAATTTTTGTGGTATAATATTCCATTTCATAAAACTATTTTAACACAGAGAGGTGTTTATGAAGAATTATGAAAATTTGAATGTCTCACTTTCAGAGGGCATATTACTCATTGAAATTAACAGGCCCAAAGCACTAAATGCTTTAAATAGGAAAACACTCGAAGAACTGGATGATGTCTTTAACTTTGCAAGGGGGAGTGATGAGGTCATGGGAGTAATTTTGACTGGTGCAGGTGATAAGTCTTTTGTGGCAGGCGCTGATATAACTGAGATAAAGAAATTAAACACTTATGAAGGCATTGAATTTGCAAAATTTGGTCAGGGAATCTTCAGGAAAATAGAGACCCTTGGAAAAGTTGTGGTTGCAGCAATTAATGGTTTTGCCCTTGGTGGAGGATGTGAACTTGCAATGAGTTGTTCTGTAAGATTTGCTTCAGAAAATGCAAAATTGGGACAGCCAGAGGTTAAATTGGGATTAATCCCGGGATATGGTGGAACACAACGCCTTGTAAGACTCATTGGAAAGGGAAGGGCCTTAAAATTGCTTCTCACAGGAGATATGGTGGATGCTAAAGAGGCTTTTGAGGTTGGGCTTGTGGATGCGGTTTTTCCACATGAAAATCTAATAGAGGAATCTAAAAAATTTTTAAAAAGGGTTTTTAAAAATTCGCCCCTTGCATGTAAATTGGTTCTTGATGCAGTAAATGGAGGGGAAGAACTGGAACTGGATGCTGCACTTCAGGTTGAAGCAAATTTATTTGGAATTTCAGCTGGATCTCAGGATGCAAAGGAGGGAATAACGGCATTTCTTGAGAAGAGATCGCCCAATTTTAGTGGAAAGTAAGCGCCTGTAGCTCAGGGGATAGAGCACCAGTCTCCGGAACTGGGGGTCGCGCGTTCAAATCGCGCCAGGCGCAAAAGAATAAATGAGAGGTGATTTATGAGTAAAAAGCATATTTTTGTAAATGATGAAGGTGAAACCTTTATATCTGCTAAAGAGGCAAAGAAACGTTTTGGAATTGAAAAGGGAGAATTAAACAAACTCGTGAGGGAAAATAAGGTTAGAGAAATTATTAAGGAAGAACATACAAAGCCCCATACATTTGTTGATAAAAGTGAAATTGTCCTTCATTTTTATTCTCTCTCGGATATAGAGAAAGAATTGAAAGAAAAGAAATAGATTTTTTACAGGAGGAATTTGTGAAAAAACTTTTTTTCTTTTTATTTTTTATTTCAATTTTTATTTTTGCCTTTTCTCAAAATAATGGCGGAAAAAAGGAAAAACCTCAGTTGACAGAAAGGCAAAAAGAGGAACTTGCTCTACTTCAAAAGATAAAATTGGTTGAAGGAGATCCAGCAAAAAAGGTTCCACTGCTTGAGGAATTTTGTAAAAAATTTTCCGATTCCCAATTTATTGGCTGGGCACACTATCAGGCAATCTTTGCCTATCAAAGATTGAATAGATTTAAGGATATGGAAAGGCATGCCCTTATTTTTATGAAAATGTATCCGCAGGAACCATCCATACCTACACTTTTAACCTATGGGTATACTGAAAATGGAGAGTATAAAAAGGCTCTTAATTTAGGGGAGAGGACTTTAAAATTATTAAATTCCTTAAAAAGACCACAAAATGTTCCAGAGTCTAAGTGGAATAAAAATGTGAACAATTTAAAGGCAATACTTTTCTCATCCCTTGGGGAGGTATATTTTTATCTTTCAGAGAAGAATAAAGATAAGAAAAAACTTAAAGATAGTGAAAATTACTTTTTAAAGGCTTTGAAGTTAAATCCAAGGGATGATATCACCAATTACAGATTGGGAGAACTCTATTATCTTGATGGAAAATTAAAGAAAGCAGAAAAGTACCTTTCAAATGGTGCAGTTCTTGGAGGAAAGATCTCTGAAAATTCAAAAAAGAGTTTAATTGAGGTTTTAAAAAAAGAAAACAGAGAAAAATATCTTGATAGGGTTCTTGAAGAAGCAAGAAAAAGAATGGGAGTTCAAGTTGGAGAAGGAAAAATATCTAAAGATTTTTAGGGGCAGGGAAAGTTTAATATTAAGTCTTGAAAAAAATCTTGGATATCAATTTAAGGATAAGAGTCTTCTTGTGAGGGCTCTTATCCATAGCTCCTTTGCAAATGAAAAACATGAAGATAAATTAAAAAGCAATGAACGTTTTGAGTTTATTGGGGATTCTGTTTTAAACTATATAATTTCCACCACCCTTTTTAAAATTTTTCCTGAAGTAAATGAGGGAACCCTTTCAAAATATAGGAGTTTTCTTGTAAGTACCAATACCATTTATGAGATTTCCTCTAAAATGGATCTTGGAAGATATTTAATTCTTGGTAAGGGCGAAGAAAAGACTGGTGGGAATAAGAAAAAAAATTTGATAGTGGACTGTTTTGAGGCAATAGTTGCAGCCATATATTTTGATGGTGGACTTAAAAATTTAAGAAAGGTGATTTTGAGGTTATATAGAAAGAAATTAAGGGAATTAAAAAGAGAAGATTTTGTTTTATTTGACTATAAAAGCAAATTGCAGGAAATACTTGCTAAAAAGGGGCTTCCTTCTCCAAAATATGTTGTTCTTGGTGAAAGTGGACCAGACCACGCTAAAGTGTTTAGGGTACAGGTTACAATTGATGGGGAGGGATATGGCATTGGTACTGGATCTTCAAAAAAGGAGGCCCAGCAGAATGCGGCAAAAAACACCATTTTTATTTTAAAAGGGTGAAAATTATTTTTCCCCAATATATAGAGCAGAGATTCCAGTAAAAAAGAGTTTGTAGGTGACTTTTTTAAAGCCTAAATCTTCCAGAATTTTTTTCATTCTTTCGTGAGATGGAAATTGAGATACAGATTGTGGAAGATATGAATAGGCAAAATCACTCTTTGAAATTAAGTTCCCCAAAAAGGGTAAAATTTTATGGAAATAGATGGAAAAGGTTTTTTTTATAAATCTGGATTCTGGATTGGAAAATTCAAGTATGGCAACGATACCTCCTTTTTTTAATACTCTTCTTATCTCAAGAAGTCCCCTTTCCAGATTTTCAAAATTTCTCACACCGAAGGCTATTGAGACGATGTCAAATATATCATCTCTGAAGGGTAGTAGTAGGGCATCTCCACAGGTCAGATAAATCCTCTTCCCCTTTACCTTTTCTAAGCCATTTCTAAGCATGCCTTCAGCGAAGTCAACACCTATAACATTTCCCATTTTTGCAAATTGTAGGGAAAAATCTCCCGTACCGCAACAAAGATCTAAAATTAAGGGATTTTCTATCCTATTTTTACTTTTTATAATTTTTACACTTCTTTTCCTCCAGTAAATATCTGTTCCGAGACTTAAAAAATGATTCAAGAAGTCATATCTGTGTGAGATGGAGTTAAACATATTTTTTATTCTACTACTTTTTTTATCAAGTTTTTCTATATCCATTTTAGAAATTCTCCATATGTTTTTTTGAGAATGGTAAAATCATTGATCTCTTTAAATAGGAAATTGCCGGGGGTTGGAGTAAGGACAAAGAGGAGGGAATTTTCCCTATCCACTTTTTTATCCATTGACATTGAATTTAATAAATTTTCCCATCTGTGTTTTCTCTTTAATTTTAATCCATTTATTTTCTTAATAAGATAGATCCCTCTTTTGAGGTATTCTTCATCTGTAATGTTTAAATTTTTTCCAAGTATTAGTGCGTAAATCATTCCAAGGCCAACAGCCTCTCCATGGGAGTAAAGGGAATAATTTGAAACCTTTTCAAGTGCATGCCCGAATGTGTGCCCAAAATTTAAAACCTTTCTAATACCCATTTCCTTTTCATCCTCAATTACGACACTTATCTTTTTTTGAATGGAGATTTTAATCAACTTTTTCAATTCAGATTGTGTGAGATTTCCTTCAAAGGTTTCAAGTATACTTTTTTCAAGTACAAATCCATATTTGATTAGTTCAAATAGACCATTATTCACCTCTTTTTGGGGAAGTGTGGATAAAAGAGAAAAATCAAAGAAAATTTCCGATGGGTGGTTAAAAAGTCCCACATAATTCTTCCCACAATTTTTTAAATTTATGCCACATTTTCCACCTATTGAACTATCCACAAAACTTATGAGAGATGTTGGAATTAGGGAAAATTCTATTCCCCTTTTATAAATTCCTGAAACGAATCCAGTGATGTCTCCTACAACTCCACCGCCGAATCCAAAAATTTTTCCCCTTCTGGAAACCCTTTTTTCACACAAAAATTCAAGGATTTTTAAAACCACTCCCATATTTTTACTCTTTTCCCCTGGAGAGATTCTAAATATATTTTTTCCAAAGATTTCCTCCAACCTATCTCCATAGATTCTATAGAGATTCTCATCTGTTATACATATTTTTTCCCTCTGGTTTTTCTCCTTTAAAAGGGGAAAAATCTCTTTTGTGAAAACTATTTTAACTTTGTAGTTTCCAAAAAAACTTAATTCTTTCAATTATTTTATCTTCCTTGAAAAAACCTGTGAATTTTATTATAACAGAATTTAATAGATGGGAGTTTAAAAGTATGGATGAAAAACTTTTAAAGGATGCTGCTTCAGTATTAAGGGGTTCTAAAAATGTTGTAGTTTTAACTGGCGCTGGGATTTCTGCCGAAAGTGGTATACCCACCTTTAGAGGAAAAGATGGCTGGTGGAAAAGGTATAGGGCTGAAGAACTTGCAACCCCTGAGGCATTCAGAAGGGATCCTAAACTTGTTTGGGAGTGGTATAATTATAGAAGGGAAATAATTCATTCAAAAAAACCTAATAGAGCACATATTATCCTTTCAAAGTGGGAAAATGAAGGGAAATTTGAAAACTTCACCATAATAACCCAGAATGTTGATGGGCTTCATATGAGATCTGGCAGTAAGAATGTCCTCTGTCTTCATGGGGATATATGGAAGGTAAGGTGCACCGGTTGTTATAGGGAGGAATATAACTTTGATGTTCCCCTGAAGGAAATTCCACCGAGGTGCAGTAATTGTAATTCTCTTTTAAGACCCGGTGTTGTGTGGTTTGGGGAATCCCTTCCTCAATTTGAACTTGAAAGGAGTTTTAGGGAACTTGAAAGGTGTGATCTTTTAATTGTGATAGGAACATCTGGTATCGTATATCCTGCAGCATCCATGCCTCAATATGCAAAATCCCATGGAAGTAAAATTATTGAAATAAATATTGAAAAAACCCCCATCACCAACTATGCCCACATCTTTTTAAAGGGAAAGGCTGGAGAAATTTTACCCCTTTTAGATGGAGAGATATCATGAAAATTTTGTATCTGGATTTATTTAGTGGAATTTCTGGAGATATGTTTTTGGGTGGACTTATAGATCTTGGAGCTGATTTTGAGTATTTAAAAAGTGAATTAAAAAGAATAGACATTGGCGATTATGAAATTTTACTTGAAGATAGAAAAAGGGGTGGAATACTTTCAAAGGGAATTAAGGTCCTATTTTCAGAGGGGGATCACTTTCACATTCACTATACAGATATTGAGGGAAAAATAGAGAATTCCAATTTATCTCCTTCGGTTAAGGCACTTTCAAAAAAAATGTTTTATCATCTTGCTGAGGCTGAATCTCTTTCCCATGGGGTTTCAATTGAAAGGGTACACTTTCATGAGGTGGGAGCCGTTGATTCCCTTGTGGACATTGTTGGATCGGCAATACTACTTGATTTTTTCAAATTTGATAAAATATTTGCATCTCCTATAAATGTGGGAAGTGGAGTGGTTAAATGTTCCCATGGAGTGCTTTCTGTTCCGGCTCCGGCCACATCGGTTTTGTTAAAAGGTATGCCAATTTACAGTAATGGAGTAAATGGTGAGTTAACAACTCCGACGGGGGCTGCAATACTTAAAACCTGTGTTGATGAATTTTTAGAGGGACTTCCCTCTGGAAGTATTTTAAGTATTGGTAGGGGTGGAGGAAGCAATGATTTTGAAAATTGGTGTAATATATTGACTTTATATGAAATGGGGTTAAGAGATGAGGTGTCTTATGAAGAATTAATGGTGGTAAACGCCAATTTAGATGATATGAATCCCCAATACTTTGACATACTCTTTGAAAAACTTTTTAGTGGTGGGGCATTAGATGTCTTTCTTGAAAATATTTTTATGAAGAAAAATAGACCTGCTATTATGTTAAGTGTCCTATGTAAGAGAGAAGATCTGGATTCTCTATGTGATATTATTTTTGAGAACAGCACTACCATTGGAGTAAGATTTTATGAGGTTAAAAGAAGAACTTTAAAGAGAAAACAATTTTCCTTTAATACTTCTCTGGGAGAAATTTTAATTAAGGCAAATTACTTCGAAGGGGATGGATGGAGATTTGTGCCTGAGTATGAAAGTTTAAAGAAAATTTCAACTTTGAAAAATTTGCCTGTTTTGAAAATAAAAGACATTGTGAGATTTGAGATAGAGAAAAACAGGGAAAAACTTCTAAAGGAGGTGGAATTTTGATAGTTGATTCCCATGCTCATCTGGAAATGGAGAGATTTGATGAGGATAGAGAAGAGGTAATTAAAAGGGCAAAAGATGCTGGGGTTGAAATAATTTTGAGTGTTGGAAATGCAGAACCTGAAAAAGGATCCATGGAAAAGGCAGTTGAACTCTGTGAAAAATATGATTTCATTTATACCTCAGTGGGAATTCATCCCCACGATGCAAAGATTTTCAATGACAAATATCTCCACAAAATTATGGATTTATGTGAGAATGAAAAAGTTATTGCAATTGGCGAAATTGGTTTAGATTACTATTATGATCTATCTCCACGCTCAGTACAGAGGGGAGTGTTTAGAGATCTTCTAATACTTGCAAAAGAAAAGAAACTTCCCGTAATAATTCACAGTAGAGATGCAAATAGAGAAACGGAAGAAATTCTGGAAAAATATTATTCGGACAATGTGGCGGGTGGAATTCTTCATTGTTTTTCAGGAGATTTGGAACTTGCAAAGAGTGGAATTAAAATGGGACTTTACATATCCTTTTCAGGGGTTATCACCTTTAAAAAAAGTTATGATTTAAGGGATATAGCTTCTAAAATCAAAAGGGATTATATTCTTGTGGAAACAGATGCTCCCTATCTTGCACCTGTCCCTCATAGAGGAAAGAGAAATGAACCTTCTTATGTAATCCATGTGGCGGAAAAACTTGCTGAAGTGAGAAAGGAGAGTTTTGAAGAGGTTTGTTCCTATACCACGAAAAATTTTAAAAAATTGTTTAAATTGTAGTTGAGGAGAAAAATTTGAATTTTTTAAATATTTTTAAGATCTTTAGCAGTGAATTGGAACTTGTAGAGGAAAAGATAGATGATTTTCTAAAGGGAGATTTGAAGGTTTTAAATAGGGTTAATAATTACATTTTGAGTTCAAAGGGCAAGAGACTGAGACCAATTTTACTTCTATTGACTTCAAAGATTTTGGGGAATGATAGTGATATTAGATATAAACTTGCTGCTATAGTTGAACTTATACATACTGCAACCCTTGTCCATGACGATATAATTGACAATTCAGAAGTAAGGCGGGGAAATCCTTCAGTTAACAATATGTTTGGAAATCAAATTTCAGTTCTTGCTGGAGATTGGATCTATATGACCTGTTTTAATCTTGCGCTTCTTGAGAGAAATTTTGATATTCTTGACATTTTAATGGAAGTTACCTTGAAAATGGTTGAAGGGGAATTATTACAACTTGATTTAATAGGAAATGTTGATATAACAATTGATGAGACCCTTGAAATTGCAAAGAGAAAGACAGCATACCTTTTTTCCACAGCAATGAAGTTGGGGGTTATTGGGGGAGAATATGATGGGGATTTGCTTCGCAAACTTGGAGAAATAGGTATAAATATGGGGCTTTCCTTCCAACTTCAAGATGATATTTTGGATTATATAGCAGATGAAAAAAATCTTGGAAAACCAAAGATGAGGGATCTCCTTGAGGGAAAGGTAACCCTCCCGCTTATTTTACTTCTTAAAAAAAGAGGAACTGACTTAAGGGGAAAGATAAAAAAGGTTATGGAGGAAAAGAAATACCATGTAATTTCAAGGGACGAATTACTTTCCCTATTGGTGAAAGAGGGAGCCCTTGAAGAATCCAGAAATATTGCCAGAAATTATGGGGAAAAAGCCATTTCTCTTGCCAGCACCCTTCCGGAAAACAAATATAGAGACATGCTGATTGAGATAGCAAACTTTATTGTAAATAGGGATAGGTAAATAAAAGGGTGGAGGCGGCGAGCGGATTCGAACCGCTGAATAGAGGTTTTGCAGACCTCTCCCTTAGCCACTTGGGTACACCGCCTCATAATGGAGCGGGAAACGGGATTCGAACCCGCGACCTCAACCTTGGCAAGGTTGCACTCTACCACTGAGTTATTCCCGCTCAAAGAGAGTAAACTTTATAGCAAAACCTTTTTTTAAAGTCAAGAATTTTATTCTTTTGAAACTTGTTTTTGCTATTTTTT
>JAMOQF010000055.1 GCA_027064125.1 Acidobacteriota bacterium
AAAGATGCTTCTGATGTGAAACTACCCACTTTAAAGAAGATTTTAATAATATCATCTTCCAAAAAACCACTTATTGTTGAAGAGGTGGAGTAAAGCAACTTTTCCGATTTACGACCTGTGATTTTAGATTTTTAGAGAAAAAATATGTAAAATTAAAGGTGTCAGGCAAAAGTTTAAGAGAAATTTAAGGGGCTTTTAGGGTTGGCATGCAAAAATGAACTCAAAACTGGCAGAATTAAAGTCCTCTGGCAAAATCAATGATTTAATGATTTAAGGAAAATTCCTTAGATTGAGTTTAACTTCTTAAATAACTTGAAAAAGGAAGTTAGATATTTAAAAAAAATCCGACGATATTTGTAGAAAGTAAAGGAGATATTAATGTGTCTGGCTACAATTTTTTATTTATTTTTTCTTCAAATTTCTTTGAATACCTTATAAAAATAGAAAAGGAAGAAAAAGAACAAAAAATTAATCCCCTTATTCCATCTAAAAAACCCAATTTTAGGATATAGGATTTAAAGAATCTAAAGGGAGGGGAAAAGAGTAGTTTAAAAGTTGAAAAATCCCCACTTTTTTTATCAATTTCTGAATAGAGAATTATTTTTTTCAGGTGATGATCAATACTTTCGTAACTATAGTGGTATAGATCTCCCTTTAACTTTTTAGTCTTTAATTTTTTAGAAAATATTAAACCTTCGTGGAGTTTTTTGTTGTCCCAACTGCAAAAATTTTTATTGAAGAGCCTGATCTTATATTCTGGATAATACCCTCCATGATTTAGAAATCCATTTAAGTACCATGTTTTTCTTGCTATTTTGTACACAGTATTTTCATCAAGCCCCCTCTTACACTCATCAATTATGGAATCTCTTAAATTTTTAGAAACAACCTCATCCGCGTCTATTGATAGGATGAAGTCATTTTTTGCCATTTTATTTCCAAAGTTTTTTTGATCGCCAAATGTGGTAAACTTTCTTTGAAATACAGATGCCCCTAATTTTTTTGCAATTTTTACTGTGTTATCCGTTGAAAAGGAATCAACAACTACAATTTCATCTATAAAATCAAGACTTCTAATACATTTTTCAATTTTTCTTTCTTCATTGTAAGTTATTATTACAGCAGATATTTTTTCCATTAGTTAAATCTTTCAAATTCTTCAATCATCTCTTCGATAAATTTAATTCCCTTTTCCCAGAAGGATCTTTCATTTAAGTTTTCGCCAACAATTTCAGCAAGTTGGTATGGGTTTTTACTCCCACCACTTGAAAGAATTTCCTTGTAGTTTTTTATGAAGTTTTCCCTTTCTTCCTCTTTATATTTTTTAAAAAGGGAAATTACAAATAATTCTCCAAAGGAATAGGCATAGCAGTAAAATCTGTAGTGAAAAAAGTGGGGAATTGAAGACCAATTCCACTTTTGAACTTCAAAAAATTCAATTGAATCACCATACATTCTTTCCATTTCTTCCCACCAGATATTGCACATATCTTCTTCCGATAGAAAACCTTCCTGACATCTTTTATGGGCTCTGTATTCAAATAAAATATACATGATTTGTCTGTATACAGTGGCAATTATGTCTTCAATTTTTGAGGATAAGATATTTAAAAGGACATCCTTCATTTTGGTTTCATTTTTTAATTTCTCAGTAAGCAACATTTCTCCAAAAACCGATGCAGTTTCAGCAACCACAAGGGGAGGATGAAAATTTAGGTAACTATTTTTAGAGGCCATTATATCGTGTATACCATGTCCTATTTCATGAGCAAGAGTGTATACATCTCTTAATTTGGAATTGTAATTTGTCATTATAAAAGGATTTACCTCGGGGGATATCCCATAACAATACGCTCCCCCCATCTTCCCCTTTTTGATTTCCGCATCAATCCACTTTTTTTCAAAGAAATTTTTAGCAAGATTCCCAAATTCTTCGTCAAAAATTCCATAGGCGTCTATAACCATCTTAGCCGCTTCTTCATAGGGAATGTTTTCAAGTTCTTTTCCCATGGGGGCATATAGATCAGAACCCTTTAATTTTTTCTTTCCAAGCAATTCTGCTTTTTTTCTATAATATCTTTCCACCAGTGAATAACTATTTGTTATTACATCAACCATTAAGTCTATTGTGTCCTTTTCTATATGGTTTGCTATGTGGGTTGGTTCCATGGGATCTGAATACTTTCTGATTTCACATTCCATGGCATGATCTTTAATTATGTTGTTGTAAATTGAGTTTAAAATTTTCCCAAATTCTTCATATTTTTTATAATAGGTAATTGTTGCCCTTTCCCTTACTTTTTCGTCAGGGTGATAGAAAAGGCCTCTAATTTCTGAACCAGTTAGTTTTTTTATTTCACCATCCATTTCAAATGTATAGGTAAAATCAGAAGTTATTTCGCTATAAAGTCTTTCAAAGGCATCGACACCTGTAAGATCTTTTTTCTCAATTAGAATTTCTTCTCTTTCGCTCAGTTTATGTGATTTTTCTCTCCAGAGATTTTTAAGGTAATTTTTGTATTCTAAAAGTTCCTCTGAGTTTAGAAATTCCAAAAATTTGTCATCTTCCATTTTGAGAAGTTTCAACTCAAAGAAGGCGGTTTTCTCATATATTTTTGTTGAAAATTCTTCCGATTTAATCAGAAGTTGTTTGTAATTTCCATTTTGTGTATCTGTTGAAAAAAGCAAATATGCATAACCTCTTACTTTGCTTATCATTGTGAGAATTTTTTCAAGATCCTTTAATCCATCTTTTACCATTTTTGCCGTTTCAAGATTTTTTCTGTATTTTTTTTCAAATTCTTCTGCGAGTTTTAAAGCCTTTTTAAGGTCAAGTTCCACCAATGGATCATCAATTCCGCTATAAAGTGGAGTAAGATCCCAATTTTTGCTATACATGACATCCTCCTATTGGGAAATTTCCATTAGAAGTATTTGCAAATCTAATAAATTTAATTTCCCATCTCCATTTATATCTCCCACATCTTTAAGATAGTTGTTTAAATATAGATTTTCCACCAGGAGATTTTTAAGGAGCAGGACATCCTCTATGTTTTTATTTCCATCTCCATTTAGATCTCCAGTAAAGTTTTCAAGGGAACATGTTGGGGTTATTTCTTCAATGCTTATATCGTCTATGTACCATCCACTTCCGCCATTTGATTGATCTGAAGAAGCTCTGAACCTGATATATATTGTATTTCCACTGAAAGAAGATAGATTTATAATACTTTCCTTTAATTGGGTGGAAAGTGATCCTCCACTAAAGGCCATTCTGCCTCCAATGGGAGAACCATATTTATCAGAAATTTTCATATTGTATCCATTTTGAGTGAAGTAATTGCCCAGGTCCTGAAAGTTGTTTCCTCCATCTGTTGATATTTCCACAACTCCTCCATCGTATCCAATTTCAAAGGAATAGGTATGGAAAAAGTGAAGGTAATACAATTTTTCATTTGAGAGATCTATGGGGCCTAAGGTTAAATAACTATCCTGAATCTGAGGTGCATCTATTGTAAAATAACTGTGGTTTTGGGAGTGAGAGTAGGGGGTTTCCTTCAATTGCCATTCATAATTCGTTGTTCCAGCCCCTATTGATATCTGCCAGAGAGAACTTCCACCAGATTCAAGATCATCTTCAAATATGTTATTGGAAGATATTTCTCCAATTTGTAGTTCTTCTTGAAAGTTAAATTCAAGTCCATCATTGTAAACTTTTATAAGGAATTTTGCCTTTTCTCCACACTGAAAATCACTACCTATTTTAAATATTATGGAATTTTCACAATGTATAATTGCCCCGGTGTGAGGTAAATTGTTAATTGAAAGGAGATTATTTAAAATTTTTATTGAAGGGTCTTCTGGAATAATTTTTATAAAGATTTTTCCAGTATCTACTGTTCCTGAGTTGTAGAAACTTAAATCCATTTTGTAAATTTCACCCGGATCTGCCTTTTCATCTCCATTGCCATCCAATTCCGAAAAGTCTACATTGTATAGGTTTACGAAGGGACCGTGGCTTCTACAATCTCCTTCTGAAAGTATGCCCCTGTTGTAGAAAATATTACATATTAATCCGGTATGATTTCCATTGTATAAATTTTCATCTGCTTCAATTATTGAGAGGGCTCCATTTCTAAAATTTGTGGATGGAGGCATATGGTATTGTCCCTCAAGTACAATGGAATCCGTTATTTCCTTGCCCAGTTTCATAAATATTTCTCTAAGGCAGGATGACCATATCTCCCCATCGTCATGGATTTCACCATCCATGTCATCCGGGTACTTTTTATTTGAATCCACCCTTCTCAGACATGGTGGAATTGAATTTGAATAGGAGGTGGAATCCCACTCTCCAATACAAAATGGATCAAAACCATTTGCAACACTTATGTTATAGGTGTTTGAGAAGGCCCAGTAATCACCGAAGCCTTCTCCTATGGCTCCCGATTCTCCTGTGGTGACAAACGCGTTTTTATTTTGAAAGTATTGAATTGAGTGCCCCATTTCATGAAGAATTATGTCTGCATCCTCTGCGTCGTCAACTCCGCCATCTCCATAAGCTATATAAGGGCTGCTTCCAGCAGAAAAATGGGATTGATCCGCTCCATTTACTCCGTGGGGATCCACAGAAAGGGGATAGGGATATATGTCAAAACCTAAGGATTTTAAATATCTACATGCTTTATCAATCCAGTAATATACCATGACTGCTTCAAATCCATCATCTTCTCTGTAGTAGTTGAAGGAACCATCCTGTGATTTTGGTGGTGCAATATATGGATATTCAATGTCTTTAACTTTTACATTTGGTCCATTTAAAATAAATAGGTCATTTTCATCCTTAGATATATCTTTTAGTAAAACTTCTTGATATGCTCTTTCTGAAATGGCGTTATTACTATCTCCCATATCCCTCAAGTTTATATTTCTGAGTGAATTTACTGGATTTGGATTGAATATTCTTCCATTTCCATCGAAATAATAGATATTTGAGGTTTCAAAAAGTATTTTCCCATCAAGGAGGGAAATAATATATTTTACATCTAATGGAGAATTTTTCTTTTTTAATTCCACATAAGTTGAAGGTATTAAATTGTTATCCTTTCCTATGTAAAAAACTTTATAGAGGTTTTTGAGGGAAAATTTTCTGCCATATTTTTTTTCAAAACTTTTTTCCGCTATTTCCAGGGAATCAGATTCATTTAATTTTTGTGGATGGGAGATTTTGGTGTTGAATACCTTTTCGAAAATTGAGTAGAGTTCTTTTTTATCGTTAATGTGGAGATCTATATAAGAATTAAAAACTTGAATTCCCTTAAAATTTGCCTTAAATCTCAAATGAATTCCACTTAAACTTGTCCATTCCTCTTCAAGGTTGAAGTTTTTGTAAATTTTTTCTATTTTCAATGGGTATTTTAAATTTTCAAGAATTAGTCCCGGATTTAAAAGTTCATTATTTTGCAGTTTGTAATCTTTCAATTTAAGGAAGCATGGAAAATTTTTCTCATAAGAAATTTTAATTTCTTTTCCTTCAAAATTTATAAACTTATAGTTTGAAGAAAATAAAAAGGTAATTGAGAGTAAAGTAGTAAATAGGAAAAAGATTTTTTTGAACATATCACTTCCTTATCTTTAAACTTTAAAATATTAAAGATTAAAAAATAGGCAAATTGTTTTAAAGAACTACTTAATTTTTACAAAAATAGCCTTCGCTGTGGCCGAAATTTCTCCATTGGGATTTAATATTTTTCCGGAAGTTTTAATAATTTTTCCTCTGTCCTCATCAACTTTCCCAAAAATTGTAATCTCACTTCCAGCAAGTATTGGTTTTTTCAGGGAAACCTCTATTTTCCCCGTTGCTACTGCTTTTTTCCCCGTTTTTCTGAAGGCAGCGTGAGCCATGACTTCATCAAGTAGCATTGATACAAATCCACCGTGAAGTACATTTCGATATCCCTGGTATTCTCTTTTTACTTTAAATTTTGTGGTAATTTCCCCATCAGGTGTTTCATCTATTTTTAGTTTAAGCCCTATTGGATTTTCCTTTCCACAACAAAAACAGTAGTTATCTTCTTCAAACATATCTTAAACTATTTTATTTCCGGGAACCTTTTCCCAGTCTTTTAGAAATCTTTCTATTCCAATATCTGTAAGAGGGTGTTTTACCAATTTTTCAATTACTGCAAAGGGGATGGTAGCAATATCTGCGCCTATCATTGCTGCTTCGACAACGTGAAGGGGATGCCTTATTGAAGCCACTATGACTTCTGTATCAAAGTCATAATTTTCAAATATTTGAACAATCTGGCTCACGAGTTCCATACCATTGTGTTGTATGTCATCAAGTCTTCCCACAAATGGACTTACAAATGTTGCTCCTGCCTTTGCGGCCATAAGTGCCTGGATTGGATTAAATATAAGGGTTACATTTGTCATGATACCTTCAGAGGATAGTATCTTTACCGCTTTTAGTCCCTCCACTGTCATTGGAATTTTAATAGCAATATTGTCAGCAATTTTTGCAAGTTCCATAGCCTCCTTGACCATTCCTTCTGAATCTAAACTTACAACTTCTGCACTTACAGGACCGTCGACCAACTCGCAAATTTCAGAAATTAATTCTTTGAAGTTCCTATTTTCTCTCGAAACAAGCGTTGGGTTTGTGGTTACTCCATCTAAAATTCCATAAGATAGTGCCTTTTTAATTTGCTCAATGTTTGCTGTGTCAATAAAAAATTTCATACTATTCACCTTAGAAATTTTATAAAGTTAATAATAAAATAGGTAATACTCTTAAGTCAAGATGTTATGATTTCCCAAAATCCGTGATTGCTATATAAAAGGCTCTGTAAATGTGTTAAAATAAAGTAATTTTAAAAAATTACCCTTAACCTAAAAGGGAAACACACCATAAACTTAGTGTTTGAGGGATTGTAGGAAAAGATATTTTCATTTATTAACTACATGATTAAATTTCAGGCAGTGTAAAATTAATTGTGTCAAAAAGGAGAAATCTCTTTTCGGGAAAAAGGGATTAAAATTAACCTTGATTGAAAATTCCCTAAAAGGACTATACCTATGAGTGACTTAATTTTTACCTGGGTTTCAGAACTTTTCAAAAGGTATCAGGCAAGTAATAGGTAATACAGGTAAGTAAGTAAAAAAAGAAAGATGGAAGGGGACAGACCTAAATCTTGAAAATGTGTCAGGCAAAAATTTAGATGGCTTTTGAGGGGGAGGCAAATAAAAAAAGGATAAAATTCTGGCAAAAAGAAAATCCTTCTGGCAGAAATCAAATGATTAAAATTTTTTTCTTTCTATAAGCCTTTAGGGGTATTTAGGGTGGGCAGATAGGAAGAAATTAAATTCTTGCAAAGATGAAATCCTTTGGCAAAAAACAACAATTAAAGCAAATGCCCTTTTTCATCCTATAAACCTTTGGGGGTATTAGGGGTAGGCAAATAAGGAAAAAACTTAAAACTGGCAATACCTAAAAATTTTCTGGCAAAAATTAACAATTAAAATAAAATCCCTTTTCTCTTCTATAAGCCTTTTATGGGCCTTATGGGCCTTTTGGATCGGGTAAGTAAGAGGAAAAACTAAATTCTGGCAAAGATAAAATCTTTTAGCAAAAGTCAGCGATTAAATAAAATTCTTTTTTACCCTATAAATCTTTAAAGGATATGGAAAAAGGGACAGACCTGAATTTAAAATTGGACAAGTAAGAAAAAGGAATGAAGGGGAATTGTTCTCATACAAAATTGAAAGACTTCTTTTCTTTTATTTTAACAAATCTTATTTACTAAATAGAAAATTTCTTTAATCTTTACTTAAAAATACCTTTATCCAAAAGTCAATCCCGTATTTTAGATGGTTTTTATATGAGATATTGTATAAGATATTGCTGACTGAAAATTACAAAATATATAAAATTTTTATTTATTTTTGTTGAAATTTTCAGTAAAATATTATCAAGTGGTTAATTTATTCGGAGGTTTGGAGTTACGAAAAGAGTATCCTTTCTTTTCATCCTGTTTTTAATTCTATTTATTTTTTCTGCCTGGAATAAGGTGGATAAAACTTATTCCAATTTTATTAATACTTTTCTTTCCCTTTCGCCTGATCAGAGGGAGGAAGTAGCCTTGAAGAGGCACTGGGTGAAACTTGAGATCCCCTATATTCAGCAATATTCTGATATGATACCTACTAATCTTGAAAGGAAGATGCCACCTGAGGTACTGGATAGGGTTTTAAAGGCTGCAGAACAAAAAGAGATGGAATTTCCATTTGATAAATTTAAAAAGATAGAGAGATGGATTCCTTCTGAAAAGGACATGAAGTTTATGCTTGGCAGATACGCTCCAGATGAAAATGAAGGTTTAAAGTTTGGTGATGGTGATGGTGTTAACATGTGTGATCTTTCAATGGCTATAAAGGGAGATGTCCTTCTTGTTCACAATGGTTTTGTTCCATGGGGTTGGCATAGTCATGCTGGGATTTTCTATGGAGGTACTGGAGTTTATTCCACTATAGAATCTGATTGCAATCAGAATTACTTTGGAGATCCCCATCCCGGAGTTCATTTTGAGCCAGTTTCCCACTGGAATAATGATTACGACTATTGTAGAATTATGAGGGTTATAACGTGGCCACTCAGTACAAGTTATCGTAGTAAGGCTGCTGAATATGCAAGAAAACAACTTGGCAAGCCATACAACTTCAACTGGTTATGGAAATGGGCAACTGATAAATTTTATTGTTCTCAACTCGTTTGGGCTGGATATTACAGAACTTCAAAATGGTATGCCCGTATTAATATTGATGCTGTTCCATCGGATACATGGGTTGCTCCAGATGAATTGTATGCTTCCTGGAGGACCTGGACAGTTACATCAAGTTGGTAATTGGTAGGGAAGTATAGATAAACAAACTTTTTTAGCATGAGATTTTTTGGTAGAATTACATTTATAGGTATACTCTTTTTTTACCTTTTTTCAGGTTTTTTCTTTTCTGAGAAAAATTTAATACTGTTAAATTCGGGTAGGGATTACATCTACCTTTTTTCACCACAAAAAGAAACAGTAATCAAAAAGTTAGAAATCTGCGATAAGGAAGCCTCATGCACGGATATAATTTCCTTTATGAATAATTTTTTTGTAATTTTGCACAGGATATCATACAACACTGACGGCAGGGATATTTATGTACTGGACAAAGTAAGTGGTAATCTACTTAGAAAGATACCAATTGCAAAATCACCCTATCATTTTTTAAAAATAGATAAATTTCGATATTTAATATCCCATACTCTTCTTGAATATGATGTGGAGGGGTTTATTTCAGAAATATTTAATATAAAAAAGGAATCGATAGAGAAAAAGTTTGTTTTTAGGGGAATCCCTGTTGGGGTCATTTCCTTTTTAAATGGTAAATTTGCAGTGATTGAAGATGTAAGGGGGACTATTGGTGGAGTCGAACTTGTGGAATTGTTTGGAAAGAGAAAATTTCTCTTAAAAAATAGGTTTATTTCCTCAAATATTTTTTCCTGTAATGGGAAATTGTTTTGTGCGGTAAACCATTTTGGGCCCCCTAAAAGTAGAAATTCGCTTCTTCAAATCTTATTTGATAAAGGAGGAGGACATACAAAGGTAAAAATTTTAAAGAAATTTGAAATTTCAGATCCCATTATTCTTGGAACGGCTAAAAATTATTTGTTTATAGGTTTTAATAACCATTCTTTTACAAATAACTACAATAGATTTGGAATTTATGATGTTAAAACCGGTAGTTTTACTCAATTTAGCATATGTTATGGACCTGAATCCATTGTTTATTGTGATGGTAAGTTGTATATTGCCTGCATTCAAAGAGAAAGCATAGCAATCATTAACCTTAAAAATTACGATGTAAAGGTTATCGATGTCTCAGATTGTGAAGTTGGTTTTTCAAGAATTAGAATGGGATATTAAGTTTAAATTTGACTTTTTTCTCCCATATTATTAAACTTTTGATTTTTAGAGATAAATATCACCTATGGATAAGAATGTAAAAAAAAGAGTTATCTTTATATTTAAACTTGTTGTAACAGTTCTTCTCCTCTTTTATCTTTTTCACACCAAAGGGGTTAACTTAAAAAAGTCAGTTGAAATTCTTGCAAGATCAAATTATATATATTTTTTCCTTTCTCTTTTTCTTCTTCTTTTTGGACAATTTATATGTTCCTACAGGTGGAAGGTTATCTTAAAAGCCATGGATATTGACATTTCTCTTTTTAGATTATTTCAGTTTTATTTAATAGGTATGTTTTTTTCCCTCTTTTTGCCTTCAATTGTGGGAGGGGATTTTGTGAAAATATTTTATGTAAAGGAAGAAAGTGGAAAACCCATATCCTATATAATTGCTTCAATATATCTTGAAAGGGCTACCGGATTTTTCTTTTTGATACTATATGGGATATTTGGTGCCTTGATGTATAAAATAAATATAACTTCAAAGGAAATTCCACTGTTGAGTAATTTTGGTATCAGAGAAATTGATATTGTATACATTCCCATTTTCTTTTTGCTTCTCTTTGTGTTGGTAAACATAGTTGTTTTTACATCAGGACTTTACAATATAGCCATAAAGATGCTTAATAGGCTAAATCTGAAAAAGTTTTCGGAAAAAATTTCAATACTGCACGATGCCACAAGGATTTTTAGAAATAAACCTTCTGTGTTGATAGTTCCCCTTGTTATTTCTGCGATAAATATTTTTTTTGTAAGTGTGGAAAACTATTTAATAGGTATTGGAATAGGAATAAAGGCTTCCTTTTATGCCTATATGATTATTATATCGCTTATGTCCACAGTGGTTATGCTTCCAATTAGTATAAATGGGATTGGTTTGCGCGAAAATATATTTGTGGTCCTTTTTTCTCTTATTGGAGTTGATCCCAATAGTAGTTTTTCTCTATCACTTATATCCTTTTTAGTTGTTGTCCTTTCAGCTCTGCCGGGGGGAGTTGTGTATTCACTGCTTAAAACAAAACCAGTGCCTGAAGAGATTTAGTATGGATAGATTTTTTTCCCCTTCAAAAAAGTTTATTGTAAAAAAAATATCCTCGGGCTATATTTTTATACCTCTGGAAAAATTTGAATTAGATGGAGTGTATTCCACAAATGAAGTGGGTTATATAATATATTCCCTTGTGGAAAAAAAATATACTTTTGAAAAAATCGTAAAATTTTTATGTGATAAATATAATGTGAAAGAAACCCATATAAGAGAAGATGTGAGAAATTTCCTTGAAAATATGAAAAAAATTGGGATAATTGAAGAAAGAAAATAAATATGAGGAGTTTTTTATGGGGAAAAAAATATTTTTGCCAGTTATCTTTTTCTTTTTGTTTTTTTACATTTTTTCAATGCCAATTATCAGATATCCTGCACCATCTCCTGATGGGATGTGGATTGCCTTTACATATCAGGGAGATATCTGGAAGGCTAAAATCGATGGTACCTTTCCAATGAGACTTACAGATAGTGAATCCTATGATGCTTATCCTGTTTGGTCTACTGATGGGGAAAAGATAGCCTTTTCTTCTAAAAGAAATGGAAATTTTGATGTTTTTGTAATGGATAGTGATGGAAGAAATTTGAAGCAAATCACCTTTTTTTCAAGGAATGACTATGTACTTGATTGGGATAGTTCTGGAAACATTTTCTTTTCATCCCAGAGGGAGTTTACAAAATATTATGGATCCATCAATATTTACAGAGTTTCCTCAAAGGGAGGTACTCCCAAAAGAGTTTTGAAAAATGACACCTCCTATGGAAAAATAAGTCCTGATGGAAGATATCTACTCTATGTTAAAGGGAGATTTCCCTGGTGGAGACTTCACTATAAAGGCTCTGCAAATTTTGAAATATATCTTTATGATTTTAAAAGAAAAGAACATATAAGGATGACAGATTACAGGGGAAATGACAATTGGCCCATCTGGTCTCCCGATTCCAAATCCTTTTATTTTGTTTCAGAAAGGGATGGAAGTATAAATCTTTATAAAATGGATTTAAACACTAAGGAAATTAAAAGGATTACCAATTTCAAAGATTTGAGAATAACATTTCCATCTTCAAGCAGGAATAAAAATCTTCTTGCTTTTGAAAGAATGGGAAAAGTATATATTCTGGAAAAAGAAAATAAGTTGAGGGAACTCAAATTAACTTTACCTGAGGATTTGAAGAGAAATTCTATTGAGAAATTGAGAAAAAGTAGTGATGTCTCAGAAATAGCGGTTTCTCCAGATGGTAAAATGGTTGCCTTTGTAGTAAGGGGAGATATATTTGTTTTGAGAAGGGATATAAAAAATTTTAAAAAGGCCAAAAATATTACAAATTCCTGGTGGAGGGAGAAAAATATTTCCTTTTCTCCCGATGGTAAGAAAATACTTTTTATCTCCGATGAAAATGGAAATGACGATATTTTTACAATTGAGCCAGAGGATGGGAAGTCCTTTTACGCTTCATTAAAATATAAGATTACACCTATTCTTAAAACTCCTGAAGATGAATTGTTTCCAAAGTATTCCCCTGATGGGAGTAAAATTGCCTTTTTAAAGGCATCTGGAAATTTGTACACCATGGAGAGCAGCGGAGAAAATGTAAAACTGATTTATAAGTGCTGGAATCAACCTGATTATTCCTGGAGTCCCGATGGAAAGTGGATAGCCTTTTCAAAATATGATGGGGACTATAACGCAGATATCTTTATAATGCCTTCAGGTGGTGGAAATGCCATAAACATTACTGAGCATCCTGACAACGATATTCATCCCATCTGGTCAAGGGATGGAAAGTTTATTGTGTTTAGTTCCAAAAGAAATGCAGATTATAAGGAAGATAATGTAGATGTCTACATGGTGTACCTCACAAAGAGGGATTCTGAAAGGAGTAAAGAAGAGTGGGAAGAGTTGTGGGTTGAAAAAAAGAGTGTAAAAAAGGAAGAGGATAAGAAAGAAAAGAAGAAGGTAGAGGTAAAAATTGATTTTGAGGATATTTCCTTTAGAGTAAAGAGAATTACTAAATTAACGGGCACTCAGATAGCCCTCGCTACATCTCCTGATAGCAGAGAAATCCTCTTTTTATCAGATCACACGGGAAAGACACTTTTGTATAAAATAGATATATTTGGGAAAAATCTGAAAAAGGTTTCAAATTCTGAACTTTTAGATTTTGATTCTGAAGAGAGTATTCCAAATGTTGCAATCTGGAATAGTAAGAATAAAAATATTTACTTTATTTCAAAGGGTGGATTTATCAAAAAGGTATCTGGAAATAAGGAAAAATCAATTCCCTTTCTGGCAAAACTTGTAATAAATCATAAACTTGAGAGAAGGCAGAAGTTTTTAGAGAGTTGGAGACTCATAAATGACTATTTTTACGACCCCAATTTTCACGGATATGACTGGAAGAGTTTTAGAAATAGGTATCTTCCCCTTGCTGAGAGTTGTGATACGATTGAAGATTTTGACGATGTTGTGGATATGATGCTTGGTGAGATAAATGCATCCCACATGGGTATTTATTATCTTAAGAGGCCTAAAGGAGCAGTACACACCGGTTTTCTTGGAATTTTGCCCGATGAGAACTACAGCGGAATGGGTATAAAGATTTTAGATGTTTTGAAAAATACACCTGCTTACAGGGATGAAAGCAGGCTTTATCCAGGAGATATAATTTTATCTGTTGATGGTAAAGAGATAAAACCAGATGTAAATTTTTACTCCCTCTTTGAAGATAAAGTTGGTGAGAAGGTTTATATAAAAGTTAAGGGAAAGGATGGAAATTTAAGAAATGTGATAATAACTCCAACTGGATTTATGACTGTGAGGCAGGCATATTATGAAAAGTGGGTAAGTGATAGAAGAGAACTTGTCCACAAATTGAGTAATGGAAGGATTGGATACATACACATTCAGTCCATGGGGCAGCCAAGTCTTGAAAGATTTGAGATGTTGCTTTATAAAGAGGCACATGATAAGGATGGATTAATAATTGATGTTAGAAATAATGGTGGTGGATGGACAACAGATTATATTCTTGCAATGCTGATGGTTAGAAATCACGCATATACGAAGGGTAGAGGTTCATGGGAGACTGGCTATCCACAGGATAGAAGGCCACTATATGCCTTTACAAAGCCAATTGTTGCCATGTGTAATGAAAATTCCTACAGTAATGCCGAAATATTTTCCTGGGCTATAAAAACTTTAAAGAGGGGTCCCCTTGTTGGCAATCAGACCTTTGGTGCTGTGATTTCAACTGGAGGTGCCTATCTCATAGATGGTTCTCTCCTGAGGCTACCGGGAAGGGGATGGTATGTTGAGGGTAGTGGTATAAATATGGAGCTTCATGGATGCATGCCTGACTATCTTGTGGAACTTGCTCCATCTGATGAGGAAAATGATAGGGACCCACAACTCATAAAGGCGGTTGAAGTGCTTTTAAAAAATTTAAAAAATAAAAATTGAGGAAGTTAAATATGAATAGTTCCGACAAAGTTTTATCGGTAAGGATACCTTCAAGTTTAATAGATGAGATAGATAAAGTTGCAAAAAAGAGAAATATTAGCAGGAGTGTAATTGTAAGAGAAGCCCTTGAGAGTTTTTTTAACTCAAACAGAGATATTCAGATTGAATTTGCCCCCGCAGATATTGATGTAAAAGGAAATGAATTTCTGGAAGAAATGGGCTGGGATTGATATCTCTTGAGTGGCTGATTTTTAACTAATTGTTTGACTTAAAGAGGGAATTACTGTATCTTTTTCACTTATTTAAATTTTATTTTGGGAGATGATATGGAGTATAAAGTAAAGGATATTTCCCTTGCACCTTTGGGAAAACAAAAAATTGCATGGGCTGAATCCAGGATGCCCGTTTTAATGAAGTTGAGGGAAAAATATTCTAAAACAAAACCTTTAAAGGGTTTTAAAATTTCTGGTTGTCTTCATGTTACAAAAGAAACTGCAGTTCTTGTGAAAACCTTAAAGGCAGCGGGGGCGCAGGTTTCCTGGAGTGGATGTAATCCCCTTTCCACTAAGGATGATGTGGCAGCAGCCCTTGCTGAAGAAGGGATTTCAATTTTTGCCTGGCATGGAATGAATAGGGATGAATTTTACTGGTGCATTGAAAAAACCCTTGAGCAAAAGCCCAATTTAACCCTTGATGATGGAGCAGATTTAATTTTTACTGTTCACTATAAACATCCAGAACTTGCAAAGGAGATAATTGGTGGAACTGAGGAAACCACAACTGGGGTTCACAGATTGAGGGCTATGGCAAAGGCTAAGAAACTCCTATATCCCGTAATTGCCGTTAATGATGCTGAAACTAAATGGGATTTTGACAATGTATATGGCACGGGACAATCTTCAATTGATGGAATTTTGAGATCTACAAACATTATGCTTGCTGGAAAGACCTTTGTTGTCGCTGGATATGGCCATTGTGGAAAGGGCTGTGCCATGAGGGCTAAGGGAATGGGTGCCAATGTCATTGTAACAGAGGTTAAGCCCACTGCTGCTCTTAAGGCAACCCTTGATGGTTTTAGAGTTATGCCCATGGATGAGGCTGCAAAAATTGGAGATATCTTTATTACTGCAACGGGGATGAAGGATGTAATTGTAAAAAGACATTTTGAGAGTATGAAAGATGGTGCAATTGTGTGTAATACTGGGCACTACGATTGTGAAATAAATATACAGGATCTTGAGGATATTTCCGAGGGTAAAGAAGAGATAAGGCCAAACAATGAGGAATATAGACTTAAAGATGGAAAAAGGATTTATCTCCTTGCAAAGGGAAGACTTGTAAATCTTGCAGGGGCTGAAGGGCATCCTTCAGAGGTTATGGATATGAGTTTTGCAAATCAGTTTATGTCAATGCTAAGACTTGCAAAAGAGGGGAAAAATCTTGAAAACCTTGTGTATGACATCCCTGAAGAGCAGGATCAGGAAATTGCGAGATTAAAACTTGAAACAATGGGGATAAATATAGACACGCTTACCCCAGAGCAAATTGCCTACCTTGACGATTATTCAGCAGGTACATAGATAAGATCCCCCATCTTCTGGGGGATCTCTTTATTTTGGTATGAAAAAATATTTAAAAAAGTTAAAAATAGGAAAACTTGAAGTATATCCCAATATTTTTCTCGCTCCCATGGCGGGAATCACAACAAAGTATTTCAGGGAAATTTTAATTTCCCTTGGTGGATGTGGGCTTACTTTTTCAGAATTAATAAGTTCTGAAGCCCTTATAAGAAATGGGAGGGATTCGTTTAAGATGATGGAAAGGGGTAGGGGAGAGTTTCCATATGCGGTCCAAATATATGGATTTAATCCAGAACACATGGGTGATGCCGCTAAAATTATAGAAGATGGTGGATATGGAGATTTAATTGATATAAATGCTGGGTGTCCTGCAAGAAAAGTGGTGAAAAATGGTTCTGGTTCAGCCCTTTTAAAAGATTTGCTCCTCTTTGAAAGAATAATTACAACTGTTAAAAAAAGGATTTCTTTACCAGTGTCTGTAAAGATGAGATCTGGATTTAATACTCCCATATTTCTTGAGGCAGGGAAAATTGCGGAAAATTCTGGTGCGTCTTTTATTACTCTTCACCCAAGATTGAGAAGTGAAATGTTTTCAGGTAAATCTAACTGGGAATATATAAGAGAATTAAAGGAAAGTGTTTCAATACCTGTTGTTGGAAATGGAGATATTTTTTCTCCAGAAGATGGAGTTAGGATGTTTGAGAAAACGGGTTGCGATGCCATAATGATAGGAAGAGGTATTACCCGCGATCCCTTTCTAATAAAAAACACCTATGATTTTCTTAAAAGTGGTTCATATCTTTCTGCCTCCATCTGTGAGAAAATTGAAATATTATTAAAAATACTCGATGCAATAGATAAAAACTATCCAGATAAGGCTAAATGTGGTGAGATGAAAAGATATTCTTCTTACTTTATACACGGATTTAATGGGGCATCAAAGGTTAGATCCCACATATATCTTCAAAAAAAGAGTGGAGATATAATTTCATTTGTGAAAAAATTATATGAGAAAATTAAGGAGGAGGAAAATTGTAAATGAAGAATAAAAAGTTGATTAAAACTCCCATAGAAAGAGTTGATTTTCCAGAGTTTCTGAAGTATAAAGAGGGAAAGGTAAGACAAATTGTAGACCTTGATGACAAATTACTCATTGTGACCACTGACAGAATCTCTGCCTTTGACTATATTTTGAAATCTCTCATACCTTTTAAGGGGATTGTATTGAGCATGTTGAGTCTCTTCTGGTTTGACTACTTTGAAGATGAAGTAAAAAATCACATTATTAGTGGTGATATAAAGGATTTTCCAGAAGTGTTTAGGGATTATGAACCATATCTTCTCGGTAGAAGTGTACTTGTCAAAAAGGCAAAGCCACTTCCCGTTGAGTGCATAGTAAGGGGATATCTCTCTGGATCTGGTTGGAAGGAGTATTTGAAAAGTGGTGAGGTATGTGGTATTTCCTTACCTGAAGGACTTGAGGAGTCTGAAAAGTTGTCGGAGCCAATTTTTACACCTTCCACAAAGGCTGAAGAGGGACATGATGAGAATATAACTTTTGAAAAAATGTGTGATATCGTTGGTAGGGAACTTGGGGAAAAAATAAGGGAAATTTCAATATCCCTATACCTTAAAGCACATGAATTTGCATATCAAAAGGGTATAATCGTTGCAGATACCAAAATGGAATTTGGCATTTATAATGGAGAATTGATTCTCATAGATGAAATTTTTACCCCTGATTGTTCTCGTTTCTGGCCGCTTTCTGGATATGAGGTTGGAAAGAGTCAGGTATCTTATGATAAACAGTTTGTAAGAGATTTCCTCCTGAAAAGCAATTGGGATAGAAAAAGTGTTCCTCCACCTCTTCCAGATGAAATAGTTTCAAAAACATCTAAAAAGTACCTTGAAATATATAAAATTTTAACTGGAGAAGATATTTTAACGAAGTTTGAGGTTTTAAAATGAATATTTTAGATCTGTTTATTGTAATAGTTTTTTCAGTTTCCATTTTTTTTAGTTTTATAAAAGGTTTTATAAGGGAGTTTTTTTCAATTTTATCGGTTATTTTTGGGATCTATCTTGGTAGTTTTTACTACGAGAGTGTGGGGAATTTTTATAGGGGTATTATTGATAGTAAGGTTCTCAGAGATGTGGCTGGTTTTTTGAGTATATTCTTTGGGATTTTACTGCTTTCTTCCCTTTTAATATTTTTGTTCAATAAACTTATAAAGGCTGCAAATTTAAAGTGGCTTGACAGAGGGATAGGAGTTTTATTTGGATTTGTAAGGGGTTGGTTAATTATAGCTGGAGTTCTTATAGTTATGGTTTCATTTCATTTTAAAGAAAACATGGTGGAAAAATCTAAACTTGCTCCCTACATTTTGACAACTTCAAGAATGATGGTTTATATGACCCCTACAAAGGTTAAAAAGATGTTTGAAAGTGAATACGATAAGATATATAAAAAGTGGATTGAAGAGAAATGATGTTGTTTTTATTTGATCACATTTTTTGTCATTTTAAAGAATTTTAAATTGTGGATTTGAAAGTAGAAAAATATTGGGGGGCTAAAAGGTGTCAGGCAAGATCTGGATAAAAATGATAAAAAGAAAAGGTGTTAAGCTAAGATAATCGAATTCCTCCCATAATCCCCACCAATTGATTTGTAGGAAAGAAAGAAAAAGATTGAAAGTTCAGGAAATTCAGGAAAATTCAAGATTTAGGGAAAGAAAAAATGGTGTCAGGCAAGTAGTAAAAAAAGAAGGTGGGTAGGGACAGACCTGAACTTGGGAAAAAATTTTAAAAAGTATCAGGCAGAAATACCCCCCACAATCCCTACCGTGGGTTTATAGAGAGGAAAGAGAAAGGTTTTTTCTTTTTTGTATGGCACTATTTGTTTTCAGAAATTTTTAGAAGCTTTTGAGGGAGGTAAATGAGAAAACAGATTAAATATTGGCAGAGTTAATAATTTTTTGGCAAAAGCAATGATTAAAGTAAGTCCCTTTTTCATCCTATAAACCCTTAAGGGGGTGTTAGGGGTAGGCAAATTAAAAATAAATTAAAGAAATGGATGGGGACAGACCTGAATTTGAGGAATTTGAGAAATGAATTTAAGAATTAGAATTAAAGGTGTCAGGCAAAATTTTAGATAAAAAGTGTCAGTCAGAAATTTAAATGGCATTTAGGGTAGGCAAACATAGGAAAAACTCAAAACCGGCAGTCACTTAAAATTTTCTGGCAGAAATCAAGCAATTAAGGCAAACCATTTTTTTCTTTCTATAAGCCTTTAGGGGGCATTTAGGGTGGGTAAGTAAAAAAAAGAAAATGGAAGAGGGGACAGACCTAAAAATGAGAAATGTCATGTAAAATTAAAAGGTGTCAGGCTAATAGGTAATAGGTAGAAAGTTTAAAATCTTCTGGCAGAGACTGACAATTAAGATTAACCCTTTTTATCCTATAAACCTTCAGGAGGTATTCAGGAGATGGCAAATAGGATAACAAATTAAAATCTTAGAAAGATAAAGTCTTCTGGCAAAGATCAAACAACTAAGCAAAATCTCTTATCCTCCTATCAGCCTTTAGTGGGCATTTGTGGTGGTAAACAAAAGAAAAACTTAAAACTGGCGATGACTCTAAATTTTTTAGTAAAAGTCAAGGATTTAAAAAATCCTTTTTTCCTTCTACAAACTTTTAGGAGGACTTTAAGAATGGAAGAGCGGAAGAGGAAACAGACCTGAGTTTAAGAATAAATTTAAAAAAAATATCAGGCAAATAAGTAGGACAAGTAAGACAGGTAAGTAAGTAAAAAAAAGAGAAGATGGGTAAAGGTGGGTAGGGACAGACCTGAAGACCTGAAGATAAGATTAAAAAAGGTGTCAGGCAAAGTTTGGAAAATTTGGAATTTGGGAAATGGTGTCAGGCTAAAAGGCTGAAAAGCGTCTGACCCCCTCACAATCCCCACCATGGGTTTATAGAAAAGACAAGAAGAATTAAAGATTTAGAATTTTGTTCCAGTCAAAAAATCTAAGAATTTAAAAAGAATTTAAGTGGACTTTAAGGAAGACAAATAAAAAAAATCAAATTTTGGCAAAAAGAAATTTCTTTAGCAAAAGGCAACAATTAAGTTCATCCCTTTACTTTCCTATAAACCTTCAGGGGGCTTTCAAAGTGGACAAGCAAAAAGCAAATTAAATTCAGCTAAATAAAATTTTTTAGCAGAAATAAAATGATTAAAATTTTTTGAAAAAACCAGGTGATTAAAGAATAATTCTTTTTGTCTTCTATAAATTTTTTTGGATAGGCTAAAAAGGTGTCAGGCAAATAAGTGAAAAATAAGTAAATAAATAAGGAAATAAGTAAGGTAAGTAAGTAAAGAGAAAGTGTCAGGCAAAAAATTTAGGCGGCATTTGGAGAGGCAAGAAAAAATACCTAAAACTGGCAATAACTTAAAATCTTCTGGCAGAAATCAAACAATTAAAGTAAAACCATTTTCTTCTCTATCAGCCTTTAAGGGGCTTTTGGGGTTGGCATGCAAAAAATAAACTAAAAACTGGCAATAACTTAAAATCTTCTGGCAGGGACAAACAATTAAAGAAAAATCCCTTTTCTTCTCTACAAACCTTCAGGGGGTATTTAGGGGAGGCAAGTAGGAAAAGAAATTGAATTCTGACAGGAGTGATAAAGTCTTCTGGCAAAAGTCAGGCAACGAGGAAAGCGCAGAAAAGTTTTTGTATCTCTTTTTAAAAGACAAAAATTTAAAGGCTTTCCTCAATGAGTTTAAGATTTTCTTCTTCTACCCTGAAAGGAGATGTTTCAAGAGCCTTACACAATTAAGTTGACATTATCAAACCTTGCACAATTAACTTTACATTACCCTTTTTTCCTTTATTGGAATATTTTGTCAATTATATGAAAAGTATGAAAATATACATTTAGGTTAAAAATGGTTGTGTATATAGAATCTCAAAAAGTTTTTAATGGGAATTTAAGGAGTATTATTTAAACAATTTTTCAACAGATAGAACTTTATAATATTTTACACTTTTTGGTAATTTAACTTCAGCAGTTCTACCAACTTTTGTGTTTAGAAGTCCTTTGGCAAGGGGTGCATTTATAGATATGACTTCTATCCCTTCCCATTCATCAAATTCTCCAAGAATGGCAAATTCCATCTCTTCCCCTGTATCTTTATCCAGTACCCTTACTTTTTTACCTATTGTTACGATATTATCAGGTAGATCCATTTCCTCAATCAATGCCACATTTGCAAGTCTCTCTCTAATTTTTAACTCTTCAATTGCGAGCATTTCCTTTCTCTCTTTTGCTGCGTCATATTCAGCATTTTCTGATAAATCTCCATAAGATGCTGCAATTTGAAGGTCTTTTGCCACACTATATTTTTCCTTTTGTATATCTTGAAGTCTTTTTTGAAATTTTTCATATGTTTTTTTTGTCATATATATGGGCATATTATTCTCCCGATTCACTTAAAATTTTTAAAAATGAAGATTTCACTTTTTCATAGGTTGTTTTAAGATCTTCTGGAATTATTCTCGTTTCACCTATTATTGTCACCATATTTGAATCTCCAGTCCATCTTGGTACAACATGCATGTGTAAATGATCTGCAACCCCTGCTCCTGCACATCGCCCCTGATTGAAACCTATATTGAATCCTTCTGGATTGTAAACCTCGACAAGTGCCCTCTGGAGTGTTTTTGTGAGTTTAAACATTTCTATGCCTTCTTCATCTTTAAGAAGAGAAAATTCGGCAAAGTGTCTGAAGGGTACCACCATGGAATGTCCGTTGGTATATGGAAATCTATTTAAAATGATAAAATTAAACTTCCCTCTATAGACAATTAGATTTTCTTCATCGTTATTCTCAGATGGTATTTTACAAAAAATACACTCATCCCCTTTGTTGCTACTTGCATTTTTGATGTATTGGTATCTCCAGGGAGTCCATAAATAATCCATTTTAATTATTTACAATCTCCTTTAGTTCTTTACCGGGTTTAAATTTAACAACCTTTTTTGCAGGGACGTGTACTTTTTCCCCTGTTTTGGGATTTCTTGCAATTTTTTCCTTCTTCTCTTTTACATTAAAAACTCCAAATCCTCTAATTTTAATGCTTTCTCCCTTTGAAAGGGAATTTGTAATGGCATCCAAAATGAGATTAACCGCTTCGGTACTTTCTTTATAGGTTATGTTCATTTTTTCAGCGATAATTTTAATAAGTTCCAATTTTGTCATTAATTTTCCTCCTTACTCATACTTGAAATTTGTTTTTTAATCCTTTCACTGAGCGGTATATTTAATTCCTTTGTAGTTACAGCGATCTTTCTTTCTGCAAGATTCATATTTTTTATTTTTACTTTTATATTATCTCCCACTTTATATTCTTCCAGGGCCTTCTCAAGTTCTGAATTGTGACAAAGGGCTTCAATGCCATCATCTAACTTGATAAAAAGTCCGAAATTAGTTATATTTGTAATTTTCCCTTCTAATATATCTCCTTCAGTATAATTTGCAAAAAAGTTTTCCCACTTTTTTGATTCATGTTTTTTTAAACCAAGTGTTAATTTGTGTTTGTATGGGTTTATGTGAATTATTGAAACTTCTATCTTTTCTCCTATGTTTAAATTTTTTAATTCCTCTTCTGGGATGGAAGATACTTTTAAAGTCCCCAATATTTTAGGTTCAAGTTCCACTATTATTTCTGAGGAATTTATTTCTCTCAAAGTTCCTTCTAAGGTGGAAAATTTCTTATGCCTTTTTGCAAAATCAAACCAGGGGTCCCTTTTGGCTCTTTTTATGCTCAGTGAAATTTTTCTGTGATTTTTATCAATTCCCATTATTTTTACATTCACTTTATCGCCAATTTTAAATATTTCTGATGGGATTTCCACCTTTTCCCATGAAATTTCGCTCTTATGAACGAGTCCTTCAATTCCTTCTTCAAGTTCCACAAAGATTCCATAATCTTCAAAGGATTTAATTTTACCTTCTACAATTGTTCCCTGAGGATATTTTACATCTGCATTTTGCCATGGATCAGGGGTTAGTTGCTTGTATCCGAGACTCACTTTTCCTTCAACCTCATCGTAGTGAAGGACCATTACATTGATTGTTTCTCCTATTTTAAAAAAATCTGCTGGATGTTTGACCCTTCCCCAAGAAATATCTGTTTTGTGTAGCAATCCGTCCACTCCACCTAAATCTAAGAAAACACCATATTCAGTTATATTTTTAATGTATCCCTTTACTATATTTCCGGGATAGAGATCTTCCTTAGAAGTTAGATTGATGTGATTATTTTCAATGAATTCCTTTTGAGATACAACAATATTTTTCTTTTCTTCATTAATATTTAGGATTTTAAGTTTTATTTCTCTTCCTATTGCACTTTTAGGATTTTTTATGAATAGGGGATCTGCCAAAGAACCGGGGAGAAATGATGGGATTCCTATGTCTACTATAAATCCCCCTTTTATCATTCTTACTATTTTTCCAGAAATAGGCCTTTCATCCATCATGTTCTTGATCAATTTTTTGATTAATTCTTTTTCTAAAATTTCTCTTCTTGAGAGAATGACATGTTGCTCATCCGATGGAATTGCTTCAATTTTTACTTCAATTTCATTTCCAATTTTCCTTTCTTCTTGAGCAACTTGTTCAATTGGAAGTTTGCCTTCTGTCTTATATCCCAGATCTATCAGGCAATGGTCTTCCAATATTTCCACAATGGTTCCCTTTACAATATCTCCCTTTTTGAAATACATGGAACCGGGTGAAAACATTTCAAGTAGTTTACTAAATTCCTCACTACCATTTTCTTCATTTTTGAAGAAGGGAGAACCTAAAAATCTTTTTTCCATAAAAAACCTTGTGTTAATAAAATAAAATAAGTTTATACATTATGATGTGAGTATGTGTCAAGAATTAACCTCCATTTAAATTTTTATTTACTTTTTTGAACTTTACTTGAAAATTTAAATCTTAAAATATATATTTGTAAAAGAGGTGAAAACTATGAAAAAAATATTTACATTAATTTTTCTTTTAACTTTTTTCTCCCTTTTTATTTCTTCCAAAGAAGTTAACAGGGATTTTAATCAGGGGGAATCCCTTTCAATTTTCGTAGTAAAGATTGAGGGAAGAGGTGTTCTAAGTAATAAATTAAATGGTAAAAATTTAATTGTGAAAAACATGCCTGTGTTAAAGGGAGATGAAATTTCTATTAAAAAAGGGGCTTTTGTTGAATTGATGGATTCCATGGGTAATTTATATAGAGTTGGAGGGACAAAGAGTAAAGTAAAATTTTATCGGATAGATAAAAAAAGAGTGGAGATTGAACTCAAAAAGGGAAATATATTTGTGAACAAGAATACAAATGCTCTTCTTATGATTAAGTGTGGGAAGGGAATAGTTGCTTCTTCTGGTGGGAGCAGATTTTTGGTGGAAAAAGATAAAGGTGGAAATAACATCTATTGTTTTGTTGGACCTGTCTTAATTAAAAGTAAAAATGAAGAAAAAAGGTTATATGAGCCAAGAAGTGCCGAAATTTATGGAGATAAAATAAGGATTTTTAAAACAAATGATTATAAAAACAATCCACTTTATAGATGGTCAGACAAAAGGGATTCGGAGATAAACAATAAAATAAGTATGAGATATCTTGCTTTTAAAGATGTAAATCCAGTTATTTTATATGAACTTTCCCACTATGGGAATTGGGTGAAACATCCCAGATGGGGGTATGTGTGGGTTCCCAATAAAATACCATCTGATTGGCATCCCTATTCCTATGGAAGATGGTATAGTGTAGGTAGAGATACCAATATGGTTTGGATTTCAGCAGAGCCCTGGGGATATGTGTATTATTGTGGAAATTGGGCATACGATAGTGAATATGGCTGGGTGTTAATTCCATCAAGAATAAATAGGCCAATGTTTGATATGGCCAGGGATGTGTGCTGGTTTTTTGATGGTGATTATGTATTCTGGATGTGGAAGGGATTTTTGAAAAATCGGGAATTAACTCAGTTTAAGATTTCCAGAAATTATGTGTCTGGCATGAGATTAAGAGATTTTTTAATGGGTAAAATTGCCAATAAGAACAGGGTAAAAAATTCCTTGAGAAGGTTTTCATCTTCTAAAATAAGACCTTCCAGATTGATTTTCAATGAAAGGGAACTTTTTAGGAGAATTTCAAATTCCAATTTTGTGAGAAGGAATCATTATGGAGGTTATTTTTCACCATCAATTGGTAAAGGGTCTTCTGGAGTGGGTGCTGGAAGTGGAAGTGCTGGAGGTTTTAGGGGATCTTTTCACGGTTCAACAGGAACTGGTAATGTGGGAAGAAGGGGGCCCAAAAAAAACTAAATATTTCAAAATTTTTGTAAACTTATCGTAAAAATATACGATAATATAGTTTAAAAAAATAAGTTAGGAGGATTTAAAATGGATATAGGAAACATTGGAGGAGTTACTCAAACTTTTACCTTACAGGACATATCAAATATTACTAAACCGAAGACGAGTGGATGGAGCAAATTTAAATCTGTTCTGGGTGGAATAGCAGGGGCTGTTTCTTCTTTTATTCCTGGCGGTAGTTTAATAAGTGGACTCCTTGGATCTTCAAGTGGTGTTACACCATTTGACCAACAGTGGGAGTTGCTTCAGCAACAGTATCAGATTCAGCAGGAATCGCAGATGTTCAATATGCTTTCAAATATTTCTAAGACAAGACATGAAGCCTGTATGTCAGCAATTAGAAATATGAAATAGAGATTTTTAAAGGGCGATAAAATGAAGATAGATCCAGATTTAAATAAAATCACTTCCATTTTAAGTGAGAATATTAAAGATGAAAAGTTGGAAAATATTGAGAAAAAGGCTGGCACCTTTTCGGAAAAATTGGATGTAAGTAAAACATCTGAAACAGATTTAAGTGAAGTAGAAAAACTTGAAGAGAGGCTGAAAAAGATTGTCAAAGATGAAATTGGAAAAGATGGCGCGGTTAACTATGAAAAGGTAACAAATAAGATTTTATCTGAATTGATACTTGATATATTTCCATCCATATCCAGCAATAATGGACTAAAAGAAAAAATAATAAAGGATGTATTTCAATTTATTAATGATGATCCAACTTTAAAGGAATATTTCAGAAAATATATTGAGAAATTAAAAATTTGATAGATAATATTCTGTGATAAGTTTAATTGAAAAGGTAGTTATAGAAAAGGATTCTCTGGAAAGTTCTGTGGGGAGAAATTTAATCTCTTTTTTCCCACGGGAAAAAATATTGATTGTTAATGACTTTGAAGATTTTGAATTTAATAAAACCCACTGGCATATTATTTGTAGACGGGGGAAGGGAAATTTTTTAAAGGATTGTCCCTGCACACCAAATTATAGGGGTTGTAATTATAAAGTTTTAAATTTAATTTACAATTGCTATCTCTCCTGCACCTATTGTATTTTGCAGAGTTACCTGGGAGGAAAAATCATTACTATTTTTTCAAATTATGAAGATGTTTTTAAAGAAATTGAATTTTATCTTGAAAATAGAAAGGGATCCCTTATAAGGTTTGGTACAGGTGAACTCTCTGACAGTCTTTTTTTAGACAATATTACTGGAATTTCTAAGAACCTCATGGAGTTTTTTTCCACAAAGAAAAATGGTGTAATTGAGTTAAAGACAAAGACTGTGAAAATAGATCATCTACTGGGTGTTAAACACAACGGAAGAACCGTTTTTGCCTGGTCTTTAAATCCTGTGGAGATAGCATTGAGTGAGGAAAAATTATCTCCCCATCCATATCTTAGGATTGAAGCTGCTAAAAGGGCTCAGGAAAGTGGGTTTTTTGTGGCATTTCATTTTGATCCAATAATCTATTATGATGGTTGGCTTGAAGGATACTCAAGTATTATTTCTAAACTTGGGAGGGAATTGGATCCCGAAAAGGTTGTCTGGATAAGTATGGGATCTCTCCGATTTATGCCTTCACTACTTGAGTTTGTGGAAAGGGAGTATCCAGATTCTAAAATTTTCTATAATGAATTTATAATAGGACTTGATGGTAAAAGAAGGTATTTTCTTCCACTGAGAAAAAAAATGTATAAAGTGATTTTTTCAAAGTTGAAAGATGTTTTCCCCGATGTTCCCATATATTTTTGTATGGAAAGTGATGATTTATGGGAAGAGATAATAGGTTTTAGACCTAAAAGTGATGAAGAAGTTGGTGAGTATGTTGTGGGAAAAATTAAGAGGATTCTCTTTTAGTTTTTATAGTGCTTTTATTTTTTCCACTACTTCTTTTATGAGATAATCTGGTGTTGATGCTCCTGCTGAAATTCCCACGGTTTTACAGTTTTTAAACCATTCTTCCTTTATGTTTTTGGCAGATTCAACTTGATATGTATTTGGGTTTAACCCCCTGGAAATTTCAGTTAACCTCCTGGTATTTGCACTTGTAAATGATCCCACAATTATCATCACATCATTTTCAAGGGGCATTTTTCTAATTTCATCCTGATGATCCTGGGTGGGTTTGCAGATTGTATTTATAAACCTCAATTCTTTTGTTATTGTTACAAGCTTTGAAAGTATCCCTTTAACTTTTTCAATATTTTGTGTTGATTGGACCACTACACCAATTTTTTTGAATTTTTTTCCTATTTTTTTAACTTCATGGGGATTTTCAATAACTATTGGGTTTTTCGATTGTGCTGCTATTGCCTTTACTTCATCGTGGTTGTGGTCACCTATTACAACAATTTGATAATTTTCAGATTCAAGTTTTTTTACTATTTTATGAATTTCAAGCACCATGGGACATGTTGCATCTACTATTTTTAACCCCTTTTCCTTTGCTCTTTCATATATTTCAGGTACTGTGCCATGTGCCCTCAATAGGAGAACGCCACTATTTATTTTTTCTATTGAATCCACAACCTTTATGCCTGCTTTTTTAATTTGTTCCACCACAAATTCATTGTGAACTATATCTCCCAACATGTATACATCGTTTTTTTCTTCTCTTGCCGTTTTTAAAGCAATCTCAATGGCTCTTTTAACACCAAAACAAAATCCTGCACTTTTTGCAACTTTAATTTTCATTTTCCTCTTCCTCTAAGAGTAAAAGTGAATAGTTGGGCTTATAGAAATTTGATATGGCAACTTTTAATTTTTCATATTCTTCAGGTTTACTATATCTTTTGAGTGTTTCAATTTCCTTTACCACTTTTATAAGGTTATTCTTTTTGTTGTATTTAAATTTCATTGTAAGTTTAAGTGAATTTCCACTGTAACTGAAATTTTTGAATTCATATAGAGGAATAAAATTTTCAGGAAGTTTTATTTTATAGTTTATAGTTACTTTTGCTGGTTCTCCCAGGTAAATTGGTAATTTTCTCTTTTCAAGAGAAGTATCTATTTTGATGGTTGTAAATGGAAAGATATTTGGAGGTAATTCCAGAAATAAAATTTTTCTTTCCTTTAGTCCATATTTTTTTAAGGTTCCTTCTATGGTTAAAACTGCAGGATCTTTTAAATTTTCTATGTTTTCCATTTTAAATTTTAAATCCTTACAGTTTAAGTATGAATTGATTCTTTCCTCTATTTCTTTTTTTTCTATTCTATTAAATGAATTTCTACAAAGGAGTGAAAATTCACCCCACAATTTTATTTTATTTTGAAGTTTGACATCTCCGTTTTTTTCTAAATATAGGTCATAATTTATTATGAAGCCATTTTTTGCAATTTTCCCACAGTCTTCAAAGGATATTTTCTTGTCTGAAACAAGCATTACGGAATTTCCATTTATAAAAGGGGAATATGGGAAGGAAGAATATTCTGAAAAGGGATTTAAGTATAGAATTTTATCTCCCAGAGTTATTTTAAGACCCATAAGATTAAATTGGCTCAATGCTGGAATATTTCTTTCTACTTCCAATTTATGTTTTTCAAAGAAAAATATTTTTACATCAAAATTTAAGGATTTAAGTATCGTATACATTAAGATTGTTTTATCAAGGGTTGTTCCTTTTTTTAGATTTAAAGTCTTGGAAATGTCTGGTTGGAGTTTAAGTGCCAGATTAAAGGGAATATATATATTTTTTACATTATTTATAGTGTTAAATGTGTTTTCAAGAACTTCCCATTTCTTTTTTGAGTTTTTTTTCAATTCTAATATTGTTTTTTGAATCTTTTGGGTCAATTCAATGTCTTTTATTTTTTTCAACAACTCCTTTAATCTATCCTGCCAACTACTATAGGTTGAAAAAATTAAAAGTGGAGAAAAATATTCTTCAGGAGGTGATTGAGGTTCTTTAATTAATGGAGATAGATTTTTTGCATGGAAGTGATAAATTTTATAACCATTCTTCAGATAAGATTCATATAGTATTTTTTCTCCATTTTTGAGTTTGAAAAAGAGATCCTTTTTCTGGGGAATTGAAATTGTAATTTCTTCATCTAAAATGGGGTACCAGTCCTTTAAAAAGATTTTTCCATCAAGATTTTTCCCCATTTCATTTTTTTTATATCCCACTTCTATTATATATCCTGAATCTAAGTTTTTAAACTTTGCCACTTTTGAATATATATCTCTGTAATTTACCGGTGTCTCATAAATATCTTCAACAGGTGTAAAAAAACCTGTGGTATCGTAGGTTCCTGCCTGGAAAAAATCCACATTTTCTTTATTTTTGATGTATAAAACCCTTAAATTTGAGAATTTTTCAATTCCATTTTTGCTAAAGATTTTGATAATCTGATATACTCTTTTTTTTATTTTTCCATCTTTTGAAAGTATTATTTCTATATTTCTTTTTATTATTACGTTGTTGGATTCTGGATAATCTTCTTGTGATGGATGGTTTAGATATTTTTCTATTTCTGGGTTTTTTTGAAATTGAGAGAATGAAAAGATTTCCATCAAAAAAATTAGGATTATTAAAAATAGCATAAATTTATTCTTTATCATTTTTCACCTCTTTTACTGGAAGTTTCACAAGTATAATATATTTTCTCATCCTGATAAATTTTGAACAGAATTCCTTAAATTCATTAAATTCTTCTGGATAAATTAAGTCAGTTGAAACTGAGGCAGAAAATGTATAACTTAAATTTTTGCTCTTCCTGTTAAATTTTAATGATAGATGAAAAGGTCCATTTTCATATTTAACGTCATCTGGAAATGTAATAAATTTATAGTTAGAATTGGGAAGAGTAAATTTTTCTTCATATTTAATTGAAAAGGGGGATATTAGGTGTATAGGGTAATTTCTTTTTTTCATATCTGAAAGTTTATCAACCATTGGTGTAAAATATGGGTCAAAAATTCCAGTTGTTAAAATTGGTTTAAAAATGAGATATTTACCTACCATTATTGGATAATCTTTGGTCTCAATATTGATTAATATTTCTTCATTTGATGTGTAATCATCGGGAGAAGTATAATCTGGAATGATTGGCATTTTAGAATTTGGGTGGATGTATTTTATCAAACTGTTTAAAAAATAGGGCATATTTCTTGACCCAACTTTTTTTACCAATGACCTTAATAGGGTGTCAAAAATACCTTTACCGCTTATTGTTATGGATGTTTTTAATATGTTTCCAACCTCATATTTGGAGGAAGAAATAACTTCAAGTTGATTTTTTTCTGGGGGAATTTGAGGTACTTTTACTATTTTAGATCCCTTCTGGGTAAGGGGAAGGATGTATCTACCACCTATTGTGGTGGATTCTTTAAATGTTGGAGGAGATGAGGTGGGATCAAGAAATATCTTTTTGCCATTTAGATTTACCATTACAATTGAGTGATCAAAGTATAATGTTGGAATTTTAACGAATGTTTCATAATTAAAATTAGTAAGACATTCCACAGGATTTAGCCCCAATTTGCGGAGGAAGGAAATTAACAATATTGATTTATCTCTACATATTCCATGCGATTTTTTAAATGTTACCGATGCTTTCTGGGGGGGAATAAAAGCCCCTGTGTTAAAGGAATAAGAGTTTAGTTCTATGGTATTTGTAATATAGTGATATATTGAAAATACCCTTTCCTCCAGGTTTTTTTTATTTTTTACAAGTTGTTTTAGTTTTTCCTCCATTTCTTTTGAAAAGTCGAAGCATTTTTCACTTTGGTAGAATCCTATTCTGGAAATTTCCTCCCAATTTTTTATAGTTGATACATACAATGTGGGTGAAATTTCAAAAATAGATGGCATGTATTCTTCAGTTTTTAGTGGGGGAATCTTTTCTACTTTAAAGAGAAATATTTTTTTATCTTTTAACTTTTTTTCTATACTTTTAAAATTTCCATTTCTCCAATTGAAAAAAATTTGCATCTTTTCAGGTACCACAATTTCCACTTCTTTAAGAAGAATTGGAGAAAAATATTTAAATGGAAACATATCTAAAAAGTTGTTCTTTATCTGGGGTTTTATTTTTAATTTTATTGAGTAGTCAATTGAATCTCCAATTTTTAATTCTGGAAATTTTATGTAAAATTGGAAGAAACCATCATTTTTTTTTCCTGCTTTAGCCTTTCCAATGAAATTATAGGGAACATCGACTATTTCTCCATTATTTCTTATTATTCTTGCGTAGTTTAATTCTATTTTTGTGTAATTTTCATTGTAGAAAAAAAGAACATAAGAAAGTTTTTCAACCCCTTTTTGTGTGAGAATAGTTGAAATTTGGGATAATTCTTCAGTATAGCTTCCATCTTCATTGAGTATAATTTTATTTATTTCTTCATCTAAAACTGTATCTATGTCTTTAAATTGCTTTGAGAATTCTATTCCCCTTTTTATTTTTGATAATACTATGTTTTTCCCGTCATAAGCAAAGAAATGGGTAGTTAAAAGAGTTAGGATTATCAAAAAAATGGTGCCTAATTTTTTCACTGGGAGTTCCTCCGTTTTCATTCATTAAGATGGTAGTATATTAGAAAAAGGATATTAAAATCAAAGGTTTTTACTCATTTCCTCAAGTCTTCTAATTCTTTCTTCTATTGGCGGATGTGTGGATAGTAATTTTTTGTAAAAATCTTTTCCAGTTAAGGGATTTACAATGAACATATGTGCTGTAGAAGGGTTTGCTTCAAGGGGTATCTTTTTTGAGTACATTTCTAATTTCCTCAATGCATTTGCAAGGTATAGGGGATTACCTGAAATTTTTGCTCCTCCTTCGTCTGCTAAATATTCTCTTGATCTCGAAATTGCCATTTGAATCAGCATTATGATTATGGAAATGGCGATTGAAAAAATTATGAGTCCTATCAATCCAAGTATTCCACCTCTGTTGTCCTCGTCATTTGAGAATATCATGGAGTACCTTGCAAGGGTCAAAAGTAAACTAATTGCTCCTGCAATTGTTGCAGCAACTGTTTGAATCAAAATATCTCTATGCTTAATGTGGGTAAGTTCATGTCCAATAACTCCTTTTAACTCTTCTTTTGTAAGCAATCTTATTATCCCTGTGGTCATTGCAACTGCACTGTGATTTGGGTTTCTGCCGGTTGCAAAGGCATTGGGAGATGGTGAATCTATAATGTATATTTTGGGCATTGGCAGGTTTGCGTTTTTTACAAGTTCTTCAACAAGTGAAAATATTTCGGGGGCATCTTCTCTCTTTATTTCCCTTGCCCTATACATTTTAAGTACTATTTTGTCACTAAACCAATACGATATAAAATTCATAAACATTGCCAGGAAAAAGGCAAAGATCATACCTCCTCTTCCACCTATAATACCCCCTATAAAGATAAAAATTAATATAAGAGTTGTCATTAAGAAGAAAGTCTTAAATTGGTTCAACTTTTACCCTCCCTTTAAAAATATGTTTAAATAAATATGATAGTATTTTTTTAAAAAATTACGAAAAAAATGTGAAATTTTTTGGGGAATGTAAAGTTATAGGAACAAAAACTTCTTAAGCATTTTCTTCGTTTGGGAAAAACCTCCATTTGTATGTAATCTTTTGATTCCTTAAAACACCTTTTTCCACCCTAAACCTCATTCACTAATCCCATCCAGACTGTTTTTAGAAAGGGAAAAGTTTTACTTTAACTCTTCGTTTTTTAATTTTTCTTTTTTGCTTAGTACTAAATTTTTAGTTTTTCTCATTCTTTCCTATAAACCCATAGTGGGGATTGTGGGGAAGTGTTTTTAGTCTGACACCTTTTATTTTTATCCAGATCTTGCCTGACACTAATTTTAATCAAATTCAGGTCTGGCCCCACTTCTTTTTTTCTTACCTGCCCAACACAACATATTTGCCTGACACCTTTTGACCTAACATAACATTTTTAGCCTGGCACCTTTCGGCACCTTTCTTAGTATCATTTTCAAGTCTTTTTCAGGTCTTCAGGTTTTTCCCAATTCCCCCACCAATTTTTCCATCTTTTGTGCTGGGATTCTTAACTCAATTTCTCTAAATGTGGTTCTGTAAGTTCTTTTGTAATAACCCTTTATTCCAGTTTAATATCTCATAAGGTATTTTTCCTTTTTTTCTAATAAAATTTTTTCAATCAAATCCTTGAAAAGTTTCAAAATACCACGTAAAAATTAAACATGCTCATTGTGTTTCACACCGTTTTGGGAAGTTAATTTTAGCCTCCTTCTTTATGATGTAAAAATTTCTTCCTCCTGACACAATTAGTCGTTAAATTATTTGTTTCTCTACAAAAAATTTTTAAAAATAATTTGAAAAAGTATTAAAATGTTTAAATAGAAATAAATGAAGAGGTTCTAATTTATGCGTTTAAAAACCGTTATCTTTTTAGTTTTGTTATTGTTTTTTCCCCTTCTTACTTTAAATAAGGTTATGGGTAGAAATTTGGAAAATTTAGATGATAAAAAAAAAGAGTTGATGAAGGTAGTTGATGTAACTAAATATTATAAAAACTTTAATTGTATTTCGAAAGAAACTTTTCCTTTTAACCCTTCAACTTGGATAAAAAGATATGGAGGGGATTTTGCTGATGAAGCTTATTCTGTTGCTTCTACCACAGATGGAGGATACATTCTTGCTGGGTACACCAATTCATTTGGATTACTTTTTGAGGATGTTCTTGTTGTAAAAATTACTTCTTCTGGAAAGGTTTTGTGGGCCAAAATGTATGGTGGCAATCTCGTTGACAAGGCAATTTCAATAATTAGAACTTCTAATGATGAGTTTTTAATTGTTGGATTTACAAGTTCTTTTGGAAATATAAATGGTGATGGCCTTGTGTTTAAAATAAATTCAAATGGAGATGTAATCTGGTCGAGAGTATATGGGGGAAATCACATGGATGTCTTTTATTCTGCAGTGGAAAGTAAAGATGGTTATGAAATATTGGGCTATACATATTCCTTTGGTAATGGAAAAGAAGATATGTGGTTGGTTAAACTAAGTTTTAGTGGATCTCTTTTATGGTCAAAGATATATGGTGGTGTTAAGAGTGATTTGGGCTTAGGTTTGAAAAAGGATTTTGATGGAGGTCTTTTATTAACTGGTAGAACTGACTCATATGGAAATGATGGAGATATAATTTTGATTAAAGTGGATCAGAAAGGGAGTGTTAAATGGGATAAAGTATATAGAGGAGAATGTTTTAATATCATTTATTCTATAGAAAAGACTTCGGATGGTGGATATGTATTAGGGGGAAGTTCAAAGTCTTCCGGTGATAATGGATGGGATTTTTTAGTTGTAAAACTTGATTCCAAAGGGTGTGTAGAATGGTCTAAAACTTTTGGGAGCTATAATGATGAAGTTTCTTTTTCTCTTGTAAGGACAGTGTCTGGATTTTTTTTGGTTGGATATGAATTGGATTCTAATTTTGATTTTTATAGAGGATTATTGTTACGGATTGATAAAAATGGGGATTTGAATTGGTCTAAAATTTTTGATCAGGGAAGTAGTTATATACCTTATTTTGTAACTAATTCCTCTGAAGGAGGATTTTTAATTGCTGGTGGTTTGGAATCAGATTATTATGGTAAATATGATTTTTCTCTGTTAAAACTTGGTTCAAATCTTGACATAGAAGGATGTTCTTTTTTTAAAGATTATCATATTTTAGAAAATAATATTAATTTAACAGTAACTTCTCCTGATATTATTGAGTATTCACCTTCTACTTCTTCAAGTGAGGTCTTGCTCAATTCCTTAGTGGCTCCAATTAAGGTTTATAACGTGTGTCCCATTATTCCGTGGGCAAAAATTTATTCTAATGTAAGTAGTAATATTTGCACAAGTATTGTTAAAAGTTCTGATAATAATTATGTAATTTTAGGAAATACAAGTTCTCTTGGCAATAGTGATAATGATATTTTAATTTTCAAACTTGATTCATATGGAAATATTATTTGGGCAAAAAATTATGATGGTGGTGGAGATGATTTTGGAAGTGAAATAGTGGAATCTTGTTATGGTTGTTATATCATTGTTGGAAAGACAAATTCCTTTGGTTCTGGAAATTATGATGTACTTGTTATGAAGATTGACGAACTTGGTTCTATTGTTTGGTGTGATGTATTGGGGGCATATTATAATGATTACGGGGGTTCGTTAATTCAAATATCATGTGATGAACTGGATATAATTGGGTATACCAATTCTTATGGAATTGGTTCATATGATACTTTTGTTGCTAAACTTGATTATAATGGTAATGTAATTTGGTCTAAGGCTTATGGGAAGAGTAATAAAGATGATAAAGGTCATTTTATATTGAAAACATCAGATGGTGATTTTTTAATAGGTGGAGTTACTGTCTCCACTGGAGATTCAAATGGCATAGATTCATTTCTTGTGAAACTTGATGCAAACGGAAATCTTTTATGGTCCAAGACCTATGGAGATGATAGGGATTTGGTTTTTAAATCTGCGGTAGAAACGGAAGATGGAGGATTTTTAATATTTGGTGAGAGCGTACTTCATGGAATATGGAGAGATTTACTTGTGGTTAGACTCAATTCAACTGGAGAATTAAAATGGGCAGAGACATTTGAGTGTAAAGGTACTATCCATTTAAATTCGGTTGTTAAAACCTATGATGGGAAATATATGCTTGTTGGAAAATCAAATATTTTAAACAATGAGGATGTTTTTGTTATGGAACTTGATTGTGATGGTAATATAATTTTTTCAAAAATCTTTGGTTCGGATGGAAACGAGGAGGCTTTTTCTGTTGAGGAAATTTGTAAAGATTGGTCTTTTATAATTGGGAAAGCAGATTCTTTTGGAAATGGAAGAAGTGATATATTGCTCTTAAAATTACCTTATTTGGGAGATTTTAACTATTGCCCCTATTTAAGAGATTTTTATCCTTCCCCAGTTAAAATGGATTTGGTTGAAAAATCTGAAGATATTACAGTAACTCCCTTTATGTTTCATGAGGATGAGAATTGTTATTTTATGGATAGAAATGTTTCCTTAGAACAAACTAAAATATGTCCTCTTTTAGGAGATCTGGATGGGAATGGGATTGTAAATATAAATGATGTTTTATTACTTAAAGAATATCTTGTGGGGAATTTTCTGGATATAGAAAGGGGCATGGCTGATATGGATGAAAGTGGAAGGATAGATAATGTTGATTTGATGTTGCTTTTATTTAAGTTAAGCAGATAGATTTGGTGTCAGGCACGAAAAAATAAAAATTTTTAAAACTTTAATGACCATTCTGGTATCTAATTAAAAAAGGAATTAATTTAAAAGGGGGATAAAAAAAAGAGCAGGTAAGGGGGAACCCTGCTCTTCGGATGATATAACAGGGGACGGGAGAACAATTATCCTATTTCATATCTTACAAAACGTTTAACCTGGATATTTTCTCCCAATTTTAAAATCATATCAGAAATATACTCATTTACCTTTTTAGAATCGTCTTTAATATATTCCTGTTCAAGCAAACAATTTTCCTCAAAGAATTTATTTAACTTACCTTCAACTATTTTGTCAATAATATTTTCAGGTTTTTTTGAATCTTTTAACTGATCTCTGTAAATATTTTTTTCTTTTTCAATGACTTCCGTTGGAACTGAATCTCTGTCAATCCATTTGGGATTAGCAGAAGCAATTTGCATTGCAAGATTTCTTACAAATGTCTGAAACTCTTCATTTTTAGCAACAAAGTCTGTTTCACATCCAACTTCAATCATTACTCCTATCTTTTTATTTGAATGGATATAGGCCTCTATAACCCCTTCTTTAGTTGTTCTGCCAGATTTTTTCTCGGCTGCAGCCAATCCCTTTTTCCTGAGATATTCTATGGCCTTTTCCATATCTCCATTTGTTGCCTGTAGTGCTTCTTTGCAGGCCATCATTCCTACGCCAGTTTTTTCGCGTAGTTCTTTAACCATTTGTGCTGTTATAGCCATTTTTTTCCTCCAATTTTATTCTTCTTCTTTAATTGTTTCTGTAACTTCTTCACTATTTTTTTCTTCTTCGATTTTTTCTTCCTTTTCCTCTTCTTCTACTTTATCCTTTTCCTCTACCATTTGATCCTGCATTCTTAAGTTTGTTCCTTCTATTATAGCATCTGCCAGTTTTGAGGTAATAAGTCTTACAGATCTGAGAGCATCATCATTTCCAGGTATGACATAGTCAATTAGATCTGGATCACAGTTAGTATCCACAAGTGCAACTATTGGGGTGTTTGTTTTATTCCCCTCTTTAACGGCAATTTCTTCGTTACTTGGGTCTATAACTATCAAAACATCGGGTAAATCTTCCATTCCTATTATTCCGCCAAGATTTCTTTCAAGTTTTCTTCTCCTTCTTTCAAGCCTCGATACCTCTTTTTTGGGAAGTTCGTCGAAGGTTCCATTTTCCTTCATTTCATTTAACATTTGAAGTTTTTTAATGGAATTTTTTACAGTTTTCCAGTTTGTCAAGAGTCCGCCCGGCCAGCGATTTATTATATAAAATTGTCCACATCTTTCTGCTTCTTCTTTTACCGCATCTTGAGCCTGTCTCTTTGTTCCAACGAATAGGAATTTTTTCCCTTCACGGGCGGCCTGAATAACAAAATCTGTTGTTTCTTTAAACAACTGCATTGTTTTTTGTAAGTCTATAATGTGGATTCCATTTCTTGCCCCAAATATATATGGTTTCATTTTGGGGTTCCATCTTCTTGTCTGGTGACCAAAATGAACACCAGCTTCAAGTAGTGCTTTCATAGATATTGTAACCAACAATGCCTCCTAATAAAAAATTTTTTAAAAAACATATAAAATATTATCTCTTTGAGAACTGAGGTCTCCTTCTTGCACCTTTGAGACCATATTTTTTTCTCTCTTTCATCCTTGAATCTCTACGTAAGTATCCAGCCTGTTTTAACTTCTGCCTCAGTTCAATATTAAAATGAACAAGAGCCTGAGCGATACCATGCCTTATTGCTCCTGCCTGTGCCATTAAACCACCGCCTTTTACTTTTATCAGGATATTAAATTTATCTGCATATCCTGTAAGTAATAATGGCTGCATCACAAGGGTCTTCTGAGAAACTGTTTTAAAATATTCATTGATATCCTTTTTGTTGATAACGATTTTCCCATTTCCAGGCCTTAAATAAACTCTTGCAACGGCGGTTTTTCTTCTTCCAGTTGCATAGTATTCTATTTGTTCACTCAATTTTCATCTCCTTAAAATTAAAATTTTAATTCTATAGGTTTTTGTGCAGCATGTTTATGCTGCTCTCCTTTATAAACTCTAAGTTTTTTTAACATTTTCCTTCCAAGTTTGTTCTTTGGAAGCATTCCCTTGACAGCGTTTGTTATTATTCTTTCGGGATATTTTTCCATCATCTTTCTTGCAGTGGTTTCTTTAAGCCCTCCAAGGTATCCAGTGTGTCTTCTGTACACTTTTTGATCGAGTTTTTTGCCTGTAAGTTCTACCTTTTCAGCATTAATTACAATGACATAATCTCCACAATCCATGAATGGAACATAATAGGACTTATGTTTTCCCATAAGTATTTTTGAAATTTTAGTGGCAAGCCTTCCAAGGACTTTGCCCTTAGCATCAACCACATACCATTTCTTTTCTATATCATCTGCTCCTGGAATAAAAGTTTTCATCTTTCCTCTCCAAAAAATTATTTCTAAATTGTTTGAGCTGGATTAAATAGCTTTACGCTAAAATTAACTCTTTATTATATAGAAAGATCATCCAGCCTGCCAACAATCCAAACGGGGATATGATAAATACCATATTTGATTTCTTTTGTAAACATTTTTTTTTATTTTTTTATTTTTTTGTGTGTGGGTTGTTCAACATATATATTAAAATAGAACTGAATGTAAGATTTGGTAGAGTTTATGTATGAAAACATAATAAATAAAATTGGTGATGATGAGCAATATGAAATAGTGTCTTTTCTTGGAAAATGATACATACCATAAATTTTCTGTCTTGGGGATTATAAGAGAAGAAATTTTCATTTATCAACTCCATAATCAAATTTTATAGCAAATATCTGGTTTAATTCATATCTTTTATTTTAGATTTAATTAAAGGATTAATTCCCTATGTTTTATGTATTATGTAGTTTAAAGAATGCTACTTGAAAAGGCAGATTAAATATAGACAAATAAAAAATAAATTAAATTTAGGCAAAAATAAAAAAGCTTTTTACAAAAGGCATTGAATTTAAGTATTCCCCCTTTCCCTTTTATAAACTTTAAGGGAGAATTTAGGGATGAGAATAAATTTTAAAAAAGTGTCAGGCAAGAAATTTAAGGGGCATTTATGGGGGGCAAGGAAAAGAAAAACTTAAAACTGGCAAGACCTAAAATTTTTTTGGCGAAAATTAATGAATAAAAGAAAATCTCTTTTTCCTTCTATAAACATTCTGGATGGCATCTGGGTAGCAGGTAAGAGAAGAATTTAGTATTAGGCGAGAAATCTGGTGCATGAAATTAGAATTGGTGTCAGGCAAGAATTGGATAAAAAGAAAAGTGTCAGGCAGAAAATTTAAGAAAATTTAATAATGAAAATTTAAAAAGGCAAATAAGAAAAGAAGCAAAAAAGAGTGGTGAAAATTTAATTCTTTAAGTCGGGACCAGTGATTAAGTAAACTTTTCTCATATAAGCATATTTTTTCAAATTATCTTAATAAATCTTATTTACCAAACGAAAAGTTTTTTTAACTATCCTTTTAATTTTTATTTTATGCTATTATATAGAGAAAGGGAATTTAAATAGATCAGATAAATATTTAAGAAAAGCAAGAGAGATATTTGGTGAATATGATAGAGATATACCTGAGAAAATTTTTTTAATGGGAATGGTGGATGTCTATTACTCAAAAGCAAATAGGGGTAAAATGAGTTATATTACAGAACTCTTGGCGAAAAATAAATTTTATAGTATAAAATTTAAAAAGTTATTTAATCTTTTTAAGAATCATAGATTGTCTCGGGAGTTGCCATGAGAACTTTTATTCAGGAACTTGAAAAAAGTGGTCAATATAAGATTTTAAAGTTGATAGGAAAGGGGGGAACTGCGGAAGTTTACCTTGCTGAAGACAGGATTTTGAATAGAAAAGTTGCCATTAAGTTTATTCTGAGTTTTGATGAAGAGAGTAAAGAGCAATTTCTAAAAGAAGCGAGGATTCAGGCTCAGATAGAACATGACAATATCTGTAAAATATTTGAAGTGGGAGAAGTGCTTGAAATCCCATATATTGTTATGGAGTATATTGATGGCAAACCCCTTGATTATTTTTCAAATAAAATATCTCTTGAAAAGAAGGTCTCTTTAATATTGAAAGTGTGTGATGTTTTAATAGAAGCGCATAGAAATGGTGTCATCCACAGAGATATAAAGCCTTCCAATATTCTTGTTGAAGAAAAGGAAAGTGGAGAGTTAAAACCCTATTTAATGGATTTTGGGATAGCAAGGAAACAAAATGCCCCTGGGAAAACCACCACAGGAACTGTAGTAGGTAGTCCAAATTATATGTCTCCTGAGCAGGCCATGGGGAAAGTTCATGAACTTGACAGAAGAAGTGATATTTATTCTCTTGGGGCTACATTTTACCATTTAATATGTGGGAAGACACCTTTTGACGCTCAGTCGATTATTACGGCAATATATTGTGCAATAAATAAAGAACCTACATCACCGAGAAAAATTTCACCTGCTATTCCAAAGGATATAGAAGCTATCGTGCTTAAATGCCTTGAAAAAAATCCGGATAGAAGATATCAATCTGCAAGGGAACTTGCGGATGATTTGAAAAGATTTCTAAATGGGGAGCCGGTTCTTGCACAAAATCCCACTTTTGCCTATAGGTTTTATAAAAGGGTTAGAAAAAATAAGAAGTTTTATCTTCTTTTGTCCCTTCTCATTATATCCATTTTATCTGCTCTTTTTATCTATTTTTATAACAGGATATTACAGGAAAAAAGGGCCAGATTGATACTTGAATTTGATAGAAAGGCAAATGAAATAGAGAATTTGCTGGAAATTGCTTATCTTTTGCCTCCGCACAGTATAGCAAAGAGGAAAAATGAGGTATTGAAAAAAATAAAGGCTCTTGAAGAAAAAATTATGGAATTAAATGAGAAGGAAAAGGCTATAGGTTTTTTTGCAATGGGAAAGGCGTATTTCTATCTTGGAGAATATAATAAAAGTCTAAGATATTTAAATAGAGCCTGGAAAAACTTTAAGACAGGTTATGTCGCACATTTTATTGCCCTTGTAAATTCAAGTATTTACCTTGAAAAATATCAGGATTATTCCCTTTTAAGTGATAAAAAAGAAAGGGAAGCAAAATTGAAGGAGATAAATTTAAAATATAGAGATCCTGCCTTAAAGTTTTTTAAGTTGAGTGATATTGATTGGCCTGAGGGAGCAAGTTTTAAAAAAGGTATATTTTGTCTCCTTGAAAAAAAATATAATGAGGCAATATTAAATTTCGAGAAAGTTATAAGGGAAAATCCTGCATATTATAGGGCTTTGGTGCTTGAAGGGGAGTGTTATTTAAATCTTTATGTAAATTCTAAAGGGGAAAAAAAGGATTACTACTTTAAAAGGGCGATAGAGTCAATTAAAAGGGCTATTTTAATAGGTAGAAGTGATCCTTCCCTCTATGTGAAGTTGGCAAGGTATTATGAAAAAAAGATGATTACTTTGATTTACAATTCCAATAGGGATCTCATGCCGATTTTCAAAAAGATAGAGTCAAATTTAAAAATTGCCATAAAAATTGATAATAGAAATAAGAGGGCCTATGAAGAAATGACTTCTGCCTATTGGAGAATTTCAGAGTATCTTGCTTTTAAAGGGGATAAAGGTGCGAGAAGAGTGGTTGAAAAGGGACTTAAAATAACCGAGTATGCTGCTAAACTTTTTCCCAACTCTTTTGATATATTTAGTTCCAGAATAAGTTTTTACATCTTAACTATTAATTATTTTCGTCCTGAAAAGAAAAAAATGGAAAAACTTATAGATGAAGCCATAGATTTCTTGAAAAAAAGTGAGAAATTGTTTCCTTCTACAAAGAGCATTTTATATAAAAAGGGAGAGTTATATAGTGCAATTGGCTATTACAAGTTTGATAATGGTTCTAATCCTGAAATTTTTTTAAAAGAATCAATTAAAGTTTACACTGAGATAATTGATAATTTTAAAGAAGATATTGAAATAGCAATTTTTAACAGGGCAGTTGATGAATATTATTTTGCGAAGTCTTATTACCATTTTGACGGCAAGGATCCTTGTGAATATTTGAAAAAGTCTATAAGGGACTATAAAAAGGTTTTAGAGATGGATCCTGGAGATTATTTAACCATGATAAATTTGAGTGAACTCTACTATTTTAGATTTTCGTTTAATTTGTTAAATGGTAGCAATTTGAAAAGGGATTTGAAAAGGATAGAATATTACTACAACTGTGCCAGAAAAATAAATGAGAATTATAGGTTTACATATCTTCTTAAGTTGGAGTTTTTGATAGCAAAAATGGAATATTTAAATTTAATGGGTTCCTTTAATAAAAGAAAGGTTGATGAAACTATTAACTTCTTGGAATTTATCAAAAATAAATTTTCCATTGATGAGGCGACCTATTTTTCATATCTTTCTTTAATTTACAGAGCAAATTTAAATCCCGATTTGAATTTCATAAAATCGTATGAAAAAAATCTTTTAATTCCATATTTAAAAAGAGATGAGAGGGACATATATTTGAATATGGATGGTTTCTTTACCCCCTATTTTATTTTTCTTGGGAAAAGTGATTTTTCAAATTATTCCATTGTCACCAAAATGTTAGATGTATTTAAGAGAGTAAAGAAATTTGAAGGAGAGAAATACACTTCTGATAGAGAACTTTTAAAAATATTGCTTTTTTGCTCTGCGTACTATTTAAAAAATGGAAATTTCAAAAAGAGTGGGGAATTAATGGAAATTTCAAAGAGAATGGTTTCAAAATATGGTGAAAATCTTTTGGAGGAGAAGTTTTTTAAATCGTTTGTTAATTTATATTTTGGTGACCGAAATTCCTTTAAGTTTATTGAAAAATTAATTAATTCAAGGAAATACTATAGGGCAAATTTTTTAAATTTGTTTAATATGTTTAAAAATTATAAACTTTCTTTATTTCCAGCAAGGTAATTTACAAATATTACTACATCTGCTTCATTTACAATTCCATTATAATCTAAATCTCCACACTCAAGAGAGGAATTAAATGGAGGTGTTCCGGGGGAAATATTTCCATCCAGATAATTTAAAAGTATTGTGAGATCGAGAACTGAAATTTTTTCATCTCCTGAAAGATCCCCCATTAAACTGCAATTATTTATCACATATTCATAACATCCAATGTCAATTCCACTTCCCTGGGGTCTATGGTTATTGTCAAGGTCTACACTTATTGAAACTGAATTATTTCCAGCATCTATACATGGACTGTTCTGGGTTAGTTTATATTCTGAATCCAGAAGGGGATTTTGAATGAGTGTGTTTTCTTCCCCATTTACATGATTTTGCCATTCTGTAAAATTCATATTTTCTGCTTCATAATCAGGTCTTTGATCTGTAAATTGAGGGTTATTGCCATTTAAATAATAACAATTGTTGTCCATTTCAGGCATTCCTGCATCATAACCATTAACTCTTCCAATACTTTCATGGTAAAAGGTCCTTATAAAAACTATATTTGAAGTGATATTGCTATCTTGAAGCACTATGTTATTGTATACTTTTGAGTTTTTATTGGGTGGCCTGTAAGTGTATTCGTCATTGGGATCGCTGTCTTCTTCCCAATCCTATAGACTCACTCCAAAGTATATGGCACTGTGATTAGTTTGAGCGGTGTTAATTAGAGTATTGTTATAAGCGCTACAGTTAAGAGATGCGTAAAAGCCGATTCCCTCATTCTGGGTATCCACTATGAGGCAATTTTTTACCACCCCTCTTATATTTTCATATCTGTGGGGATTTACTGTTAGGTCAAAGTATTCTGGACTTGTATCAAATCCTATTCCCACACCCATTTCTCCACAGTGTTCTATAATATTTCTTTCAATTACACAGTCTGTTGCACCTCCTTTTGCATATACACCAGTTGAACCAATATTGTGAATATGACAATCAACAACATGCATGTTATCACCATTTACATTGTCAATTCCTTCTGCATTTTCAGAATACCTTGCACCAGAATTGTATATTTCACAATTTTCAATGGTTACATAATCACAATTGGGAGTTATTTTAATACAATCTCTTCCCGTATCATGAACTTTACAATTTGAGATGGTTATATGGGATACACCTGTTCTATCTTCTTCTCCCCAATCCCATCTTGTAAAAAGCATTATCCCATAGTAATATCCTCCGGTGATTTCCAGATTTTCTAATTTTCCCCAGTCGGCATCCACGTCAAATGTAACTGTAGTGTCAATGTTTTCATCATTGATTGGAGCACTAATCTTTATGCTTTCTCCACTGTATGCCTTAATTGTTATGTGCGGGTTTCTTATTCTAATGGCTTCATTGTATGTTCCTTCTCTTACTATAAGGGTATCTCCACTTGAACTTTCATCAAGGGCCTTTTAAATAGTTCTGTAGGGATTTGATAGACTGCCATCTCCACTATTGTCATTTCCGGTTGTTGAAATATATATTGTGGCTGAAAAGGAGAATATGGAGAAAAATGTTAAAAAAATGTCAATATTATTTTTTTAAAAAAATGACTATTCATGGCTTTATTTCCTTTTTAAAAGAAATTAGACCTCTTCAATTTTAGGAAGTGTAAAAGTGAATTTTAACATATGTGTTAATTTTTTGGAAAATAATTTTTTAAAATTTGTTTAAAAAAAATTTTTTTATGCTAAAATTTTTCAACTAATTACTATTTGGAGATTTTAATGGAAGATTTACACACCCACACGATTGTTTCCGATGGAGAATTTTATCCTGAAGAATTAGTAAAACTTGCTTCTTCTTCAGGAGTTAAAAAATTGTCCATTACTGACCACGATTCAATTGGAGCATATAAATTATTTCCCCAGGTATTTGATTTAGCAAAGAAATTAAATGTTGAACTTATTACAGGATGTGAATTCGATGCGGATTACAAAGGTGTTGAGGTGCATATTCTCGGTTATAATTTAGATATAACCAACAAAGATTTGAATGAATATTTATCTCAGATACAGGAGAAGAGAAGGGAAAAACTGCTGCTTCAAATTGAAAAGATAAATGAATATTTTAAAAGGGAAGTGCTTGTTAAGGATGAGATCTTCATAAAAGAAAGAGAAACTTTTATGAAACCACATATTGTAAGGCCCATTATTAAACTTATGAATTTTGACGATTATCCTTCTGCTGCGAAGTGGGTAAGAGAGGTTGCCCATGTGGATGTTAAAGTTCCAAAAATGAGTTCTTCTTTTATTATCGATTTGATAAAAATGTGTGGTGGAATACCGGTTTTAGCACATCCCGGGTATTATATTGTTGAAAGTGGCTTTAAAGTTGACAGGTTAATAAAGGATTTTGTTGACATGGGTATTGAAGGAATTGAGGTGGAATACAGATATCATGGTACTTCTAAATATTTTAGAAGGAAAAAAGATGAACTTGATATGATAAAAAAGCTGCACGAAGAGGCGGTAAAATACAAATTGCTTGAGACAAGGGGAAGTGATGCTCATGTTAAGGATGATTTCCTGACATTTAATAGCAGGAGTTACCTTTGGGATTTTATAGAGAACCTAAAGACGTATTAAAAAGTAAGAAGGGTGTTCTAATAGATATTGATGGGGTTTTGTTAAATGATGGAAAACCCCTTAATGGGGGAAGAGAGTTTCTTGAATTTTTAAAGGATATAGGAAAGCCTTTCATCTGTATTACAAATACTACCATAAGAAGTAGAAAAGAGATTTTTTATATTTTGAAAGAGTATAGTTTTCCTGTTTCAGAAAATGAAATCTTAACGTCCACTCTAATTGCCAATTACTACTTGAAAAAAAAGTATAAAACGCTGCCTATTTGTGCTTATGTTAATGAAAATGTTCTTGAAGATCTATTTGATTTGAATCTGTCAGATGATGGTTGTACTGCTGTTTTGTTGGGGGATATGGGGGATGGATTTTCAAGAATGGTCTTGAATGAAATTTTTGTGAAATTGATGAATGGAGCGGATTTTTATGCCTTTCACAAAAACAGATTCTGGAGGGTTGGAAATGAGTTATTTTTGGACCTTGGTGCCTTTGTTTCTGCCCTTGAATATGCTTCTGGGATAAAGGCTAAGATTATTGGAAAGCCATCCGAAATAATTTTTAAAGAATCCCTTTCAATTTTGGGGTTGTCCTCGGAAGAAGTGTTAATTATTGGAGATGACTTTGAAAGCGATATTTTAGGGGCTAAGAAATTGGGAATTGATGGTATTTTGGTTTTAACTGGAAAGTATACTGAAGAAATTTTGAAAAGAAGAAACTTTTCGCCTGAGTATTTAATCAAAAATTTATATGAGTTGCTTTAAAGGAGGTAACAATGAAGGGTTCAAATCCTGTTTTAAGTGATAGAGTTTTTAAGAGTGCCTACATGGGTTCTTATGGGGTTGAGGGGATGACCCTTGGTGGGGTGAAGGTAAAGACTTTTACCCTTTTTTCAATTTTGTTGCTTGGGGGATATTTTTCATGGATGCATCCGGGTTCACTTCTCTTGTTTTTGGGGCTTGGACTTGGTTTTATACTTGCCCTGATAATAAGTTTTGTACCTAAGACCGCTCCCTTTTTATCTCCCTTATATGCTGCATGTGAGGGTGTATTTCTGGGAGTTGTTTCCCATATTTTTGAAATCAGGTATCCCGGAATAGTTTTACAGGCTGTTGGAGCAACATTGGGTGTGTTTCTTTTGATGTTGTTTCTATATAATAATAGAATTATAAGAGTAACTGGAAGACTCAAACTTGGGATAATTGCTGCCACATTTGGAATAGCAATTTTTTATTTTGTCAGCATGATTCTTTCCTTTTTCGGAATTAGAATTGGGATAATTTATTCAAGTTCTCCACTGGGAATATTGTTTTCAATATTTGTGGTGGGTGTGGCAGCCTTTAATCTCTTACTTGATTTTGATTTTATTGAAAATATGAGTGAAAGGGGAGCAGAAAAGTATTTCGAATGGTATGCAGCCTTTGGATTGATGGTAACACTTGTGTGGCTTTATATTGAAATTTTAAGGCTTATTTCAAAGTTCAGGGAGAGATAGATCTATGGAACTAAAAGGAGTAATACTGGCAGGTGGGACAGGTAGTAGACTATATCCCCTTACAAAGGTTACCAATAAACATCTTTTACCAGTTGGGAAAAAACCCATGATTTTTTGGCCTATTGAGAAGTTAGTGGAGGTGGGGATAAATGAAATACTTGTTGTAACTGGAACAGAACATATGGGAGATGTGGTTGCATTACTTGGAAGTGGAAAAGATTTTGGCTGTAATTTTACCTACAAAGTACAGGATGAGCCTGGTGGGATTGCACAGGCTCTTGGACTTGCCGAAAATTTTGCTTCTGGAAGTAAATTAGCTGTAATTCTTGGGGATAATATTTTTGCCGATCCACTTAAACCCTATGTGGATAGATTTTTATCTCAGAAGGATGGTGCCAGAATTGTTTTAAAAAGGGTGGAACATCCGGAAAGGTTTGGGGTGGCACAATTTGAAGGGGATAAAATAATAAAAATTGTGGAAAAACCAAAAATTCCACCTTCAAGTTATGCCGTAACAGGTGTATACTTTTATGACAGTGAGGTTTTTGATATAATAAAGAATCTAAAGCCCTCGAAGAGAATGGAATATGAAATTTCGGATGTAAATAATGAGTACATAAGAAGAAATAAGTTATATGCAGATTTCTTTGAGAGTTGGTGGACAGATGCAGGAACTTTTTCTTCACTTAAAAGGGCTCAAAAGTTGGTGGAGGAACTTGAAAATGGAAAAAGAATTTAAAACAGGAAACATAGAGGGAGTTATAATAAAAAATTTAAAAAAGAATCTGGATAGAAGGGGGTGGCTTTGTGAAATTTTTAGGGAAGATGAAGTAGAGGGCTTTAAACCGGTAATGTCTTATGTGTCAATTACCTATCCAGGGGTTAAAAGGGGACCCCATGAACATAGAGAACAAACTGATTATTTTGTCTTTTTGGGACCTGGTAATTTTGAAATAACTTTGTGGGATAATAGGAGTAATTCCCCTACTTATGGGAATAAGATGATTTTTGTGGGGGGCGTTGACAATCCCATTTCCGTTAAGATTCCCCCCGGTGTTGTTCATGGATATAAAAATATTTCAGATGAGAGGGGTATGGTGATAAATTTGCCTGACAAATTGTATAGAGGACATGGGAAGAGGGAAGAGGTGGATGAGATTAGATATGAAAATCTTAAAGGTACAGTTTTTAAAATAGATTGATGAAAATCTTAATTACAGGAGCAAAGGGTCTACTTGGAGGTTATCTCGTAGATTTTTTTAAGAACTCGTATAGGGTCTTTGCATTTGGAAGAAAAGATCTTGACATAACTGATTTTAAATCCTTGAAAAATAAAATTGCGGAGATTAAACCAGATATTCTTATAAACTGTGCCGCCTATACAGATGTGGATGGGGCTGAAAAAAATTTTAAGGAGGCATTTAGAGTAAATGGCTTTGGTGTGCGTAATTTAGCAATATTGTCAAGGGATTACGATTTTCATCTGATTCATTTCTCCACAAATTATGTTTTTAAAGGCGATAAAAATAGGTTGTATAATGAGTTTGATATTGTTTCTCCTGTCAATACCTATGGAGAATCTAAACTTGCGGGGGAATTGGAAATAGAAAAATTTTCAAATAATTATTCAATTATAAGGATATCATGGTTATATGGGAATGGAGGCAATTCCTTTCCGGTAAAAATTCTGAAAAAGGCAGAGAAGGAAAGATTTATAAACGTTGTAAATGACATTTATTGTTCCCCAACAAGTGTAAGGATGGTTGCAGAAACTGTTAATTTTGTTATTAGAAATGGAATTAAGGGAATTTTACACTGTAGTTGTGAAGGTTTTTGCACTTTATATGAATATGCTTTAATCTTAAAGGATATTTTTAAATTTCCTTCAAAGATTTTACCCATATCTTCAAAAAAGTTTTCCTTTGTGGCCAGAAGGCCTAATTTTTCAGTACTTGAAAGTATTGTATTTAGGGATTATGGCTATACTTTTAGAAATTTTAGGGAAGAGTTAATCTCTTTTTATAGGGACTATGGTAAAGTTTAAAAAAGACCTGGGGCAAAATTTCTTATATGATCCATCTATTTCAAAAAAGATAGTGGATTTCTCGAAGTTAAAGGATGGAGATATCGTTCTTGAAATTGGTCCTGGCAAAGGAATTTTAACAGAAGAACTTCTTAGGAGGAATTGTAGACTGTTCTGTGTGGAAGTGGATCCTGAACTTTTCAAATACTTATCATATAAGTTTGGGGAAAGGATAAATTTATTCAATGAAGACATATTGGAGTTTGATCTGGAAAAGATTGGTGGTGAAAATTTCCATGTAGTTGGAAATTTACCCTACAATATTTCCACTGCGATTCTTAAGAAATTTACCATTTGGGGAGAAAATATCTCATCAATGACCTTTATGTTTCAGTTTGAGGTTGCCCGCAGAATTGTCTCTAAAATCAATGTAAAAGATTACGGTAGTTTGACGGTTTTTTCAAATACTTTCTGGGAGATAGAAAAGGGATTTAAACTTTCTCCCGGATCCTTTTTTCCGGCTCCCAAGGTCTATTCCTATGTCTTGAGATTTCACTCATTCAAGAATTTGATAGATTCACAGGATAGGATAAATTACCTGTCCTTTCTAAATTCTATCTTTATGTATAAGAGAAAAAAGATGGGTACAATATTCAGGAGAAATGGATATCCTGAAGAACTTTTTGAATATGATGATTTAAATATTGATCCAGATTTGAGGCCTCAAAATATTTCTGTTAAATCCTACCTTGCCCTTTTCCAGAAAATTAAAAAAGATGGAACTTTTTAGAGAAATTTTTCGTTATTAATTTTTGAAGTAGAAAGTTAGTGGTTATGGATGACATGGAACTGATAGAAAGATGTAAATGTTCAGATCCAGATGCATGGAATGTTCTGGTAAAAAAGTATTGGAATGATGTTTATAGGATTGTTTACAGATTGGTCTTTGATAAAGAAATTGCAAAGGACATAACTCAGGAGATTTTTTTAAAACTTATGGACAACATAAAGATTTTCGATGTTAAGAGGGGAAATTTTAGGAGTTGGTTGAATTCCATTTCAAAAAATTACACCATAGACTATTTGAGAAAAAATAAAATGCGTTTACTTCAACAAAAAGAAGATGTGAGTGAATTGTGCAAATGGGGAGTTGGCAGCGAAGCACATGAAGATCCCTATTTAAGATTAAGGAGATATGAAAAAAAGGAGTTTTTGAGAAGTTGTCTTATGGAACTTAAGGAGGATTACAGAACAGTTATAGTGATGAGGGATATTGAAAATCTTTCCTATGAGGAGATGGTGGAAGTACTTGGAATACCCCTTGGAACCCTTAAATCAAGGTTAAATAGGGCAAGAATTGAACTTGCCAAAATAGTTCTTTCAAGAAAAAAAAGTATAGGTGAATAACTATGAGATGTGAGTATTTTGAAGAATTAATTACTGAGTATCTGGATGGGGAACTTCCTTTACATTTAAAGGAAGAGTTTGAGAAGCATCTTTTTGAATGTAAGAATTGCAGAGATCTTTTTGAACAAATAAAGGAAAATATGGAGTTGTTGAGGGAATTTAAGGAGGAAGTGGAATTTGATTTTCAGCCTGAAAGTAATATTTTCATCACCAGAAGGCATAAAAAGAGGGAGTTTATTAAGAGATTTCTTGCCACCGCTGCAATTTTTATTATGGGAATTTTTATGTTAAGGGGGGTGGTGGCTTTTAGAAATGTCTCTTTTAACTCCCTTTTAATTGATACTGCACAAAGTTTTATGTCTGTTGCTGTTAATTCTCAAAAATTGATTTTTAATGCTAAAAATTTTGGGGAAAGGGCTCTAAATAAATTTGATGGGGTAAAGAACGATTTTTCCAGGCACTATAGAGAGTTTGAAAAGGAATTTAGTATGAACAAAAATCCTAATTATAGAGAAAAAAATTTTAAGATAGGGAGGTAAAAAATGAATTGCTTTTATCATGGGGATAGACCCGCAAATAACTTTTGTAACAACTGTGGTAAACCTCTTTGTGATGAGTGTAAAAGAGAGGTTAAGGGGAGAATTTATTGTGAAGATTGTCTTTATGGGGCAATATCTTCACAGGAAAGGTTAAAGGCAATTGAAAACAGGTCTCCTATTCCCGGAATTTCCTTACTTCTTGCTTTTTTGCCGGGACTTGGAGCAATTTATAATGGGGAATATTTAAAGGCAATTTTCCAGTTTGTGATTTTTTGTTCCCTAATTTTTCTTGCGAATATCACCGGTTTTTTCTTGTTTGGTCTGGGAGCAGCGCTTTACTATTTTTACACAATTTTTGATGCCTATAAGAGTGCCAATGAGATAAGGATAAAGGGAAGAAAAATTGAATCTGAAAGTAAATCTGTAGGGGTTTACAGAGGTGTCTTTCTGATCTTGCTTGGTATTTTGTTTTTGCTCAATAACTTTGGGCTTTTGAGTTTTTCCTTTATGAAGATTTACTGGCCATTTTTGTTGATTGTTTTAGGTGCTTATTTGATTTATAGAGAGGTTGCCCAAAAAAATAAAAAAGAAGAAATTGCCAAAGTAGATGGTGGGGAGGAAAAAAATGAGTAAAGGAAAAAAGGGAACCATCTTTGGGGGGATTTTATTAATAATTTTGGGGATTTTACTTCTTTTTCAAAATATATATGGTGGTTTCTCAATATCCAGAATTATATTAAAATTTTGGCCCCTTATTCTTATTTATATAGGTATTAAGAAAATTTATCTTTATTTTGACAGGGATTCTAAAAATTTTGAAAAGAGAAGTTTTTCGGCGATTTTTGTCTATTTGTTTCTTGGGAGTGTCTTTTTGGCTAACAATTTGGGGATGTTTTCTTTAGATGTGAAAATTGTTAAACTCTATTGGCCTCTCATTTTTATAGTTGTTGGACTTGGAAAAATAGTGGACCATTTTATTGGAAGGCAAGTTAGGATTAAGGGAAGTGAGGTCATCTTTTTAATATTTATAATACTTGTAGGGCTTAGTAGTTCTCTTGTGTTTAAAATTGAAAGGTGGGTGAATGGAAGATGGGGAAACGTAAATATTGCTGTGGAAAGGGTTATAAATAAGGGTGAAATTGGTGGAAAATTGGTTGAAAGGTTGAAATTTGAAAATAAGATTAAGGTGGATGGTATAAACAAAATTTTTTTAGATGTAAATGATTCAAACATCTCTTTTGTAAAGGGAGAAAGTGAAGGTTATATAAAAGTTGTGGAGACTGTTAAATCTTTTGAGGGTAAAGGTAGAAAATTATTAAAGAGGGACTTTTCAAACAAAATATTTAAGGAAGGCTCTGTCTTAAAAATAAAAACGCCTATGATAAGCGGCTATAGAGGTTTTAGGATTTATGAAAGAATATTACTTCCCCGCGTCATTAAAAATGTCGTTGTTAATTCTCATGGGGGAGATATAGAGGCCAGAGGATTAGATGCTGATATTTTAGTTGAAAATTCCATAGGGGATATTGATTTTATAGATATAAGGGGAAATGTTAAACTTAACAATTTTTCTGGAAATGTTTTTTTAAAGAGAATTGGTGGAAATGTGGATACTGAAATAAAAAATGGGAATTTAACATTGTTGAATTTGAGTGGGGATTTAAATTTGAAGGAGAGTTTTTCAAATATTGAAGTTAAAAATGTAAATGGAATTTCAAGGATAAATTTAAATTATGGAAATTTTTCGGGGAATACATTTAAAAATTCAACTTTTTTAAAATCCCATTCCTGTAAAGTGAATATTAAAAAAGTTGAAGGGAATATTGATATGCAGTTTAAGTTTGGAGAGGTAAATATTTATGATGTAAAAGGAAATGTTTCATTTGTTGGGAAATCTGATTCTCTTGAGATGGATAAAGTTAATGGCAAAATTACCGGTAAGTCTGAATTTTTAAAGATTAGAATTTTTAATGTGATGAAGGATATTGAGATCACAGGGAAAAATAGTGATTTTTTTGTAAAAAATGTTTCTGGTACCACCTTTGTTGAAAATAAATTTGGATCTTTTCAAGGTGTAGATTGTGGTAGAAATGTGGTAATAAAGAATTTTGGTGGAGATTTGAAATATGGAATAAATAAGAACTTAAAAAGTGTTTCTCTTTTTGCTAAAAATGGAAATATTTATCTTTCTGTGGATAAAGGACTTAAATTAAACTATAAATTTTCAGCATCTTTTGGAAAAATATTTGTTCCTCGTGATTTTTCTAACAAAGTCTTAAAAAAGGGTGCAAATAGTTATTTTACAATTTTTAATAAGAATATATCTAAAAATGTGGTCTGCAATTCCACTTATGGAAATATATATTTTAACCGTTGATTTCTTGAAGGAGGTAAAGGATGAGAAAATTTTTGCCATTTTTAATCTTACTGTTATTTTCAATATTTTTTTTGACGGGATGTGTTGAAGAATTTTACATGAATCCACCTCATAAATCGATATTTCAAAAGGAAGTTAATTTTTCAGGGGAAAAAAGTCTTAATATTACTTGTAAATCGGGGGTTGCTGATTTAAAGATAGCTCCCATTGAAACTAATAGTAAAAAACTTTTTAAACTTGAGGTGGTATATGACGATGCCAATCAAAAACTCCATTATGATTTTACAAGAAATGACTTAACAATTACCCTTGAAGGTAGAAAATCTTCAAAGCACTTGAATTCCACCATTACACTTTTCGTTTCTAAAAAAGTTCCAGTTTCTTTTGATATAAGGGTTGGTGTTGGAAATGGCAATATAGATTTAACTGGACTTAAAGTGAAGAGTTTTAATATAAAGACAGGGGTTGGGGATACTGATATTTTTTGTAAAGAGAAAAATGAAATGGTGTGTGAAGGTATTACCATAAAAAATGGTGTTGGGGATTTGAGCTTTATTGGGCTTGGAAATTTAAATTGTAAGGAATTTGAATGTACAGGAGGTGTTGGAGATTGCCATATTGAAGTTGGTGATAGATGGAAAGGAGAAGTTAGGGGAAAGGTAGAAAGTGGCGTCGGAGATGTTGAAATATTTTTTCCAGAAAGTGTTGCTGTAGAGGCTAGGGTTGTAGGAAGCAAATATACTTCATCTGTTTCGGTTGATTATGATGTTTTTGAAAAGTCCAATGAGCATTTGTATATTACAAGGGGATTTAAGGAAAAGGATAAGAAACTCTATTTGAAAATAGTTTCAGGCGTGGGAGATGTTAAAATAAGAGTAAAATAGGTGGTAATTAATTGTGGTAAAGAAGGGAATTGTCTTACTGTCAATGGGTGGAGCTGAAAATAGGGAAGAATTGAAACTTTTTTTGAAAAACATGTTCTATGACAGGAATATTCTGCCCATTAAGAATAATTTTTTAAGGTTGGCTGTTTCAAGTTTTATTGCAAATATTAGGGTCAATAGGGCATATAAGAACTATATGGAAATTGGTGGAAGGTCTCCTTTAAAAGAAATAACTTTTAAAATAAGAGACAAAATGAGGGAAAAAATAGATGATGAGGTATTTATAGCCTTCAGGTATTTACCTCCTTTTAGTTATGATGTTATAAAGAAAATGAAAGGAAGGGGGATTGAGGAAGTTTTTCTTCTTCCTCTTTATCCACATAACTCTATTTCCACTGTGAAGTCATCAATTGATGATTTTTATAAATGGGTAGATAAGTTTAATTTAAATTTTGAAATAAAAGTTATGAAGCCATTTTATAAAGAGGAAGATTATAATGATTTAATTTGCAAAGGGATATTGGATTACGTAGGTGATAGGGATTGTGGTGATTTTATACTCTTATTTTCTGCCCATTCAATTCCTGAAAAATTTATTGAATATGGAGATACTTATAAAGAGGAAGTTGAAGAGCATGTGGAAATTTTAAGTAAAAAATTAGGAAAAATGGGAGCGAACTTTAAAAATATAGTGCTTGGCTATCAGTCAAGGTTGGGACCTGTTAAATGGGTGGGACCTGCTCTTGAAGATGTGTTGAAAAAATTGGAAGGTGAGAAAGTAATTATTTATCCTATTTCCTTTGTGGTGGACAATATTGAGACCCTTTATGAACTTGAAATTGAATATGAAAAAATTGCACATGATCTTGGTATCCTTGAATATAAGGTGATAAAATGTCCCAACGCTTCCGATGAATTTATAGATTTCCTCATAAAAGGTGCCAGGCACGATTTTGATTAATTTGTTGTTGAATGTTATTAAATGTGCCGGGCAATTTATTTTATTTTTAGATAAGATCAGGTGTATTAAAATGGGTGTCTGGCAAGCAGATATTTATGTATTTGTGTATTTTAGTACTTATATTTAGATGAGGATAAAAGAGGTTGAAGTATGGGAAAGGTTTTTTTGATGTAATGGAGTGTATTTAATGTGTTATTTTTGTATGTTAATGGTTTAAGTTAAATTGTTTTTTTTATGTTTTAAATTGATGAAGTTTTAATTTTATCTTAATTTAAGGGTTAGAGATTAGAAGATTAGACTTTTTAAAATATTGTTTTCCATTAGTTTTTTTATTTAATTTTCCTTCAGGTAATTTTAAGTTTTATACTGTTTTTTTAGGTTTTATTAAGGAGAAGAGTTTGTTTTTATCATCAAAGGTAGAGTAATTTTTCAGTTTTTTTAGATTGCATTTTTTCATGAATTTTTCATGAAAACGTTTTATAAAATCAATAGATCCA